>CAZPWN010000058.1:0-13124 GCA_964590475.1 uncultured bacterium | reverse complement strand
CCACCCGGCGCGCGTGTTCATGGGCGGCGTGGGCTCCGAGGCGCTGGGCGCCGCCATAGCCGGTCTGGCCATAGTGCAGGGCAGCGTCTGGCACCTGCCCCTCGTGGCCATCATGCCCGTCCTGGCCGTGCTCTCGGTCATCCTGCAGGTCAGCTACTTCAGGGCCACCGGCGGCAAGCGGCTCCTCAAGATGACGCCCCTGCACCACCACTTCGAGCTCTCGGGCTGGCCCGAGACCCGCATAGTGCAGCGTTACTACCTGGTCACGGCGGTGGCCCTGGCGGCAGGGCTCCTCATCAGGGGCGGCGCATGACTACCTCGGTCCGGCCCCAGCCCGCGGACGACGGCCGCACCCTGCTGGTCTACGGCCTGGGCCGCAGCGGCCTGGCGGTGGTGGAGCGCGCCCGGGGCCTCGGCCAGCCGGTGGCTTTCTTCGAGGCCCGCTCCGGTGGCGCCGACGTCGACCGGGCCCGGGCCTTGGGCGCCACGCGCCTGGAAGACCTGGCCGGGTGGCTCGAGCGGATGCGCGAGGGGGGCACCGTACCGGCACTGGCCATCGCCGCGCCGGGCGTACGCATCGACCACCCCGACCTCGAGCTGCTCAGGCAAGCCGGCGCGGAGGTCATCGGCGAGGTCGAGTGGGTCTGGCGTCAGGTGCCCGGCCGCTTCGTCGGCATCACCGGCACGGCCGGCAAGGGCAGCGTCACGCGCTGGTGCGGCGACACGCTGGCCGCGGCCGGCGTGGAGGTGGAGGTGGGCGGCAACATCGTGCCCGCCCTCGCGGCCGTGGCTCGCCCGGACGCGCTGCACGTGGTGGAGATGTCCTCCTTCCAACTCGAGAGGTGCCCGACCTTCGCGCCCGACGTGGCGGTGATCCTCAACCTGGGCGAGGACCACATAGATAGGCACGGCAGCGTGGCCGCCTACCACCGGGCCAAGAAGAACCTCATCGCCAACCTGGGCCCCGGCCACAGCCTGGTGATCAACGCCGATGACGCCGTGCTGCGCGGCTGGGCCGCCGAGGCCGAGGCGCGCGGCGTGCGGGTGCTGCGCTTCTCGCTGGAGGAGCCCGCCGACGCCTACCTGGCGGAGAACGGCGAGATGTACCTCGGCGGCAGCCCCCTGCTGCAGCGCGAAGAGCTGCAGGTGCGGGGCGACCACCAGGTGGCGAACGCGCTGGCCACCGCGCTCGTCACGGAGGCGTGCGGGCTCGAGCGGCAGCAGATAAGGGAGGGCCTGCGCGCCTTCCGGGGCGTGCCCGGCCGCTACTCGCCCGCCGGCGCCATCGGCAACGTGCGCTTCATAGAGGACTCCATCGCCACGCGGCCGCTGGCCGTGGCCGCCGCACTCCGGGCGTCCGGAAGGCCCCTCGTGTGGCTGGCCGGCGGGCAGGCCAAGGGCGCCGACCTCACGGGGCTGAAGGAGCTGGTCGCCAGTCACGTAGACCTGCTCATCACCTTCGGCCAGAGCGCCGACGAGTTCGCGGCGGCTTACGCGGGCCTCACCGAGATCCAGCGGGTGAGCGAGGAGAGTGGCGACGCCACCATGCGCACGCTGGTGCAGCGGGCCCTCGCGTACCTGCGCGACCGGCATGGAGGCGCGGGCACCGTGCTGCTCTCCCCTCTGGCGACCTCCTTCGACCAGTTCACCGATTACCAGGCCCGCGGCGCGGCGTTCAAACGAGCCGTCGAGCAAGCCGGCCGAGAGAACGCCGCGGGCGCCTCCCTGGCGTCAACGGTGAACGCCAACGGCCAACCGCACTCCCCGGAGCACGCCTAGATGAACCGCCGGCTGCTCACCGTGCAGATCATGCTCGGCGCCCTCGGCGTGGTGGGGGTGGCCACGGCCGCTCCGGGCGCCACCTTCGAGCAGTTCACCCGCGTGCTGGCGGCGGTGGTCATCACCTTCCTGGTGGCGCGCCTGAGCGAGAAGCACGTGGTGAAGCTCAGCCCGGTCGTGTTCGTGCTGCTGGTGGCCATGCTCGTGCTGGTGTTCTTCAAGGGCGAGTCGCCCGGCGGCTCGGAAAGCAAGCGCTGGCTCATGGTCTTCGGCGTCAGCTTCCAGCCCAGCGAGTTCATGAAGGTGAGCGTCATCGCCTACCTGGCCACCTTCTTCCACAACCACCTGGGTAACTGGCACATCTGGCGGCCCATGGTGGTCATCGGTATAGCCGCCGCGCTGGTGGTGGTGCAGCCGGACATCAGCACGGCGCTGTTCATCTTCCTCCTCGCGCTCGCCATCATGGTGGCGGCCGGCGCCACCATCGTGCGGATCGTCTCCATCTCCACGGCCGCCGCCCTGGTGGCGGGCCTGGTGGTCATGCCCTTCCTGGGCGAGTACGAGTACTGGGGCAACCGCATAGCGGGCTTCTTCGACATGTGGGGGGCGCAGGAGCAGACCGCCGACCTGAGCTACCAGGCCAGCGTGGCGGAGACGGCGGTGCAGCGCGGCGGCCTGGTAGGAATCGGGGCCGGTAGGCCGGTCAGGGTGCCGGAGGCGGACACCGACTTCATAGCGGTGGCCATCCACCACGCCCTGGGCTTCATCGGCATTGCCTCGTTGCTGCTGCTCTACGGCCTTCTGGCCGTGGAGGGACTGCGGATAGCGCGGAGCGTCACCGGCCCCGCCACGTTGCTGGCGGCTGGCGCCACCACCTACATCGTGGCGCAGGCCGGCCTGAACCTCCTGGTGGCCTCCGGCATGGCGCCCGTCACGGGCATCCCCTTGCCGGGCGTGAGCTACGGCCTCAACTCCATGTTCTCCGTGGCCATCGCCTTCGGCTTCCTGCACCTGGCCGCGCGCCAGGGGCGCCAGCAGGCGCTGGCGCAGGGCCAGCTGGGAGCGGCCGCGCGGTGAGCGTGAACGCCCAGGCCACGGGTCGCGCCGGCGCGCCGCACCTCCTGTTCGCCACGGGCGGCACGGGCGGTCACATCTACCCGGCTCTGGCCGTGGCGCAGGAGGCCGAGCGCGCCGGCATGCGCGTGACCTTCATGGGTCAGCAGGGCGGCATGGAGGAGCGGCTCGTACCGGAAGCGGGTTACGAGTTCCACGGCGTCTCCGCCGGCAAGTGGGACCGCACGAGGCCCGATCCGCGCCAGGCCTTCCGCGCCGCCGGCGGCCTCTGGGGCGCCGTGGCTCACGTGCGGGCCGCTAGGCCTAACATGGTGGTCGGCTTCGGCGGCTTCGCCTCCTTCCCCGGCTGCGCGGCAGCCGTGGCCACCGGCACGCCGCTGGTGCTTCAGGAGGGCAACGCGTTCCCCAGCCGCGTGAACCGCTGGTTCGCGTCCCGCGCCAGGCTCGTGGTGAGCACCTACCCGGAGGCGCTGGACCACCTGAAAGCCAGGCGCTCTGAGATCGTGCCCTTCCCCATCCGCGAGGACAAGGTGCCGCGCGAGGAGGCCCGCGCCGCGCTAGGGCTGCCGCAGGACGCCGTGGTGACGCTCGTGATGGGCGGCTCGCAGGGCTCGGTGGTTCTGAACGGAGCGGTGCCCGCTGCCTACGAAGCCATGCCCGCGGCCGAGCGGCCCGTGGTTCTGCACTCCGCCGGCAGGCGCTGGGAGGAAGCCCTGCGGGAGCGCACCTCGGACCATCCCAACTACCACGTGCGCGGCTACGTGGACGCCGTGGTGGCCTGGTCGGCCGCCGACCTCGCCATCACACGCGGGGGCACCGGCACGTTGTCGGAGGCCGCTTTCCACGGCGTGCCCCTGGTTATGGTCCCCTTGGCGAGTTCCGCCGAGGACCATCAACTCGACAACGCGAAAGCGGTCGCCGCGGATGGAGCCGGCCTGGTGGTCGAGGAGCGCGACATGGAGCAGGACCCCGGGCGGCTCACCGAAGTATGGTTGGCGGCGCTGCAGCCGGCGTGGCGCCGCTCGGCGCACGCCGCGGCGCTTTCGAGATCGCCCGCAGGGGCGGCGGCGCGGATACTGAGCGCGCTGAGAGGAGAGTTGGAGAGATGAGCACCATCCATTTCGTGGGCATCGGCGGCGTCAGCATGCAGGCGCTGGCGCTGTGGTGCCGCCACGAGGGGTTCGAGGTCAGCGGCTGCGACAGCAGTACGTTCGACGCCTCCCGCCTGACGGCGGCGGGCATCGAGGTGTGCGCCGGCCACGACCCCGAACACGTGCACGGAGTGGATCTGGTGGTTCACAGCATGGCCGTGCCTCAAGCTCACCCGGAGCTAGTGGCGGCGCGGAACGGCGAGGGCCGCGTTCTCAGGCGCATCGAGCTGCTGGGGGAGCTCTTCGGGCGGCGGCGCGCTATCGGCATCAGCGGTACACACGGCAAGAGCACCACCACCGGCATGGCGGCCACGCTGCTGCTGGCCCTCGACCCCGACAGCTCCGTGCAGCTCGGCGCATCCTTGCCCGCCATAGAGGGGGGCTACCGCTACGGCACCGGCGAGTGGCTGGTGGCCGAGGTCGACGAGTCCGACCCCGGCTTCGCCCACCTGAGATGCGGCGTGGCCGTGCTCACCAACCTGGACGACGACCACGTGGCGGGCGACTACGAGGAGCGCCGCAACTACTACGGCAGCTACGACGAGCTGAAGGCGGCCGCGCGCGCCTTCGCGGACGGCGGCGAACGGCTGGTGTACTGCCACGACTGGCAGGCGCTGCGAGAACTGGTGGCCGACCACCCCGACTCGGTGGGCTACGGCTTCGAGGAGGGAGCCGACTACCGCGTGAGCCAGGTGGAGCTGGACGAACGCGGCAGCCGCTTCCTGCTCGAAGGCCCGGGCCTGCCGCCCTTCGAGGTGAAGCTCTCGGTACCCGGCCGCCACAACGTGGTGAACGCCGCCGGCGCCATAGCCGCCGTGCACCAGGCGGGTCACGATCCCCGGCCGGCCATCCCGGCGCTCGAGAGCTTCCTGGGTGTGGGCCGCCGCTGGCAGATCTGGGGCGAGCGCGACGGCGCACTGATAGTGGACGACTACGCTCACCACCCCACGGAGGTGGCGGCCATCCTCGAGGCTGCGCGCGGCACCGGTCGCCGCGTCCGCGCCGTGCTGCAGCCGCACCGCTGGATCAGGACCGCGCGGCAGTGGCCCGAGCTGGCGGCGGCCGCCAGCGCCGCGGACGAGGTGCTGGTGCTCGACATCTACGCGGCGGGCGAGAAGCCCATAGCCAACGTCTCCCCCGCCCTGATCGTCAACCGCCTGAAGGAGAAGGGCGTGGAGGCGCGGGCGGCCAACCTCGAGTCGGCCACGGACTACCTGAACGACAGCCTGGCGGACAACGACCTGGTGATCACGCTGGGCGCCGGCGACGTGTGGCGCGTGGCGGCGGCGCTGGCCGGCGTGGGGAGCGCGGACGGCGGCCAGCTGGTAGGTGGAGCCGATGGCAAGGGTTAGGCAGGTGGAACTGAAGGCGTTCACCACCCTGAAGGTGGGCGGCCCCGCCGAGATGTGGGAGGTGGACGACGCGGCCGACCTGAAAGAGGCCACGCAGCAGCCCTACCGCGTAATCGGCGCCGGCTCGAACCTGCTGGTGGACGACGGGGGCGTGTGCGACCGGGTCATCCGCCTGGGGCGCAGCTTCAACGACCTCAGCGGTTTCGGCGACGCCGCTGAGGTCTGGCTGGGGGCCGCCACGCCGCTGCCCGGCCTCGTGCGCCGCGCGCAGCGCGCCGGCCTGTCGGGTGTGGAGGGCCTGCTGGGCGTGCCGGCCGTCATCGGCGGCGCCGTGGCCATGAACGCCGGCACCCGCTTCGGCGAGATGTCGGACACCCTGCAGGAGGTGGAGCTCTTCGTGGACGGCGAGCTGGTGCGCCTGCCGGCCGAGGCGCTCGACCTCTCCTACCGCCACGCCAGACTGCCGGAGGGCGCCATCGTCACCCGCGTCCGCCTGCGTTTCACGCCTTCCACGCCGGAGCGCGTGCAGCAGGTCATGGAGGCCGTGGACGCGGCGCGCAAGGGGCAGCCCAAGGTGAAGTCGGCCGGCTGCGCCTTCAAGAACCCGGCGGGCGACTCGGCGGGCAGGATCATCGACCAGGCCGGCCTCAAGGGCCTGCGGGTGGGCGACGCCATGGTGGCGCACGAGCACGGCAACTTCGTGCTCAACCTAGGTGACGCCACCTCCGCCGACGTGGAGGATCTGCTCGCCCAGGTGCAGGCCAAGGTGCCGGTGCCGCTCGAGATGGAGTGGCGGCGGTGGGCCTGCTGATGCGCGGTCCGGATCACCGCTCGACATGTAAAGCTGCGTGTCGCGCGGTGTGCCACGGTTGACGGAGCGCTCCGCGGGGCGCGTACGGATGACGAGATGTTGACGGGGTCACCTGAGTGAGAGTCACAGGGCTGGTGCTGCTGTTCATCCTGGGAGTGGGGGTGGTGGTGAGCCTCTTCCACCCCAAGGTGGAGCGGATCACCGTGGAGGGGGCGCAGCATCACAGCCCGGAGACGATAGCCGCCCTGGCCCGCGTGCGCGTGGGCGACCCGTTCCTGTGGGTCACCCGCGGCCGGGTGCGGGGCCTGAGCGAGGACCCCTGGGTGCTGAACGCCGTGGTGGTGCGGCAGTGGCCCGATCACATACACATCGCGGTGCGGGAGCGCCAGCCGGCCATGACCGACGGCGTGAGTACGTGGGCGGACGATGGTACAGTCCTGCAAGGCGCAACAGCCGGTGAGCTAAGCGGCCTCCCTCGCCTGCAAGGGTGGGGGGAGCCACGCACACCGGAGGCGCTGGAGCTACTTAGGCTGCTGAAGCCTTACGGTGTGCAGGTGATAAGCTACTCGCCAGAAGGATTCGAGATTCTCTTGGACGACAGCGAGCTATTCACACCTGACGCACGGGCTCTGCGCCAGCAGTGGTCGGCTTTCGTGAGCCACCTTGGCGGCCGCATAGCTGTCTATCCATGGGGAGTGAGCAGGACTAATGAGTGACGAACGAATCATCGTCGGCCTCGACATCGGGACCACGAAGATCTGCACAGTGATCGGCGAGGTCGCCTCGGACGGCGTGCTCGACATCATCGGCGAGGGCACCGTGCCCTCCGACGGCATGCGCAAGGGCGTGGTCGTCAACCTGGAGCGCACCATCGCCGCCGTGAGGCAGTCGGTGGCCGCGGCGCAGCGCGTGGCCGGCGTGGACGTGGGCTCCGCCTGGGTCGGCGTGGCCGGCACTCACCTCAAGGCGCTCACCAGCCACGGCATGTCGGCCATCAGGCGCGGCTACGACGTCACCCGCACGGACGTGGAGCGCACCATCGAGAACGCCCGCGCCATACCCATGGAAGCCAACATGGAGATCCTCCACGTCATCCCGCAGGAGTACGTGGTGGACGGCAACGACGGCATCAAGGACCCCATCGGCATGTCCGGCGTGCGCCTCGAAGTCGACGTGCACATCGTGGCCGGCGCCCAGGGCCCCCTGCAGAACCTGCGGCGCTGCGCCACCGACGCCGACGTGTTGGTGGACGGCCTGGTCGTCCAGGCGCTGGCCTCCGGCCTGGCCGTGCTCAACCACGGCGAGCAGGAGCTCACCACCCTCCTGATCGACATCGGCGGCGGCACCACCGACGTGGGCGTCTTCCGCCGCGGCACGCTCGCTCACTCCGCCGTCATCCCACTGGGCGGCGACCACATAACCCAGGACATCAGCCAGCTGCTGCGCATCCCGCCCGACGAGGCGGAGCGCGTCAAGCGCCGTTACGGCGTGGCGCTGCCCGAGCTGGCCGACCGCGACGTCGAACTCGAAGTGGCCAACCCCAACTACACCGCCTCCATCTCCACCTTCGAGTTGGCGCAGGTCATCAAGCCCCGCGTGACCGAGATCCTCGACTTCGTGCGCCGCGACATCGAGCAGCGCATGGGCGCCCTCGAGCTCCTGGCGGGCAACGTGGTGATCACCGGCGGGGCCTCGCTCATGCCGGGGGTCGAACAGGTGGCCAACGAGCGCTTCCGTCTGCCCGTCCGTATCGGCAAGCCCGACGGGGTGTCCGGCCTGGCCGACGTGGTAGCCAGCCCGGCCCACGCCACGGCGGTCGGACTGGTACGTTACGGGATGGCGCACGGCCAAGGGTCCGGCGCGGTGACCCGCCGGGAGGGGCGGCGCCCAGCGGCTATGCCCGAGGGCGAGAGCATAATCGGCCGGATCAGGAACATACTGAAAGATTTCTTCTGATGGGTGTCGGGAGCGTGAGGCGAGAATGGCCATGAACAGTACGGACAACGCGGTCATCCGGGTCATCGGCCTGGGCGGGGGCGGCAACAACGCGGTCAACCGCATGATCGACAACGGGCTTCGCGGCGTGGAGTTCGTTGCCGCCAACACGGACGCGCAGGTCCTGGCCACCAGCCTGGCCGACGTCCGCATCCAGATGGGCGACCACCTGACCAAGGGTTTGGGAGCGGGCGCCAACCCCGAGGTGGGCGAGAAGGCCGCGCTGGAGGACCGCGACCGCATAGCCGAGACGCTGCGCGGCTCCGACCTGGTGTTCATCACGGCCGGCATGGGCGGCGGCACCGGCACGGGCAGCGCGCCCGTGGTGGCCGAGGTGGCGCGCGAGATGGGCGCCCTGGCCATCGCCGTGGTCACCACGCCCTTCCAGTTCGAGGGCCCGCGCCGCATGCAGCAGGCGCAGGAAGGCCTCAGGCGCCTCGAAGACAAGGTGGACGCCCTCATCGTGGTGGAGAACCAGCGGCTCATGTCCGCCCTCGACCGCAAGACGCGGCTCACCGACGCGTTCCGTGTGGCGGACCGGGTGCTGTACCACGGCGTGCGCGGCATCTCCGACGTCATCAACGTCTCGGGCGAGATCAACGTGGACTTCGCTGACGTGAAGGCGCTGCTGCAGGGCGCCGGCACGGTGCTGATGGGCATCGGCTCCGGCCGCGGCGACAAGGTGGCCGAGGAGGCCGCCGAGAGCGCCACGCACAGCCCCCTGCTGGCGCGCGGCATCGAAGGCGCCCGCAACGTCCTCATCAACATCACCGCCTCCGAGGACCTCACCCTGGCCGACGCCCACGAGATCGCCGACAAGATCTCCGACGCCACCGAGGTCGACGACGTGAACGTGCTGTTCGGCCTCACCTTCGACGAGGACGCCGGCGACGAGGTGCGCGTGACCCTGCTGGCAGCCGGCTTCGACCAGGCGCCCCCCACCCGCGTGCTGCGCACCGCGCAGTTCCGCGGCGTGAAGAGCAACCGCAGCTACGACGCCAACAACTACGACATCCCCGCCTTCCTGCGTTACGACCCCGACGACGAGGAACGCTGAACCGCGCCGGTCCTCAGGTAGCACGTTCCAACCACGCGCCCGCGTACGGCCCACTGGTCGTACGCGGGCGCGAACGTATACGCTCGTGAGCGTGCGAGAACTGATATACGACGGCCGGATAGTCAGGCTGGTCATCCTTGACGGCAAGTGGGAGGTGGTGGAGCACGCCAGCGCGGTGGCCGTGCTCATCACCCGTGGCAGGCAGGTGCTCGGCGTGCGGCAGAAGCGCGTGGCGATAGGCCGCACCACCTGGGAGATCCCGGCGGGCCTCATCGACCCGGGCGAGGAGCCCGCGGACGCCGCCGCCCGCGAGACCGCGGAGGAGGTGCAGCTCGGGGGCCGCCTCGAGTTCCTGAACCGCTTCTACGTCTCCCCCGGCTTCACCGACGAGGAGGTGTTCCTCTTCGAACTGCACGACCCGGTGGCAGCGGAGGGCACGCCGGACGAGGGCGAGCGCCTCACCCCCGAGTGGCTGGACGCGGGAGAGGCCCTGGCCGCCGTGCGGTCGGGCGAGCTGGCCACCAGCGGCGTCACCGTGCTGGCCCTGCAGCACGTGCTGGCGCGCGAGGGGGTGCTGCCGTGAGCTTAGGGGCACCCCGCGGGGCGGTGATCAGCATCGGCAACTTCGACGGCGTGCACTTAGGTCACCGCGCCCTGCTCGGGCGCATGCGCGAGCTGGCGGACGGAGCCGGCGCTCCCGCGGTGGTCATCACCTTCTTCCCGCCCGCCAAGGTGTTCTTCACCGGCGCGGACTTCCTGAGCAGCGCCGAGGAGAAGAGGATGCTGCTGGAGGAGTTCCGACCGGACCGCGTGGTGATGATGCCCTTCGACGAGGAGTTCCGCGAGACCACCAAGGAGGAGTTCCTGGCGGACCTGGCGGCCCTCGAGCCGCGCGCCTTCGTGGTGGGCGGCGACTTCCGCTTCGGTAAGGGGCGAGCCGGCAGCGTGGAGGACCTGGCGCGCCTGGCCAAGGTGGAGCCGTTCGAACTGGTGAGCGTGGACGGTCGGCCGGTAGGCTCGAGCCGTGTCCGTGAGCTGCTGGGCGCCGGCGACGTCGAGGGGGCCAACCGCCTGCTGGGAACGCACTACATGGCACATGGCACCGTCGTCAGGGGCGCGCAGCGGGGCCGCACCATCGGCTACCCCACCGCCAACCTGGAGCTGAACCCCCGCAAGGCGCTGCCGACCGGCGTGTTCGCGGTGACGGTGGAGCTTCCGCCGGGCGCGGGAGCGGGCCCGGGTACGGCTGGCGGCGACCGCGCGGCCGCACGAGCACCAAGTGGCGGCCCGGGCCACCTGCACGGCGGCATGGCCAGCGTGGGTCCGCGCCCCATGTTCCCGGACGACTCACCCTCGCTCGAGGTGAACATATTCGACTTCTCGCAGGACATCTACGACGAGGCTCTGACCGTACGGTTCGTGCGCAAGCTGCGCGACCAAGTGCGCTTCGGCTCGCTGGAGGAACTGAAGGCGCAGCTGGCGGCCGACGAGGCGGCGGCCCGGCACGCCCTCAAGCCCGGCTGAGACAGCGGCCGGCTCCAGCAACGGGGCGCCGGCCTTATACTCCCCCCATGTGGATCTACGGCAGGAACGCCGTTCTGGAAGCGTTACGCGAGGGTCAGGTCGAGAGCGTGCTGGTGGCCGACGGCATCAAGGCCGGCGCCCTCAAGGAGTTCGAGAAGGCGGCGCGCGAGGCCGACGTGCGGCTCGAGCGCGTGCCCCGCATCCGCCTCGATCAGGCCCTGAAGACCACGCAGCACCAGGGCGTGGCCGCGCAACTACCCGAGGTGGTCACCAGCGATCTGGAGGACGCCTACGCACTGGCCGAGGAGCGCGGCGAGAGGCTGCTCCTCGTGCTGCTGGATCAGCTGACGGACCCCCGCAACGTGGGTGCCATCATCCGCAGCGCGGAGGCGCTCGGCGCGCACGGGGTGGTCATGGAAGGCCGGCGCTCCGCGCCCATCACCGCGGTGGTGGTCAAGGCCTCCGCGGGCGCCACGGCGCACGTGCCCCTGGTGGTGGTGAGCAACCTGCCCACCGCCATCGAGCGCCTGAAGGAACGGGGCGTGTGGGTCTACGGCGCGGACGGCGAGGCCCGCACCACGCCGGAGCAGGTGGACTGGGACCGCGAAGCGGCCCTGGTGATAGGCTCCGAGGGAACCGGCATGAGAAGACTGGTGAGAGAGCGCTGCGACGACCTGGTAGGCATTCCCCTATCGGGCAAGGTCGGTTCGCTCAACGCCGCGGTGGCCGCGGGTGTGCTGCTCTACGCGGTGCAGAACGGCCGGCGCCGGAACTGAAAGGCAGAGCCCGGCACTCCCGAGTGGCCGGGAGCTAGACCTATCTATCTAAGGAGAAACACGTGGCACGAGCCGCCAAACCCGTCACCAGTTCCGACCTCCTGAGCCTCGCCTTCGTCTCCGACCCGCAGCTGGCGCCAGGTGGCGACCGCGCCGCGGTGGTGGTGACCCGCATCGTCGAGGCCGGCAGCGACACCACCGCCAAGGAGGCGGGGCGCACGGGTAAGGACGGCAAGTACGAGCCCGCGCGCTACCTGAGCCGCATAGAGCTCTACGACCTTACGCCCAGGGGCAAGGCCAAGCCCATCTCCCTCACGCAGGGCAAGTATAGCGACACCACCCCGCGCTTCTCCCCCACCGGCGCCGAGCTGGCGTTCCTCAGCGTGCGGGAGGAGGGCGGCAAGCCCAACCTGTTCCTCATGCCGCTGGCGGGCGGCGAGGCGCGGCAGCTGACCCGCCACGGCGCCGGCGTGGGCGAGTTCGCCTGGCACCCGGACGGCGACCGGCTGGCTTACCTCTCGCTGGGCGACTGGGAGGACGAGCCCGCCAAGAAGGGGCTGCCGCGGCGGATAACCCGCACCCGCTGGCGCTTCGATGGCGCCGGCGTGCTGCCCACCGAGCCCGCGCAGGTGCATCTCGTGAGCCGTAACGGCGGCAGGCCCAAGAAGCTCACGGAGCTCAAGGAGGCCGCCTCCGGCCTGGCGTTCTCGCCCGACGGCGCTACCCTCTTCGTGGTGGAGCAAACCCCGGACGCCGGCTTCTCCGCCTACCGCGGCGACCTGCTGGCCATCGACGTGGAGAGCGGCAGGACGAAGAAGCTCCTTGAAGGCGTACTGGGACTCTCGCAACCCACGCCCTCGCCGGACGGCAGGAGCCTCGCGTTCTTCGCCCCCTCCGATCCGGAGGACATCGTCAGCGCCGCCGGGCTCTGGCTCCTGGACCTCAAGCGGGTGAGGGGCGGAGTGGCCGCCGCCGGCGAGCCCAGGCTCATCAGCGGGGAGTTCGACACGCAGCACAGCGCCGGCGGCGACAGCCGCTACGGCGCCTACCCCGGCGGCCCCGTGTGGCTGGACGACGGCTCGCTGCTGGTCATCACCAACCGCGAAGGCGACACGAACCTGGTGCGCGTGGGGCAGGACGGCACGGTAACGGACGTGCAGCCCAGGCAGCGGCGCGTGGTGAGCGCCTTCCACGCCAACGAGGGCGCCAACGCGCAGAGTCCAACGGCGCTCTTCCTGGCCGAGACCCCGACCCAACCGGGCGAGCTGTGGCTGCTGCAGGACGGCGAGGAGAAGCGCCTCAGCGGCGTGAACGACGCCTGGGTGAAGAAGTTCGACCTGGTGGAGCCGCAGGGCCCCTTCACCGCCGGCGAGGCCGAGGTGCCGTACTGGGCCATCGAACCCAGCAAGCCGCGCAAGGACAAGGCCAGCGTGGTGCAGGTGCACGGCGGGCCGCACACCAACTACGGCTACGGCTTCAACTTCGAGTTCCAGCTGCTGGCCTCGCGCGGCTACGCCGTCATCTTCGGCAACCCGCGCGGCAGCAGCAGTTACGGCTTCACCTTCGCCACCGCCATGCTGGGCGGTTACGGCAGCGTGGACGCGG
>CAZPWN010000057.1:5824-13234 GCA_964590475.1 uncultured bacterium | reverse complement strand
AGCCGTTCGGCCTCGACCTCTTCAGCCGCCACGTGGAGTTCTGGCTCTCGCTCGGTTACATGCTCCTCGTCCTCGTGGTGGTGGCCCTCGTTACCCGAGGCCGCCTGGGCTACCAGATGCGCGCCGTGCGCGAGGACGAGGCCTCCGCGCAGGCGGCGGGCATCAACCCGGTGAGCGTCAAGTCGTGGGCGTTCGTCCTCTCGGGGGCGCTCACGGCCCTGGGCGGCTGCATCTACGGCATCTTCCTCTCGGCGCTGCAGCCATTGCCCATGTTCGAGCTGCACCTCTCCGTGAGGATCGCGCTGGTGGCCATCATCGGCGGTCGCGGCACCCTGTTCGGGCCCCTGATGGGCGCCGCGCTCATCACGCTGGCGGCCGAGCTCTTCCGCACCCAGTTCGCGCAGGCCAACCTGCTCATCTACGGCCTGCTCATCGTGCTGGTGGTGCTGTTCATGCCGCGCGGCATCATGGGCGAGATCGAGCGCCGCATAGTGAGGAGGCGTTATGCCAAGAGCGCTCGAGGCTGAGAACATCACGGTGCAGTTCGGCGGCCTCACGGCCGTGAACAACGTCTCGCTCACCCTGGACGAGGGCGCCATCCTGGGCCTCATCGGGCCCAACGGCGCCGGCAAGTCCACGCTCTTCAACGCCCTCACGGGCTACGCCAAGGCGAAGGGGAACGTGTCGTTCTACGGTCGCAAGGTCAACCGGCTGCCGCCCTTCGCGCGCACCCGGCTGGGCATGGGGCGCACGTTCCAGATAGAGCGGCCGTTCGAGGGCCTGACCGTGCTCGAGAACGTGCTCATCCCCGCCTTCCTGCGTGCCGGTGGGCGCGCGGAGGCCGAGGCCAACGCGCTGGAGGCCCTGGAGCTGGTGGGGCTGGCCGACCGCATCCTGCAGCCCTCGTCCGACCTGAACCTGGCGCGCCGCCGGCGCCTGGAGCTGGCCAAGGCCCTGGCCGTCAAGCCCAAGGTGCTCTTCCTCGACGAGCTGATGGCGGGCCTCAACCCGCCCGCCCTGAAGGAGATGATCGTCTTCGTGCGGGGCCTGGCGGAGTCCGGCATCGGCATCATCATGGTGGAGCACATCATGGAGGCGGTCACGGACCTGTGCCAGGAGGTCATCGTGCTGGCGTTCGGCGAGCAGATAGCGCACGGCGCCCCCGCCGAGGTCATGAGCAACGAGCGCGTGGTGGAGGCGTACTTAGGCGGTGCCGACGATGACGACTGATACCAAGAGCGCCGGCGCCGCACCGACCGCCGCCGACCAGGAGCGGATCCTCGACGTCGTGGAGGCCGACCTCGGTTACGGCGAGCTGCAGGTGGTGTTCGGGGTATCCCTGCACGTTGGCAGCCACGAGCTGGTGGGGCTGGTGGGGGGCAACGGCAGCGGCAAGTCGACCATCCTGCGTGCGGTCTCCGGCATGATCAAGCCGCGGGGCGGCCAGATAATCTTCCGGGGCGAGGAGGTGGGCGGCCTCAAGCCGCACGACCTGGCCCTCCGCGGGCTGGCGCACGTACCCATGGGCCGGCAGCTCTTCACGGACATGACCGTGGAAGAGAACCTCTCGCTCGGCGCCTACCTGCCGCCCGCGCGTAAACGGCGCGACGAGGGCTTCGGGAAGGTCTACGAGCTCTTCCCCGACCTCTACACCAAGCGCAAGGCCGCGGCCGGCTCGCTCTCCGGTGGCCAGCAGCAGATGGTGGCCATCGGCCGGGCGCTCATGCTGCACCCCACCATGCTGATCATGGACGAACCCAGCCTGGGCCTGGCCCCCCTGCTCGTGCGCGAGGTCATGCACGTTATCCGCAGCGTGGCCGAGACGGGCCTGCCCATCCTGCTGGTGGAGCAGAACGTGACCCAGGTGCTCAAGATCGCCGACCGGGCCTACGTGCTGGACAACGGCCGCCTGGTTCTGGACGGGCCGGCCGAAGAACTGCGCGGCGATCCGATGATCCGCCGCGCCTACCTGGGATTATGAGCGAGCGCGTGGCCCCCTAAGGCCACGCGCGTGTTTCCTTATCGGATGAGCTCTTAGCGGGCCGCGATCAGTCGCGACCGCCCATGAACATGGAGATGTAGTACAGCAGGTACAGCACGGAGCTGGCGGCGGCGGCCACGTAGGTGAGGGCCGCGGCGTTGAGCACCTGCTTGGTGCCCTTCACCTCGCCCGAGGTGGCGATGCCGAGCGCCTCGAGCTGCTGGCCGGCCCGCCGGCTGGCGTCGTACTCCACCGGCAGTGTGACGACCTGGAACAGCACGGCGGCGCCGAACAGGATGACGCCTAGCTGGATCATGCCGGTGAAGCTCAGCAGGAAACCGCCGATGATGAGCCACGGCGCGAAGCGGGCGCCCAGGTTGGCCACCGGCACGAGCGCGGAGCGGATCTTGAGGGGGCCGAACGCCTTGGCGTGCTGGATGGCGTGACCCACCTCGTGGGCGGCCACGGCGTGGGCCGCGACGCTGGAGGTGCGGTAGTTGTTGGTGCTGAGGCGCACCACGTTCTTGGTGGGGTCGAAATGATCGGTCAGCTGGCCGGGCACTTCTTCCACGGCCACGTCGTCCAGGCCGTTGGCGCGCAGGATGGTGCGGGCCGTCTCCGCGCCGGTCAGGCCGGACGCAGCCGGTTGCTGCTGCCACCGGGCGTAGGTGTTGCGCAGGTACATCTGGATCAGCAGGGTCGCGACGAGCGTGACGATGAAGATCAGGATCATCAGGTTTGACTCCTAAAGAAGGCGCCGCTCACGTGTGGAGGGCGCAGAGGCTATATAACGAGATTACACGGTGCGGTGGGGGTGTCGGTGCGCATGCGCGACAGGTGCGGAACCAGACCTGGAGGTAACTACACGCCCGCTTTTACGCCCAGTGCGGCCCAACTGCGGCTCCGCTTTCGTGAATTAGCGGCCGGCACCGGCAGTCACATGGTGCGGATTACCACCGAACCCGCGCCCAACCACGACCGCCCTACGGCCGGCTCGCGGAAGCGGACTCGCAGAAGCCGGTTCGCTGAAGCGGGGTTCGCTATAGCGGGTTCAGGTTCCCTGCCTTGAGGTCGGTAACGTACGAAGCCAGCTCGTCCTCGTTCATCTCGCCTATGTGGCTGTGCACGTGGTTGCCGCGTTCGTCGAAGAAGAGCGTCATGGGCAGGCCGGGCGCCTGGAACTCGAGGCTCAGGGCCTGGTCACGGTCGAGCAGCACACCCTGCAGGCCCATCTCGGAGTGCTCGGCCACGTACGATTCCACGGTGGCGCGGGGCTCGCCCTGGTCGGCGAACAGGAAGCGCACGCTCGGCTCGCTCCGCATGATGTCTGCCATCATCGGCAGTTCGCGCAGGCAGGGTAGGCACCAGGTGGCCCACAGGTTGATGATCACGGGCTCCCCTCTGAGGGAAGCCAGCTGCAACTCCCCGCCCTCCAGCTGCTGCAGGCTTAGTTCGGGCAGCGAGCGCTCGTACGACTCGCCCGGGGTGAAGAGGGACCAGACCAGCCAGCCCAGCGCCACGCCCGCCACCAGGACCACCGCGAGCGACAACCGGGGGTTGCGCCGCGGCCTGGATCCGGCGGGCTGAGCGGGCGGCGGAGGTGCGGGCTCGTCCATACCTCAGTTTAGCCGCCCGCCTTCGGCTCAGCAGGGGTGGGGTTACGACCTAGTCGTTCGAGGGCGGCCCGTGCCGCCCGGTTGCGCTCCTAGCTAACGCCGGGCGAAGTGCGCCCGCGAGCGCTCAGGAAGCAGTGCCGGTCAACATCCAGCCCAGGCCCAGCGCGAACAGGAACGCGCCGAACGCGAAGAGCGCGAAGCCTTCTAGCAGAGCAGCGATGTTGGGGAAGTCGGCGGACTCCAGGGCCGTGGCACCTGGCCGGCGGCGACCCGGATGGGTGAAGAAGTAAGCTACCAAGCCGATACCGCCCAGGACCATAACGGCGCCGATAATGAACATTATCGTGGGCATGTGGCTCCCTTCCGGCCGTGGTTAGGAAGATGAGAGCACGAAGTTACGGCCTGTTCGTCACAGGTTAGTGCACTGACTGTGAAGCTTCTGGCGCACTGCTCACCGACTCGGTACACTACGTCCAAACGCCTAGAACGCGTTCCGGAAGGTGAGGGTACGCCCAACGTGGGTGCTCGCAGCCAGCATCTCAAACGGCTCACTAACGAGACCTTCGACGTCCTCGTCATCGGTGGCGGCGCCACCGGCAGCGGCATCGCGCTCGACGCCGCCACGCGCGGCCTCAAGGTGGCCCTGGTGGAGCGCTTCGACTTCGGCTCCGGCACCAGCAGCCGCAGCACCAAGCTGATCCACGGCGGCGTGCGCTACCTGGAGCAGGCCGTCAGGCACGCGGACCGCTCCCAGTTCCACCTGGTGCGAGAGGCACTCAAGGAGCGCGCCACCCTGCTGGCCAACGCGCGTCACCTGGCGCACCCCCTGCCGCTCCTCACGCCCATCTACGGGGCGCTCGAGCTGCCCTACTACTTCACCGGCCTGAAGCTCTACGACATGCTGGCGGGCCGGGCGAACCTGAGCCCCAGCCGCCTGATCAACCGCGACCAGGCCGCGGAGCGCTTCCCCATGCTCAAGAAGGACGGGCTGCGCGGCGCCGTGGAGTACCACGACGGCCAGTTCGACGACGCACGCATGAACGTGGCGCTGGTGCTCACCGCGGAGCAGCACGGCGCGGCGGTGGTGAACTACGCCACCGTGGAGGAACTGGTCAAGATCGATGGGCACGTGCGCGGAGCGGTGGTTCGCGACGAGCTGGCAGCGGACGGGGGCGGCCAGGAGCTGCACGAGGTGCGCGCCACGGTGGTCGTCAACGCCACGGGACCGTTCGTGGACTCCGTGCGGCATCTCGACGACCCCACGGCCCCCGAGATCCTCAAGACGAGTTCCGGCATCCACATCGTGCTGCCCGCCCGCTTCAGCCCGCCGGACACCGGTCTGCTCATACCGCGCACGGAGGACGGCCGGGTGCTGTTCCTGCTGCCCTGGCTGGGCCATACCCTGGTGGGCACCACCGACAACGAGGCGCCGCTCGAGGACGACCCGCAGGCGTCGCCCGCCGACGTCACCTACATCCTCAGGCACATCAGGCAGTACTTCGACCTGCCCGTCGACGAGGACGACGTGCTGTCCGCCTGGTCGGGCCTGCGCCCGCTGGTGCAGCAGGGCGCGGTGGCGCAGTCGAGCGCCGAGGGCCGCGGCGCAGCCGGGGCGGGCGCCACCAGCACGGCGCGGCTGTCACGCGATCACACCGTCCTGGTGAGCGACTCGGGCCTGGTGACGGTGACGGGCGGCAAGTGGACCACCTACCGGAAGATGTCCGAGGACGCCGTGAACATCGTCATCGAGGAGGGCGGCCTGCTGCCCACCGGGCCGTGCCGCACCGCCGAACTCCCCCTCGTGGGCTCGGCCGGCTACGAGCCGGACGGTCACCTGGCGCTCGAGCGGGAGTTCGGACTGGCGCCCGACGTGGCGCTGCACCTGCACCGCGCCTACGGCGACCGTGCCCCGGACGTGGCGCGCCTGGCGCAGGAGGGGCTCGGAGCGCGCCTCGCGGAGGGCATGCCGTATCTGGAGGCCGAGGTCACGTACGCCCGGCGGGCCGAACTGGCCCAGACGGCCGACGACGTGCTGGAGCGCCGCACGCGGATGGCCTTCCTCGACCGCCTGGCGGCGGAGGCCGCCAGGGAGCGCGTCGACGAACTGCTTAGCCTGCCCGCGCCCACCGTGAGGTAGGGCCAGCCGCAGCCCAGAGCGGCCTGAAACGTTAGAGTCGTACGGTGATAGCGACCCCTGTGCAGCCCAGCGACCCTCCCCTGCCTCACCGGAGTAACCCGTGACCAGGCGCGAGAAGCACCTGGCGTTCGCGGGCGTGCTGACGGTGCTGTTCCTGGCATCGCTGAACATGACGGTCGTGGGAACGGCGCTGCCGCGCATCATCGCGGAGCTGCAGGGCTTCAACCTCTACGCCTGGGCGTTCACCAGCTTCTCGCTGGCCTCCACCGTCACACTGCCCATCTACGGGCGCCTCAGCGACATCTACGGCCGCAAGCACATCCTGCAGTTCGGCATCGTGGTGTTCACGCTGGCGAGCGTCCTCAGCGGCCTCTCGCAGAACATGCCGCAGCTCATAGCCTTCCGGGCCCTGCAGGGCATCGGCGGCGGCGCGCTCATGAGCATGGCCTTCTCCACCATCGGCGACATCTTCTCGCCCCGCGAACGGGGCCGATACCAGGGCTTCACGGGCGCCGTCTTCGGTATCAGCTCGGTCATCGGACCGGTGGTGGGCGGGCTCATCACGGACTCCATCGGCTGGCGCTGGGTGTTCTTCGTGAACGTGCCGGTGGCCATCGTGGCGTTCATGGTCATCACCCGCTTCCTGCCCAAGGCGGAACTCAAGCCTGGTCAGGGCATCGACTTCATCGGCAGCGCGCTCCTGGTCGTAGGCATGGTGCCCCTGCTCCTCGCCCTAACCTGGGGCGGAGTGGATTACCCCTGGGCTTCGCCGCTCATAATCGGGCTCCTCCTCCTCGCAGCCACGGCGCTAGGCCTCTTCGGCTGGTGGCAGACGCGCACGCGCTCCCCCATCCTGGCGCCGGAGCTGTTCCGCAACAGTACCTTCAACATCGCCAACATCGCCGGCTTCATGACGGGCGTGGGCATGTTCGGCTCCACCATCTACCTGCCGCTCTTCGTGCAGGGCGTGCAGGCGGGCAGCGCGGCCGAGAGCGGCTTCGCGCTCGCGCCCCTCATGTTCGGCATGATCATCAGCAGCACCGTGGCCGGCATCCTCGTGTCGAAGTACGGCCACTACAAGCCGTACATCGTTGGCGGCCTGGCCGTGATGTCCGTGGGCCTCTACCTGGCCTCCACCATGGGACCGCACACGTCGCAGCTGGTCACCGCCGTGTACATGGTACTGATCGGCCTGGGGCTGGGCCCCGCCAACTCGCTCCTGGTGCTGGCGGTGCAGAACGCCCTGCCCATCCGGCAGCTCGGGGTAGTCACGAGCGCCAACCAGTTCTTCCGGCAGATAGGCGGCACCATCGGCGTCACGCTCTTCGGCGCCATGATCGGACGCACGGTCGGCGCCGACATCCTGGCCGGCATGCCGCCCGAACTGCGCGACCTGCCGCCCGAGTCCGTGGCACAGCTGACGGACCCGAACCTCCTCACCAACCCCACGGCGCTGGAGCGGGTGCGGGTCGGCATAGAGAGCATCGCGGGCAGCGGCGCCTTCGAGAGCTTCATCGACACCTTCCGCGCGGCTCTCGGTACGGGCATCGGGCAGGTGTTCCTGGTGAGCTGCGGGCTCACGATCCTGGCCTTCATCGTCACGCTCAGGCTGCCGCAGCATGAGCTGGGCGACGAGAGCAACGTGGCCGAGTTCAAGCCCAAGGCGGCCACCGAGT
>CAZPWN010000057.1:0-5724 GCA_964590475.1 uncultured bacterium | reverse complement strand
TCGTAGATGCTGGGGTCCACCGCTTCCTCCCAGGTGTAGGCGTTCTGGATGAGGCCCACGTCCACGAGGAGGTTCACCGAGCGCTCGAACGCCTCGCGGTTCAGGGCGCCCACCTGGGTATCGGGCGTGGGCTTGACCAGCTTGGCCACCTCGGCCATCTGCCAGGTCTGGTGGATGAGAGGGCTCTGGCGGCTACCGGAGCCCGCGCACGTGTCGCCGCAGTGCGCCAGCACGATCTCCACCGCCTCCTCCTGGTTCTCCACCGCGTACTCCCAGCCGCGGATGCTAGCGCGCAGGAAGCGCTCCGCCACCTCGGCGCCACTGAGGCCCGAGCCCTTGAAGTCCGTGGCAGCCAGCGTGGCGGGCGTGGCGAAGATGGAGTCCTCCAGCAGGTCCGCCCCGATGTCGGCCGGGTCGAGCACGTTCAGCACGTCCAGCTCGTAGCCCAGGCCCACGATCTGGTCCAGCTCGTTGTAGGTCATGGCGCTGGCCACGTCCACCTCGTTGGGGAACACCAGCGAGGGGTCGAAGGCGTACACCACGGCGTCGATGTCCGGGTTGGTCTCGGTGGGGTCCAAGTTGGAGGTGAAGCCTGCGGCCGCGAACACGGCTTCCGCCGCGAACTCGTTGCCGAACGCCCACACCCCGACCTTGCGGCCGGCCATGTCGGCCATCTGCTCTATGCCTGAGGTCTTGAGCGCCACCAGCCGGTAACCGGAGGTCTGGTACATCTGCGCGATGTTGACCACTTCCAGGCCCTGGTCGCGCTGCGTGAGGATGTTGGCCACCCAGTCCGTGCCGAAGTCGGCGTTGCCCGAGGCCACGGCCACGGTGGGGTTGACGTTACCGCCGTCCAGCACGGTCACGTCCAGGCCCTCCTCCGCGTAGAAGCCCTTGTCCTGCGCCACGAAGTAACCGGCGAACTGAGCCTGCGGGAACCACTTCGACTGGAAGTTGATGGGGATGAGCTCTTGAGCCATCCCTAGTGGCAGGAACACGAGTAGCGAGAGTACGAGTACTGCTCTTCTTTTCACGGTTTGCCTCCTGTTACGCGTTGTGGGACTCTTCTAGGTCTGCGGCGCGGGGACGGGTGCGGGGAGCTACATGTCAGGACCCCCTGTTGGACGGATGCCAGCCGGTGAGCAGGCGCTCCAGCAGAGAGATGACGGCGTAGAGCCCCATGGAGATGACACTGCTGACGACGATGGCGGCGAACACCACGTCGAAGGCGCCCCGGTGAGCCGAGAGGCTGATGCGCTGGCCCAGGCCGTTGGGCGGACCGGGGATGAGGAACTCGGCCACGATGACGCTGATCACGCCTACCACCAGTGCCACCTTCAGGGCCGCGAACAGGTAGGGCAGCGCGTTGGGCAGCCGCAGGGCGAAGAAGACCTTGAGCGGCCTGGCGGCGTAGGAGCGCAGCAGCTCGAGCTTGAGGGGATCGACGTTGGTGAGCCCCTGCACGGTGTTGAGCACCACGGGGAAGAAGGTCACGATGACCACCACGGCCGCCTTGGACTCCCAGTCCACCCCCAGGGCGCGTCCGAGCACCGGGGCCAAACCCACGATGGGCACCGCGCCGAAGGCTGTGGCGAGCGGCAGGAAGCCGCGCTGCAGGAACGGGCTGAAGGCTATGGCGGCGCCGACCAGGAAGCCGAGGCTGAGCCCCACCGCCCCGCCGAACGCCACCTCCCGCACGAAAGTGAGGTAGGCGTCGGCCATGAGCACCGACCAGGAGGAGACGAGCGTGGCGCCGATGTCCGACACCCGCGGGAAGATGCCCTTGGGCACGCGGCTGCCGACAACCAGCCCCTCCCAGGCCAGCAGTAGGAGGAAGGCCATGGTGGCCGCCGGCAGCACGCTCTGCAGCCGCTTCTTCCAGGCGGGGTCGTGCCCGAACAGTTCGATGACGGTCATGCGGCCGGTGGCGAAAGCCGCCGCCAGCAGCGAGCCGCCCAGCACGGCCCAGTAACCCCAGCCGGCCTCCACCGGCAGAGCGCGCTGCACGAGGATGGCGGTGAAGGCGGCGCCCAGCGCGAACGGCGTGGCCCACGGCACCACCCACGGCCCGCCCTGCAGGAGGGGGAGGAGCGTGAGCCCGAGAAGCGCGTACAGCAGCGGCGCAGCGGCGCCGGCGCCCTGACCGGCCGCGCCGAACGGACCGAAGAGCCCGGCCAGCGCGAGGAGCGTGCAGAGGGCGCCTGGTAGGTAGGGCCTTAGCCGCCAGGCGGAGCGCGCCTCCGCCGTGCCGACGCCCGGCCCCGGCGCGCCCTGCCCGGCACCGCCGCGGCCCGGCGCGCCCTGCCCGGCATCGCCGCGGCCCGGCGCGCCTTCGCGCGTGCCGATCATCGGCGCTCCCACGGCGCCAGCAGACGCTGCGCGCCGCCCACCAGGGCCACCAGGCTTATACCTAGGAGCGCGGAGATGAGCAGCAGGATCCAGACGTCGGAGACGTTGCCGGCCTGCACCTGACCCACGATGGCGTAACCCAGCCCGTAGCGGTTGTTCGACTCCGTCTCGGCCACCAGGGCGCCCACGAGGGCGGCGGCGGTTCCTAGCTTGAGGCTGGTGAAGAAGAACGGCACGGCGGCGGGGAAGCGCACCTTCCAGAAGACCTCGAGCGGCGTGGCCGCGTAGCTCTTCATGAGGTCGAGCGCCAGTGGGTCCACCGAGCGGAGGCCGGTGACGGTGCCCACCGCCACGGGGAAGAAGGCGATGTACGCCCCGATGAGGGTGGCCGGTACCAGGCTCGTCTGCACCGTCACGCCGACGTTGCCCAGCAGTAGCAGCAGCACCGGCACCAGCGCGATTATCGGCACCGTCTGCGAGGCGATGACCCACGGCAGCAGCGCCCGCTCGGCGGGCCGCACGGCCACGAAGACCACCGCCAGAAGCACCCCCACGAGTCCGCCGAGGAGCAGCGCAAGAAGGGTGCCGCCAGCGGTGTAGATGGTGGCGCGCACCACGTTGCGTGAGTCGACGAATGGGTAGGCGGTGAGGAACGGCCCCAACCGCTGCGCGATCCAGTGGGGGAACGGCATGGGGTGCTGCGGCATGGTGAAGAAGCACTCGTAAGCGGTGGTGCCGCAGATGGGCCGGTCGTAGTAGGTGTAGGAGGCGGCCCAGACCTTCTCGCCCGGTTGGGGCGCCACCGCCAGCGTCACCGCGCCGCTGGCGGGATCGCTCACCAGGTAGTCCTGGTACTGCCGCAGCTGCGCGTTGCGGGGCGGCGGCCGCGTGAAGGTGAGCACGTTGCCTTCGCGCGTGTAGTCCCTCTCCTCCACCACCTCGGCGCCGTTCAGCGTCACCACGCCGCGCTCGCCCGCGAATGTGAACGTGGCCCGCTCGCCGTCGACCCGCTCCTGCGGGCGTTCGGCGGTGGCTGAAAGCTCGCGGCCGCCCAGCATGAGGCGCCGCGCGGGGTCGCTCTCCACGAGCGGGGTGTGCTGCAGGTGGAACGTGCGGTTCTCGCCGTCCACAGCGCCCACGAGGAGCTCCGCCAGCGCCAGGGCGTCGGTGGCCGCGCGCGGCGCGGTGGCGCTGGGCTCGGCCAAGGCGATGGTGCCCGCGGTCCCGTCCAGCACGGCGTAATCGCGGGTCATGCGGCGCACGCCGGCGTTGAAGGGCGGCGCGTTGGTCAGGGTAACCTTGTTGCCGTCCGCCTCGAAGCCCGCGCCCTCCGCGAGCACCGCGCCCGCCACGATCACGGGGCCGTCACCGAGTGGGAAGGTGAACGTGCGGTTCACGCCGTCGGCGCGCTCGAGCGATTCCACCGAGCCCGCCTCGAGCAGGCGGCCGCCCAGGTAGAGCGGGCTGCCCAGCGCGGCAGGGTCGGCGAAGCGGAACACGTAGCCGTCGTCCAGCGGACCTTCCAGCCGGTCGCCCCAGGTGAGCAGCTCCCCTTCCAGCGGGCTCTCCAGCAACAGGCCCTCTTCGTCCACGCTGAAGGTCGCCGCCACGGGCGCGCCGCCTTGCACGAGCACCAGGCGCTCCACGTCACGAACCGGGGCGGGTGCCCGGGCGCCATCGGCCCCACCGACGGCCGCGCCGACCGGGGCGCCGCCGTCCTCCGTTATCAGCTCCTCGAAGGCGCCGAACGTGAGCCGGGAGCCCGCAGGTGCGCCGACCGCGCCTTCGGCTGGCGCGTCCCGCAGGGGATGCGCGGCGGTGGTGTTGACCACCCAGTTGGCGAGGTTCTCCATGCGCAGCTGCGCGAGCGGCAGCCCCAGCCACAGCGCCACGGGGTACATGAGCCCCACGGCCACCGCCAGCACGGCCAGGATGGGCAGCACCCGCACGGCGGCGCTCCGCAGGGGGTTGGCGCCTTGCCCGGGCGTGGACGTCATGTCAGTCGGCCGCCGACTCCGTGGCGGCGCTGCCAGCAGGCTCCACTGCGCGGCCCGGCGGCTCGTCCACGGCCTGCTGGCCGATACGAAGCGCCTCACGCACGCGGGTGGTGAGCTCGAAGAAGCGCTCCGACTCGCGCGTCTGCGCGTCCCGCGGGTACGGCAGGTCCACCTCGATCACCTCACGGATGCGGCCCGGCCGCGCCGTCATAACCACGATGTGGGAACTAAGGAACACGGCCTCCGCGATGGAGTGCGTAACGAACACGACCGTCTTCTTGGTCTCCTGCCACAGGCGCAGGAGCTCGAAGTTCATCGTCTCCCGCGTGATCTCGTCCAGCGCGCCGAACGGCTCGTCCATCAGGAGGATCTTGGGCTCCATGGCCAGGGCGCGGGCGATGGAGACGCGCTGCTGCATGCCGCCCGACAGCTGCCAGGGGTAGGAGCGGTGGAACGACTCGAGGCCCACCATGGCGAGCAGGCGCACGGCGCGCTCCTTGCGTTCGCGCTTGGGCACGCCCATGATCTCTAGAGGCAGCATCACGTTGGCCAGCACGCTGCGCCACTCGTAGAGCGCCGGCGACTGGAAGACGTAACCGTAGTCGCGGTCCTGGCGCGCCTGCCGCGGGCTCTTGCCGGCCACGCTGATGCTGCCGTCAGTGGGCTCGATGAGGTCGGCTATCAGGCGCATGAGCGTCGTCTTGCCGCAACCGGACGGCCCTATGAGGCTCACGAACTGCCCGTCCTCGATGGTCAGGTTGGCGTCCTGCAAGGCCACGGCCTCGGCCTTGCCGACCACGAAGCGCTTGCCCACGCCCGTCACTTCGATGATCGGGGAAGCTCCGCTCATCCAGTGGCCCGCCGACCTACCGCGCCGACCCGGCGGGGGTACCGGTGGGCGCATCCGTGGGCGCACCGGTGGAGGAGCGGCGCAGCAGCTGGCCCCTGCCGGGGTCGCCCACGAACTTGCCGTTCTTCGCCGCTACCTTGCCGCGCACGGTGACCACGCTGGGGCGGCCGTCTATCTCCACGCCCTCGAAACCGGAGTAATCGGTGTTCATGGCGTGCGTCTCGGCGCTGATGGCGCCGCGGTAGCTGGGGTCGTAAACCACGATGTCGGCGTCGGCGCCCACGGCGATGACCCCCTTCTTCGGGTAGAGACCGAATATCTGCGCCGCTCTGGTGGACGCCGCGCTGACGAAGCGCTCGAGGCTGAGACCGCCGCGGCTCACGCCGTAGGTGTACAGCAGGTTCACGCGGTCCTCGATGGTGGGGATGCCGTTGGGGATCTTGGTGAAGTCGCCGCGGCCCATCTCCTTCTGACCCTTGAAGTCGAAGGGGGCGTGGTCGGTGGCGACGGTGTCGATCATGCCCGCCA
>CAZPWN010000056.1:12346-13436 GCA_964590475.1 uncultured bacterium | reverse complement strand
GGGGGGGGTGCGTTGGCCGCCGCCCCACCTTATTCATGGGTCCGGAACCGCCGGCGCGCGAGGCGGAGAAGGTTCACCCGGCTCTCACCGGAGTGCGTGGTAGCATCCACCCTATGCAGGCCGTAGAGCCCGTCTCCAACAGCAACTCCGCGGGTAGCGCAGGTGCTAGGCAGCCCAAGGAGTTGCGGGCCACCGGGCTCGTCAAGCGCTACGGGCGCCGCACCGTGGTCGACGGCGTGGACCTTGTCCTCAGGCAGGGCGAGATAGTGGCGCTGCTCGGGCCCAACGGGGCGGGGAAGACCACGAGCTTCTACATGATCGTCGGCTTCGTGAGACCCAACGCCGGCAGCATCGACCTGGGCGGGCACAACATCACCGGCTACCCAATGTACAAGCGGGCCAGCCTGGGGCTCGGCTACCTGGCCCAGGAGCCCAGCGCCTTCCGCCGCCTCAGCGCCAAGGAGAACCTTCTCGCCATCCTGGAGTTCCAGGACCTCACCGTGGAGGAGCAGCACCGCAGAGCGGAGAGCCTCCTGGACGAGTTCCACATCGGTCACCTCGCGGACCACCGGGCTGACACGCTCTCGGGCGGCGAGAGGCGCCGGCTCGAGATCGCCCGCTCCCTCGCCATAGACCCGGACTTCCTGCTGCTCGACGAGCCGTTCACCGGCGTGGACCCCAAGTCCATCCGCGAGATACAGACCATCATCGCCGAGCTGAGGGAGAGGCGCGGACTGGGCGTGCTGCTCACCGACCACAGCGTGCGTGAGACGCTGGCGATAGCCGACCGCGTGGTGCTCATGTTCGACGGCAAGGTCCGCTTCGACGGCACTCCGGAAGCGTTCGCCGCTGACCCGGACGTGCGCACCTACTACCTCGGCAGCGAGTTCCAACTCTGAGGTGACGAAGGTAGTGCCAGCCGCATACTCCGTTACTGAGCCGGTGGCAGCATGACGCTCATCGTGCTGCTCGTGCTGGTGCTCATCGTGCTGGCGGGCGGCATCGCCTACCTGGGCGACCGACTGGGGGCGTACGTGGGCCGCAGGCGCCTCAGCCTCTTCGGCGCCAGGCCCCGCACCACCGGGGCCAT
>CAZPWN010000056.1:7138-12246 GCA_964590475.1 uncultured bacterium | reverse complement strand
GTGCAGGGCGCCGAGCTGGAAGTAGCCGAGGCCGAGGCCCGGCTGGCGGAGACCGAACAGCAACTGGAGGAGGCCAGCGCCGAGCTGGCGGACACCCGGACGGAACGCGATCGGGCGTTGGCGGAGACGGAGGCCGCCCGTGAGGCGGCCGTAGCTGCCCAGGCGGAGGCCGCTGCGCTCGAGCTGGAGGCCGAAGAGGTACGGGCGCAGCTCGAGCAGGCCAACCTGCAGCTGAGCGGCCTGCAGTCCAGCCTGGAGGTGGCCGGGGAGCGGCTGATGGTGGCCGAGCAGCAGCTGCTCTCGGCCCAGAACGACCTGGCCGAGGCGGAGGCCGCTCGCGACGAGGCCGTGGCTGCCCGCGAGGCTGCCCTGGCCGACCAGGTGCTGGCGCAGGAGGAGCGCGACGCCGCTCTGGAGGAGAGCGCAGAGCTGTCCGGCAGGCTGACGGAGCTCAACCAGGAACTGGTTGACCTGGAGCGGAGCACCGAGGAGATGCGCCAGCAGGCCGCCGCGCTCATGGCGGAGAACCAACGGCTGACGGCGGGCAACATTTCCCTGGCGGAGGACAACGCGCGCTTCCAGCAGCAGAACCTCTCCCTCGCCGAGCTCAACGACCGGCTAGAGGCGCAGATCCGCGCCCGCAACGCCACCGTCCAGGAACTGCAGGCCGCGGTGGACGACCTGCAGAGGGACGTGGAGCGGCAGGCGCGCGACCTAGCGGAGCTGCAGCAGGACTACCAGCGTTTCGAGGGCGGCGAGGTGTACTTCGTGAAGGACCAGCTGATCTATTCCGGCGCCATCTACTCGCAGGAGGTGTCGGCGGTGCGCGACGAGCTGGCGGCGTTCATAGCGGACGCCACCACCTTCGTGGCGCGCCGCGGCGTGGAGCGCATCAGGGTAACGCCCGACCAGGTGAACATGCTGGTGGACGTCATTACGCAGACGCCCGGGCCCGACCTGATACGCCTGATATCGCCCAGCAACCAGATCAGCTCGACCATAGACGTGCTGGTGGAGGCGCTGGAGAACAACGAGCTCTTCGCGCAGGGGCAGCTGATAGCGAGCCAGCCCGTCCACCTGGGCACCTCGGACCTGCCGGCCAGCCAGGACGAGATCAGGGCCTCCATCACGCAGCTCAAGGCCGAGGCCGTGCGTAAGCTGCGGCGGGCGGGCCTGGACGACGGCCAGCTGCCGGATTTCGGCCCCGTGACCGAGGAGCTCTTCATGAACATGCTCCTTAGGCTCACGGGGCCGGTGACCATCGGGCTGGTGGCCACGGATCCGGTGCTGCGCGCCGGGCCCGCCAACCTCGAACTACTTATCCTCTACTGAACGTTCTCCCCTGAGCGGGCGCCACCCTCGTCCTGCCTGCGGAGCAGGTCGCGGATCTCGGTGAGGAGCACTATGTCGGCGGGCAGAGCCACGGGCCCCGGCTCTTCGATGTCCTTCTTGCGCTCCATGCGCTTGCGCACGTTGTTGAAGGCCCGCACGATGAAGAAGAGCACCAGGGCGATGAGGAGGAAGTTGATGACGGTGTTGAGGAACGCGCCGAACTGGATGACGGGCGCGCCGGCGGCCACGGCCTCGTTGACGCTCGAGTAGAGTTCGCGGTCCCGCAGGATGAAGCCCAAGTTGCTGAAATCCACCCCGCCGACGATGAAACCGATGATGGGCATGATTACTTGGTCGACGAGCGAGTTGGTGATCCTGCCGAAAGCGCCGCCGATGATCACGGCCACGGCCAGGTCGAGAACGTTACCTCTATTTATGAAATCGCGGAACTCCTTGAGCATCGGTGGGGACTCCTTGAGGTATTTCATCGACGATACCGTACTCCCTCCCTTGCGCCACCCACGCTACTCGGCGGGCCGCGGTGCGACGCTACTGGCGCTTACGGCTCACAATGCTTAAGCTTGGTTAGTGACTGGAACAAGTAAGGCCTCGATCCTCATCGCCGACGACCTAGCGGGTCAACGCCTCATGCTGGAGATGCTGCTGAGCATCGACGGCTACACGGTCGAGGCGGTGGAGGACGGCAAGGCGGCCCTGGAGTTCCTCAAGGGGAACACCCCCGACCTGGCCATCCTGGACGTGAAGATGCCGTACCTCACGGGTATCGAGGTCTGCGACCGCATGAAGCGCATCCCGCGCCTGAAGCACGTGCCCGTCATAATCCTCACGGCGCTGCGGGACGAGCACACCCTGCAACGCGCCCTCGAGAGCGGCGCCGATCAGGTCATCACGAAGCCGCTGGAGGGCAAGGACTTCCGCCAGACGGTCAGGGACATACTGAGCCAGAACGGCGCGAAGATGGACAACGGCGCCGAGCCCGCTTAGACGGCACCCTCCGGCCCCACCGGGTCACCAACCCCTGAAACGGTTCGCTGCCTGAAGGCCTCGTAGAGGAGGATGGCGCCGGCCACCGACACGTTGAGGCTGTCCGCGGCCGCGGCCCGCATGGGTATGCGCACCAGCTGATCGGACCTCCGGAGCCACCAGTCCGGCAGGCCGCTGTCCTCGGCGCCCACCAGGAGGGCCACCCCGCCCGTGAGGTCGGCGCTCCACAGCGAGGCCGTGGCGTGAGGCGTGGCCGCCACAAGGCTCAGCCCCGCACTCTCGATGGCGGCGGCCACCTCCTCGCGCGTGCCGCTCGCAGACTTCAGAGCGAACAGGCTACCCATGCTGGCGCGGATCACGTTCGGGTTCTCCAGGTCCGTGCCGCCCCCATCGGGGCCCGCTCCGCACAGGAGCAGGGCGTCCACGCCCACCGCATCCGCCGTACGCATGAGGGCGCCCAGGTTGCCCGGCTTCTCGAGGCCGTCCACCACCAGAACCAGCGACCCCTGCTTCAGCTCGAGAGACGCCAGTGTGGAGCCGGAGCTCCTGGCTACCAGGGCCACCCCGTCGGGCCTCTCGCGCATGCTGACCTTGCCGAACGCGGCGGCGGATAACTCCACGATCTCGGCGCCGGCTGCCACCGCCGCCTCCAGGATGGAGCGCGCCTGGGCGGCGTCCGCATGTAGTTCCGGTGCCAGCAGCAGCTCTACCGCGCTCACACCCGCCGCCAACGCACGCTCGGTCTCACGGGCGCCCTCCACCAGGAAGGTGCTGCTCCTCTGGCGCGCCCGCCGCTCCTTCAGTCGCGCAACTTCCTTCACGTACGGGTTGGCCGTGCTGTCTATGCGTCGCCCCACTGGCCGATCGGCCGGCTGCTCGTTCATGGCGCGATGATACGCGTAGTGGGCGCCTGGACGCAGGATTGTAGACTCAGCGGATGGCGACATCCAACCTCATCTCCGCCACCGACCTCATGGCGCGGCTCGCTGAACCCGAGCTGCGGGTCATCGACGCCCGCTTCGAGCTGACGGAGCCCCGTAGCGGCGCCGAGCAGTATGCGGCCGGACACGTGCCCGGCGCCCTGTTCCTCGATCTGGACGAGGACCTCTCGAGCCGGCCCCGGGAGCATGGCGGACGCCATCCGCTACCTGACATGGAGGAGTTCGCCCGCAAGCTCGGTGAGCTGGGCGTGGGCCGTGACAACCCGGTGGTTGTCTACGACCAGAGCGGCACCATGTACGCCGCGCGCGCCTGGTGGCTGCTGCGCTACGCCGGGCACGAGGACGTGCGCTTCCTGGACGGTGGGCTCAGCGCCTACCTGAGGGCGGGCGGCCAGCTCACGCAGGTCGTTCCGCGCCAGGAGCCGGTCACGTTCGAACTGGACCTGCGTTCCGACATGGTGGTGGACGCTGCCTATGTGGAGGGCTCACTGGGCCGGGAGGGGGTGCTGCTCATGGACGCCCGGGCGGGCGAGCGGTACCGCGGCGAGGTCGAGCCGCTGGACCCGAAGGCGGGCCACATCCCTGGCGCCGTGAACCGCTTCTACCAGGACGCCCTGGAGGACGGCCGCTTCAAGGACAGGGCGAGGCTAAGAGAGTTCGTGGCGCCCGCGCAGGAGGCCGATGAGGTCATCGCGTACTGCGGCTCCGGGGTCAGCGCCGCGCACCTGGTGCTCACGATGAGCGAGGCGGGTGTGGAGAGCCCCAAGCTGTACGCCGGCTCGTGGAGCGACTGGTCTAGTTACGACCACCTGCCGGTGGAAACGGGGGACCCCGATTAGGCCCGTTCAGCTGACCTAGCGCAATACCATGGCGTTTCTGAGTATCATGAACATGAGCATGTCAACACGGTTAGCGGTTCAGGACATCCCTGGTGAGGCCATCTGGAGTGATTACTTCAGGAAGGCCCCGCATGGCATGGTGCTGTTCCGCGTGCTCCGCAAGCCCGGCGGTAGGCTCGACGACTTCGAGTGGGCCGACATGAACCCCAGCGCGTCCGAAGCCTTCTCGCTGCCTGCCGGCCAGCTGCTGGGCAGCCGCGCCCGCGCCTCCCATCCCGACCATCTGGACCCGCGCATCTACCGGCGCCTGGTGCTGGCCCACACCACAGGCACCGTGCAGGAGTTCGAGCAGCCGTACCCGTGGCGTGAGGACGACCTGGACCTGGGGCGTGACGCCACGCCTAACAAGGACGTGCTCTGGTACGCCGTCACCGTCATCCCGCTGCAGGGCGATCACCTGGTCGTGCAGTTCCGCAGCATCTCGCACTACAAGAGCGTCCTCAAGCAGGCCGTCGAGCTGCTGAACCGCGACGACCTCACGGGGTTGGCCAACCGCCGCCACGTGAAGTCGCGCTTCTGGGTGCTGCGGCGGCGCGCCATGCCCATGGCCCTGCTCTACTTCGATCTGAACGGCTTCAAGGCGATCAACGACAACTACGGCCACGAGGTAGGCGACAAGGTGCTGAGCGTCATAGGTCAGCGCCTGCTGGACAACGTGCGGCCCGAAGAGGTGGTGGCACGCCTGGGTGGCGACGAGTTCGCCGTGCTGCTGGCCAACCCCGAGGCGGGGGCGGTCGAACGCGTCACGCATCGACTGCTATCCGCCATCGAGCAGCCCATCGCTCTGGACGCAGGCGTGGTCCACCTCAGCGCCAGTGTGGGTTCCGCTGCCTTCCCCGAGGACGCCGAGTCGTTCGAGGCGCTCCTCAGCCGGGCGGACGCCCGCATGTACCAGCAGAAGCGCCGCCGCGCCACCTTGCACTGAAGCAAC
>CAZPWN010000056.1:0-7038 GCA_964590475.1 uncultured bacterium | reverse complement strand
GCACTGAAGCCGAGCCGCGTTCAGCTCTCCGCGCTGTCCACTCCGGGCGGCGTGCGCTTGTAGAGGTCGACCGGCTGCCTCGCGCGCCGGGCGCGCATGTTGAGCACTTCCACCAGGATGCTGAAGCCCATGGCGAAGTAGATGTAGCCCTTGGGGATGTGCTGGCCGAAGCCCTCCGCCACCAGCGAAGTACCGATGAGGATTAGGAACGCCAGCGCCAGCATCTTCACGGTGGGATGACGCTCCACGAACTCGGCGATCGGGTTGGCGGCCACCATCATCAACAGCACGGCGATGACGACGGCGATGACCATCACCGGCAGGTGGTCCGACATGCCGACGGCGGTGATCACGGAGTCGACCGAGAACACGATGTCCAGCAGCACGATCTGCACGATGACCGAGGCGAACGACGCCGGCCTGGCCTTGACGGCCTCCTCGCGGGGCCCCTCCAGACGCTCGTGTATCTCCTGTGTGGCCTTGAACAGCAGGAAGATGCCCCCCGCCAGGAACACGAGGTCGCGGCCCGTGAAGTTACGGCCCAGGAACTCGAAGAGGGGGTTGTCGAGCCGCGCCAGCCAGCTGATCGAGAAGAGCAGGCCGATGCGCATGAACATGGCAAGGCCCAGCCCGAGGAGGCGTGCACGCGGTCTCTGCTCCTCCGGCAGGCGGCCGGAGAGTATGGAGATGAAGACTATGTTGTCGATGCCGAGCACGATCTCGAGGATGGTGAGTGTGGCCAGCGCCACCCACGCCTCCGGGCTGGTGATCCATTCCATGGGCGTCATTATCAGGGCAACCGCCTACCGTGCAGGCCGATTCGCGCACGGCAGGCGGAAAAAGCTAACTGCTAATCGACGTCGCGCCTCAGGAACGCCAGGTAGAGGAGGGCCCCGAAGAGCACCGCATAGCCGGCCATGACCAGGGCCGCATGCGGCAGGGTGATGCCAGTGCCCAGCAGGCTGGAGAAAGGCCCCAGCTCTGGACCGGTCTCCTCCAGCAGCTCGGCCCCGAACTGGGTCGCCAGGGCCCGCGCGGGCGTGCGCGACGGGGTGTAGAGGTTGGCCGTGAAGAAGTACTGCGGCAGAGCGTCCCAGGCGCTCCTGAGCCTCAGGGCCTGGAAGACGGCGTTGATGCGGTTGAGCGGCTGCAGCTGGGCGATGGTGCTCAGCAGGCTGTAGATGGCCTCCAGCAGCGAGGGCAGGAAGAGGACCATGACGACACCCAGCACGCCCGAGCGCACCACGAAGATGAACAGGAACGCCAGGAGCACGGGGGCCAGCAGGAACGCCCACTGTGTGAGGTAGAGGCCCAGCAGCTCGCCCCAGGCGCCACCAGCCAGCTGGGTCGGGAGGAAGAGCGTGCCGACGGCGCCGAAGAGCGCGCCCGACAGCGCCGCACCGAGCAGCAGCACGCCCAGCCCCAGCATGGCCACGATGATCTTGCCCGTCAGCACCGCCACGCGGTCCGGCTGCACCACCAGCACCGTCTTCCACATGTTCTGGCTGCGCTCGTCGCCTACCAGCAGCGCGGCTATGAGGGTCACGGCCACGATGAAGAAGGTGGGGCTCATGAAGCCGGGGCCTACAAGGAGCAGGCGCGCCAGCCCGAAGGGCGAGGTCAGCTCCTGCATGGTGGCGTCGACCATGCCCTGCTCGTTGGCGAACGAGTCGCCCGCCACTCCGAAGACTATGCGGGCCACGATCAGGATCAGGAGGGGCGCGATGAGCCAGTACAGTCCGGCGAGGATGTAGATGCGGCGCTTGCGCCACATCTTGAACCACTCGGCCCTAACCACGTTGAGGGTGGCGCTCATGAGGGCTTCCCGTCCACGCCCACCAGGCGCAGGTAGGCGCTCTCGAGGTTCTCGGCGCTCGGGGTGGCGGAGATGACCCGCACTCCGGCCGCGGCGAGACGGAAGACCAGTTCGTCGGCCTCCGCCTGGGGTACGTCCACGAGCGCGCCCGTGTCCCCGGAGGGGGTGGGGGCGTAACCGAACTCCTCCAGCGCCGCCATAAGCGCGGGGCCGTCCTGGGCCCTGATGACGTAGCGCACCGTCTGCCCGCCCGCCTGAGCCAGGAGCTGCGAGAGGGTGCCGTCGAAGCGGAGTTCGCCCTTGTCGATGGCCAGCACGCGGTCGACTATCTTCTCGACTTCGGCCAGGATGTGACTCGAGATCAGCACGGTGGCGCCCGTGGCGGCCACCTGCCTAAGCGATTCGCGGAACTCGGCGATGCCGGTGGGGTCGAGGCCGTTGGTGGGTTCGTCCAGCAGCAGCACCTTGGGCTGCCACAGGAGGGCCCGCGCCAGGGCGAGGCGTTGCCGCATGCCCTGCGAGTAGGCCTTCACGCGCTTCTGGGCCGCGTTCTCGAGCTTGACGAACTCGAGCGACTCGTCGATCCTGCGCAGCGGCACGTCCCCGTGCAGCGCGGCGGCGTGCTGCAGGTTCTGCCGGCCCGTCATGTACGGGTAGAAGCTGGGCTCCTCGATCATGGTGCCCACCTCCCGCAGCACCGCGCCGGGCACGTTCTTGCCGAGGATGCTGGCGCGGCCCCGGCTGGGTCGCACCAGGCCCGCCAGCATGCGCAGCGTGGTCGTCTTGCCCGCGCCGTTGGGGCCCACGAAGCCCACGATCTCGCCGCTGGCCACCTCGAAGTCGATGGAGGAGACGGCGTCCGTACGGCCGTAACTCTTGGTCAGATCCGTTGCTGCGATGGCGTTCATTCCGCCCTTTCTGCTCTCGTCATCAGGTCTACTATGCCTTGCCGCGGGTCCTTGCGTTCGAAGATGACCTTGTAGACCTCGCGGCTGATGGGGAGCTCGATGCTCCTGCCCAGGTCGCTCTCGTTCACCGCCTGCACCGTGGTGACGCCTTCGGCCGTCAGGCCGGACGCCAGGATGTCGTCGATGCTCTCGCCTGCCGCCAGCCTCACGCCCGCCTGGTGGTTGCGCGAGCGCGTGCTGGAGCAGGTGGCCACGAGGTCGCCCAGACCCGCCAGGCCGTAGAAGGTGCGGGCTTCGCCGCCCAGTGCTATGCCGAGCCTCACGAGCTCGGCCAGCCCGCGGGTGATGAGGGAGGCGCGGGCGTTCTCCCCGATGCCCAGGCCGTCGCTGATGCCGCTGGCGAGAGCGATGACGTTCTTGAGCGCCCCGCCGGCCTCCACGCCGGCCACGTCGCTACTCGTGTAGAGGCGGAAGGTGGGCTGCTGCATGATCCGCTGGATCCTGGCCGCCAAGGGGGCACCTCGGCTGGCGACCGTGGCGGCGGCCGGCAGCCCGGCAGCGATCTCTCCCGCCAGGTTCGGGCCGGACAGCACGGCGAACGGCGCCCTCGGCAGGGCGTCCGCCACCACCTGGCTTATGCGGTCGAGGCTGCCGACCTCGAGCCCCTTCGAGCAGCTGACGAGGCCGCCCGCGTAGCCGGCCTGCTGCAGCTCCTCGCTTAATGAGCGGATGGCGGGCGTGGGGACCACGATGAAGGCGAGGTCCACGCCTTCCACCGCCTGCTGCAGGTCGTGGGTGGCACTCAGGTTGGGCGGGAGGCGAAGTCCGGGGGCGTACTCGGGGTTGCGGCCCTCCGCGACGATCTTCTCGGCCAGCTCGCGCCTATGCGACCACAGCCTCACGATGTGGCCGTTGCGGGCTATCAGGGACGCCACGACGGTGCCCCATGCTCCGGCTCCGAGCACCGCCACGCGTTCCGCCTGGGTGGGCGTTCCGTCAGAGGAGTTGTTGGTACTGCTGGTTGCAGCCTGCGACATGACTGAAGGGTACCAAGGGTGATATCTTCATTACTTGGTGCCGGTCCGCGCTGCGGCGTGGCGTGGCGCCGCGCCTCGCGGCAAGTACCGTTCCCGGCACCGCTCGACCGGTTCCCGGTTGGGCGCTGGAGGACAGATGCCTACTTACGTTTACAAGAACCTCGTTACCGGCCAAACTTTCGAGATCCAGCAGAGGATCACGGAGGACGCCCTGACCGTGCACCCCGAGACCGGTGACCCGGTCAAGAGGCTTATCCAACCGGTGGGCATAGCGTTCAAGGGCTCCGGCTTCTACGTCAACGACTCCCGCCCCTCTTCGTCGGCCAGCAAGTCCGCTGGCGCCGGCTCGGAGGCCCCGTCAGCCGCTGCGGCTGGAACCAGCACGGGGTCGTCGGGCGGCTCCACGCCCAGCGGGAACCCGTAAGCGGAAGCTGCTGACCCGTAGATACTGACCGGGGCGGAGGACCGGACCGAGTGTCCGGCTCTAGGGCCCTCATCTAGCAACCAATACGCCTAGCTGCCCTACTCGAAACGCACTTCGTACAGCGTGGGCCACAGCTTGCCGGTCACTAGGAACAGTTCTCGCTCGGCGTCGTAAGCGATGCCGTTCAGGACGGCGTCGCGGCTGCTGACGCCGACCATCTCCCGCAGTGGGGACGCGTCGATGAGCGCTTCGATGCGTCCCGTGGCGGGATCTATCCTCACGATCTCGTCCGACAGCCACACGTTGGCGTAGACCTTGCCGTCCACGCATTCCAGCTCGTTGAGCCGTGGCAGCGGACTGCCGTCCAGCTGAACCTGCACGCTGGAGAGGACCTCGAAGCTCTCCGGGTGGCGCTCGTAGAGCGTGGCACTACCGTCGGTCATCCATAACGAAGAGCCGTCGTAGCAGAGCCCCCAGCCTTCGCCCTCGTACCGCTGCTCGGAGGTCAGCTCGAAGGTGTCCAGGTCGTAGCGGAACAGCACCCCGGTCTGCCAGGTGAGCTGGAGCAGTTCTTGGCCCACCAGTTCGAGACCCTCGGCGAAGTGAGGGGGCGGCACGGACCTGTAGCGCACTACCTCGCCGGTAGCCGGGTCGACCTGGCGCAGCGAGGAGCTGCCGACGAGCCCGGTGCTCTCGTACAGGTAGCCGTCATGCAGCAGCAGGCCCTGGGTGAACGCCCGATGGTCGTGCGGGTGCTGGCCCACCACGCTCACGCCCAGGCGCTCGGCGGGAGCCTGGCCGCAGGCCGTGAGGCTGAGCGCCAGCGCAAGCGTGGCCCCTAGCGCCAGTGCGCTCCTGCGCCAGGCGTCCGCTCCGCCCGGCCATGAAGATCTGAGCGTGCGCCTCACCGTGCCCCACTCCCGTTGCCGGCTCCGCCTGCTGGCTCCTCCCCGGCATGCAGCGCCGCCCCTGCGGCGGGCTCCGGGGCGAGCAGGTCCTCGACGGCGTGCCACACGGCTGCGGCCACGGTGTCCTCGTCGGCGTCCGCGTCTATCACCACCCAGGTGTCGTCGGTGCGGGCCTGCTCAAGGAAGCCGTCCCGCGTGCGGAGGTGGAAGTCGAGGCCGGCGGCCTCCAAGCGGTCCTTCGCCGCGCGGGCGGCGGCTCGTTCCAGGCCACGGCCCGGTTCCAGGTCCAGCAGAACGGTGCGGTCCGGCTTGAGGCCGCCGGTAGCCGTGGCGTTGAGTGCGTGTATGAGGCCCAGGTCGAGGCCGCGGCCGAAGCCCTGGTACGCGACGCTGGCGCCCGTGAAGCGGTCGCAGATGACGTGCTGCCCCCGCGCGAGCGCCGGAGCGATGACCTCCTGCACGTGCTGCGCCCGAGCGGCTGAGTAGAGGAGGAACTCGGCTAGCGGTGCTATCTCGAGGGCGGGATCGAGCAGCACGCCCCGCACCGCCTCGCCCGCCGGTGTGCCCCCGGGCTCACGCGTGAGGAGTGGACGCCGACCGCTTCGCTCCAGGCGTGCCTTCAGCCTGGCGATCTGGGTGGACTTGCCGGCCCCTTCGGGACCCTCGAACACCAGGAAGCGACCGCGCGCCGCTGGAGAGGGTTCGTCCATCAGAGTCCGGTGGGCAGGAGGATGAACTCGGTGCTCAGCCCGAACTCGTCCTCCAGCTTGCTGGCGAGCAGCGTCACGCCCACGGTCTCCGTCATGTAGTGGCCGGCGTATATAGCGTTGATCCCCATCTCGTAGGGGTGGTGGAACACCTCGTGCTTGGGCTCACCCGTGAGGAAGGCGTCGAGACCCTGGTTAGCCGCCGTGACCACGTCCCACGCCGCGCCGCCGCTGACTATCCCCAGGTTGCGGACCAGGCTGGGCCCGCCGGCATGAACCATGACCTGCTCGCCGAGCTGCTTCTCGATGTCCGCGGCCAGCTGGCGGATGGGCACCGGCTCGGGGAAGACGCCCTTCACGCCGATGGGCAGGCCGCGGAACTCACCGAACGGCTCCAGTTCCTTGAGGCCCAGGATCGGGGCCAGGCCCCAGTTGTTGCCCACTTCGCGGTGGGCGTCCAGGGGTATGTGCGCCGCATATAAGGAGAGCTCGCGGTCGAGCAGGTACTTGACCCGCTCCTTGTGCATGCCGCTGACGGCCATGGGCTGGCCCCAGAAGAGACCGTGGTGAACGATGAGCATGTCGGCACCGTTGGAGGCCGCCTGCTGGAAGGTGTTCAGGCTGGCGTCCACCGCCACCGCCACCTTGGTCACTTCCTCCGCGCCTTCCACCTGAAGGCCGTTCATGGAGGGGTCGGCCCTGTAGGTGCCTATGTCGAGGTACTGATCTAGCCAGGCTACGAGTTCGTCGCGCTTCATGCCCGTCAGCGTACCGCCTGAGGCCCGGCCGGTACCCGGCCCGGTGAGCCGTTCGGCCACCTTTCCCTGGCGCGAAGTTCGGGGGGGCTTGACATGGAGGGCTCCGGCGGACTACTATTTCTTTTGCGCCTGCAGAAGGCCCGAAAGGGTCGCAGGCCGAGATCCTTGAAAACCTGGTTGCAGAAATTACCTGTCAAAATTCCTTTACCCAAATAACACTCCTGCTTAGCAGGGGCCTTTCGGGGAGGATGGATGCGAGCTCTTCGGAGCACGCTGAAGCCGAACGAAAGGCAGGGGTTGACAGAACGTTCCAAGACCTGGCATAATAGGTATTCGCGCCTCAGGGCGTGGAGATCCTTGAAAACCTGGTTGCAGAATTTACCTGTCAATAACTTCCAGTGAAACTAATGGTCCGTCAGAACCTCAATCTGACATTGTCTTGGAGAGTTTGATCCTGGCTCAGGATGAACGCTGGCGGTG
>CAZPWN010000055.1:0-13449 GCA_964590475.1 uncultured bacterium | reverse complement strand
ATGCCTACACAACGCACTTTCACCGCGTTCGATGGTCCCGAACTCGTAGCCAACGGCGACCTCACCACCATGCTCCGGGCTACCAAGACCTACATGGACGCAAGATCAAACGCCCACCCACACACGCAACTCCTCATTTTCGACGACACCACCGGCCGGCAGGTCGACTACGACTTCCGCGGCACGGTGGAGGAGGTGCTCGAGCGGTACGTACCCGAGGAAAGCGCCAAGGGACCGGGCCGGCCGAAGCTCGGAGTGGTCTCGCGCGAGGTCACGCTGCTCCCGCGCCACTGGGAATGGCTGGCGGAACAGCCCAGTGGGGCCTCGGCCACCCTGCGGCGGCTAGTGGACGAAGCTCGGAAGAGCGAGGACGAGGCGGTGCGTAGCAGGAGGGTGACGGGGCGAGTCATGACGGCTCTGGCCGGGGACAGACCGAACTTCGAGGAAGCGTACCGGGCCCTGGACGCCGGCGACCGCCGCCGCTTCGAGGCGCTCATCGGCGACTGGCCGGAGGACGTGCGCGGGCACCTGCTGGACCTGGCCGAGGCAGCGCTAGGCTAAGCAGCCGAACCGCCCCCACCGATAACCGAGATGATGCGCGCCGTCCTGGGCGCAGTTCACGCGCTGCCCACGCCCTGGTTGCCTAAGATGAGCCAGATGGACGGCGCCGTAGAGCTCTTCGTCAGGATCGCAGGTCCCAACCCCGTAGTGCAGGGCCTGGTCGCCGGCCTAGTCATCTCCTTCATGAACCTGGTGGGGGCGCTGCTGGTGCTCGTGTGGCGCAACCCGTCCCGCCGCGCGCTCGACGGTGCGCTCGGCTTCGCTGCCGGCGTCATGCTCACGGCTTCGTTCACCAGCCTGATCCTGCCGGGCATCGAGGTCGGCGGCCTGACGCCGGTGGTCATCGGCCTGGCGTTGGGCGTGCTCTTCCTGGACCGGGCCGATTCGTGGGTGCCTCACGTGCACTTCCTGGTCACCGGCCGGGCGCGGCCGGACGCCGCGCAGGAGGCTGGGGTAGACGCCGGCAGCCGCAGCGGCATGTCCGGCGTGCTCCTCTTCATAGTGGCCATCACCATCCACAACATGCCGGAGGGCCTCGCGGTGGGGGTGGGCATCGGCTCCGGTGAACTGGGGGCGGCGCTGGCCCTGATGTTCGCCATCGGCATACAGAACATCCCCGAGGGGCTCGCGGTGGCCGTGGCCGCGCGCAACGCCGGCATGGGCAGCCTCTGGTACGCGGCGTTCACGGGCATAAGGGCTGGTGTGGTCGAGGTACCCCTCGCGGTGTTCGGCGCCTGGGCCGTCACCGTGGCCGCACCGCTACTGCCCTACGCTATGGGATTCGCGGCCGGAGCCATGCTGTTCGTGATCCTCGACGAGATCGTGCCCGAGACCCACGCCAAGGGCAACGAGCGCATAGCCACCATGGGCACCATGGTGGGCGTCATCGTGATGCTCGTGCTGGACATCGCTTTGGGATGACCGCGTTGGCGTATACAACCGAACACGCACCCATGCGTCCGGATGGAGGGGCTACCCTCGGGATGGTCCCCAAGTCCGTAACACCGCATGAGGGCATCACCTGCGGGCCTGATCAGGAAGGAGCACCATGAACAGCGAGATCATCGACCTGCTGGGCGACGAGGCCGAGGCCATCCTGGGCTACACCGCCAGGGGCATCGACAAGGGGCGCTTGCACCTGCCGGGCCCCGACTTCGTCGACCGCATCTTCACGCATTCGGACCGCAACCCGCGGGTTCTGCGCAGCCTGCAGAGCCTCTACGGCCACGGTCGGCTCGCCAACACGGGTTACGTCTCCATCCTCCCCGTCGATCAGGGCGTGGAGCACTCCGGGGGCGCTTCCTTCTCCAAGAACCCCGACTACTTCGACCCCGAGAAGATCGTGGAGTTGGCCGTAGAGGGCGGCTGCAACGCGGTAGCTTCCACCTTCGGGGTGCTCGGCACCGTGGCTCGCAAGTACGCCCACAGGATCCCGTTCATCGTCAAGCTGAACCACAACGAACTCATGAGCTACCCCAGCAAGTACGCACAGATCATGTTCGGCAGCGTCGAGCAGGCGTACGACATGGGCGCGGTGGCCGTCGGCGCCACCATCTACTTCGGCTCGCCCGACTCCGAGCGCGAGATCATAGAGGTGGCGGAAGCCTTCGCGCACGCCCACGAGCTCGGCATGGCCACGATCCTGTGGTGCTACACGCGCAACGACGAGTTCAAGGTGGACGGCACGGACTACCACGCGGCGGCCGACCTCACCGGCCAAGCCAACCACCTGGGCGTGACCCTGCAGGCCGACATCGTGAAGCAGAAGCTGCCGGAGAACAACCACGGCTTCAAGGCCGTCGGGTTCGGCCGCACCGACCCGCGCATGTTCAGCGAGCTCATGCCGGACGATCACCCCATCGAACTCGTGCGCTGGCAGGTGGCGAACTCCTACATGGGCCGCATCGGGCTCATCAACTCGGGCGGCGCCTCCGGCGACAACGACTACGCGGACGCGGTGCGCACGGCGGTGCTGAACAAGCGCGGCGGCGGCACCGGCCTCATCAGCGGCCGGAAGGCGTTCCAGCGGCCCATGGACGAGGGCGTGAAGCTCCTCAACCTCATCCAGGACGTGTACTTGGACGAGAGCATCACCGTGGCGTAACGGAGCAGGCGGCCTAGGGCCGGCCGACTACTCTCTCTTCGAGCGCATGGCTTTCAGCTGCCTGAGGGTCTCGTCGCCAGCGAACCGGTCGTAGGCTTCCGTGCCTAGACCGACGAGTGCCACGCGACCCTCTTCGTCGAAGTGGACGCCCCAGCCGTAGCGCTTGCCGAGGGGAGAAGCGCGCAGGCACGCCTGCGCCTTGGCGAAGAAGGCGGCCCGCGCCTCTTCTCGGTCGGCCTCCGCCGTGCCCTGCCGGGTGGCGTGGACCTCGAACAGCAGGTCGTCCGAGGTGAGCTGGTAGGGGTTGGCAGCCAGCATGCGGTACTGCAGGGCCGCTACCGTGGGCCGGTCAGCTTGGGCCTGCGGGACCTCGGCCGCGGTGACCGGGCAGTCGTCCGCCACCTGGATGAACGTGCTCGAGTAGTTGGTCGTGGACATCAGGATCAGTTTATTGGAAGCATGCGGGGCGTCAGCGGGCGCCGACCGCGGAACGTCCGGCAACGGGGGCGCCAAATCCACCGAAAAGGAGGGACGGCGCTCATGCGGAGCGCCGTCCCTGACGTTCTTTCCTTGGTGGAGCCGAGGGGATTCGAACCCCTGACCTCGTGAGTGCGATTCACGCGCGCTCCCAACTGCGCCACGGCCCCAAGCACCGAGTAGTGTATGTGCTGCAGCGAGGCCATGTCAAACCGCACGACACGTTGTTCACGCGCCGTACGGGCCGGCGCCAGCGGGGTTCAGGCGGGGCTGTCCAGGGGCGGGCTCTCGCCCTCCGCGGCCCGGTCAGTGTCCTCGATCGGCTCCTCTATCCGGGAGTAGAGGTCTTCCAGGTCCGTCGCCAGGGCGCGTGCCTCCTCGCTGCCGTCCTCGTCCGCCCATTCGTTCACCCCAACGAGCAGGTCTTCGAAGATGCGGGCCAGGTCGCTCCGCAAGGTCACGGTCCGGTACTCGTGGCGCCACTGGGTGGCCTCCAGGCCGTTGCCCTCCGGTTCAAGGTCGGTGTCGTCGTGGAGGCGCGGCATGTCGTCACCGTCGCGCATCTCCTCGTCGCCCAAGGTTTCGTCCACTATCCCTTCGTCCATCGCGTCGGGAGTGCGTCCGAACGCGCGATCATCGGATTGGTTCATGGCTTACCTCCCTACACGCAGAGTAGACGAAGCACACGCCGCGCTCGCTGCGTAGCGCACCGCTGGCAGCGGATCCGCAGGCCGGATCGTCCTCAGCACGGCGGGCGCCCGCAGGCGCTAGCATGCTGCTGATGCGGCGCGGACGTGTGAAGGATCGCAACTTCTGGCTTGGTGTCTACAACGGCATAATCATCACGGGCGGCGACGCGTTCCTGCACTCCGGACTGGTGATCGCGCCGTTCCTGGCTCTGCTGGGCGCCCCGGCCGTGATCATCGGGCTGGTACCGGCGCTGCGCATCGGGGGCTACTTCCTTCCGCAGTTGCTGGTGGCCAACCGCCTCTCCCACCTGCCGTACAAGTTGCCCGTGTACAACGTCACCTCGGGTGTGCGGATCGGTTCGCTCTTCCTCATGACGGCAGCCGCGTTCTTCCTCGGTGGCAGCAACCCGGGCCTCACGGTGGTGATACTGCTGGTGGCGGTCACCGTCAACGCCGTAGGCAGCGGCGTGGCAGGGGTGCCGTTCGCGGACGTCACCGCCAAGGTGGTGCCGCACAGCCGGCTCGGCACGTTCTGGGTGCTGCGTAACACCATCGGCGGGGTCCTCGCGCTCGGGGCCGGCTGGATGCTGCGCCTGATCCTCGGTTCTGACCTGAGCTTCCCGCACAACTTCGGCCTCATCTTCCTGCTGGGCACGTTGCTGTCGGCCGCCGCCTACGTCACGTTCTCGTTCGTGAAGGAGCCGGAAGGCGTTCCCGGCGTCAGGCGGCCGCTTCTTCGCATGGTGCGTGAGATACCGGGCTTGCTCAAGCTGGACGTGAACCTGCGGCGTTTCCTGCGGGTCCGTTTCCTGGGCCTTGCCGCGCTGCTGGCGGAGCCGTTCTACGCCGTGTACGCCATCAACGAGCTCGGGGCTCCCGAGAGCGCTCTCGGGGTGTACATCATCGTCTCCACGGTGGCGGCCATCGTGGGCAACTTCGCGCTTAGGCGCCCGGCCAACAGGGGCCTCAACGTAACTGTGCTGCAGGTCGGCTACGCGTTCGTGCTGCTCGCGCCCCTCTTCGCCCTCGTGGTGGGCTCCTGGCAACTGTTCGCCGTGGTGTTCATCCTCTCGTCAATCGGTAACCACGCGGTCAGCATCGCCGCTTTCAACCTGCTGTACGCCATCGCCCCGGCCGGCGACAGGCCGCTCTACATCGGGCTCTCCAACACGGTCCTGGCGCTGCCCAGCCTGGCTCCCATCCTCGCGGGGGGCATCCTCGCTTCCGTCGGGTCGGAGGCGCTCTTCATCACGGCAGCGGCGATCGGCGTCCTGACGCTGGGGTTCGCGTTCCGCTTCGGCGACCTGAGGGCGGCCGATCAGCGGGCGCTCAGGGCCGCCGTTGGCGGCGACGAGAAGCCGCCCAGCCCCGCCGTGGCGGAGGTGGCCGAGGCGGCGCTCACGCCCAAGGTCGAGGCGCCGCTCGAACCTACGAAGTGAGCCCCTCGGCTCCGAAGGGGCTGTGGACCCTCGACTCCGAAGCAGCCGTGGGCCCACGGCTCAGTAGGGACCGAAAGCCCACGGCCGTCAGATTGTCAGAGTCGAAGGAACTCCTCGGTGGAGATCACGAACACGATGGCGCCGCCCACGGGCACCTCCATCGGCTGGCTGGCGAACACGCCCTCCAGCGCGTGGATGGGCGAGCCGGCGGTCACGACCTTGTTGCGTTCGCGGCAGGTGGCGTGGATGATCTCCTTCACCTGAGGGACCTTGTGGCCGTCGACACCGATGAGCACCGTGGTGTTGCCCTCCCGTAGGAAGCCGCCGGTGGACGCCAGTTTGGTGGACTGGAAACCCTGTTCGCTGAGGGCTTCCTGCAGGCGCGTCGCGTCGGCATCCTGCACGATGGCAAGTATCAGTTTCATACTGCGAACATGGTAGCAGAGGGCGGGGGCCCTTGTTAGAGAAACGTGGGGGTGCGGGGGAGCGATAATCCCCCGGACTTAAGTCCGGGGATACGTGGACTCCCCCGCCACTCGGCTAAGGCCATAGCGGTGGTATCATGTGCATATGCCACAAGAGCGTGTAGGGCGGCACTCGCACTACAACCTGAACTACCATCTGGTGTTCACGCCGAAGTTCCGGCGGCGCGTTCTCGTGGGTGAGGTAGCGGCGCTGGTGAAGGCCGAGGTGTGCGCTGCGTGCGCGGCGCGTGACTGGTTGGTGCTGGCTCTAGAAGTCATGCCGGATCACCTGCACCTGTTCGTGTCGTGCCCACCGAAGTGGGCGCCTTCGGACATGGCGAAGATCCTCAAGGGCGTCACGGCGCGCGCGGCCCTGAAGGCCTTCCCGCAGTTGCGCGCTAGGGGTCATTTCTGGACGAACGCGTTCTACGCCGGCACGGCCGGCAACGTGAGCGGCGAGACCGTCAAGCGCTACATCGAGGCTCAACGCTCGCGGCAGGTGCCTGATGCGTAAGGCGTTCAAGTACCGCCTCTACCCGACCAAGAAGCAAGCCGAGCTACTGGATGAGACGTTGTGGTTGTGCCGCGAGGTCTACAACGCCGCCATCCAGGAACGCCGCGATGCCTACCGCAAGTCCGGGATGAGCGTGGGGTACTACGAGCAGAAGCGCTCCCTGGTCGAAGCGAAGCGCCTGGTGTCGGAACTCAAGGGCGTTCATTCGCAGGTGCTGCAGGACGTCGTGAGGCGCGTGGACCTGGCGTTCCAGGCGTTCTTCCGGCGCGTGAAGGGCGGCGAGAAGGCGGGCTATCCGCGCTTCCGCGGCCGGCACCGCTACGACAGTTTCACCTACCCGCAAGCCGGGGAGGCGGGCGCTAAACCACTCCAGGAAGCCGCGAAGGCGTACCTGCCGAAGGTCGGTAACGTGCGTTGCAAGTACCACCGGCCGCTTGAGGGCACTATCAAGACCGCCACCATCCGGCGTGAAGGTGAACACTGGTACATCACCTTCTCCTGCGTGGTCGAGCCTCAACCGTTACCAGTTACCGGGCGGGTCATGGCGTTCGACCTGGGTACCAACCCGAACTTCCTCATCCCGCATGAGGGCGAACCCGTGCGAGCACCGCGGCACTGGAAGCGCTCGGCGAAGAAGATCGCCCGCCTACAGCGAGCCCGGTCGCGCAAGAAGCGCGGCAGCCGGCGGAACAGGGAGATCAGGCGCCAGGTGCGCCGCGAACACCAGCGCGCCGCGAACCGCCGGCGCGACTTCCACCACAAGCTCGCGCGGCAGATCGTCAACGAGCACGACGTCATCATCCACGAGAACCTCCAGCCGAAAAACATGGTGCGCGGCTACGCAGCCACCGGTATCCATGACGCAGGCTGGGGGAAGTTCATCAACATCCTCTCCTTCAAAGCGGAAGAAGCTGGTCGGAGAGTAGTGCCGGTAGACCCGGCGTTCACGAGCCAAGACTGCAGTAGTTGCGGGCACCGCCAGAAGGTGCCGATCGGGCGCCCCTACGAATGCGAAGCGTGCAGCGTCACGCTCGATAGGGACGTGAACGCTGCACTCAATATTCTGGCTCGAGGCCTGGATGGGGCCATCGGCGAGACCATGCTGGTAGCAGCAGGTCAATGACCCGAGAAGCCCCGGACTTCAGTCCGGGGAGTCATCACAGGGTAAAGTTCGGTGACGTTTCGGGAAGGTAGGGCAATGGACGAGCAACGCTACGTGGTGGAGATCACTCGTCCTGTGCCACCCGAGAAGGTGGGGCAGGTGGCTCAGCGCATAGCTGAACGCCTGAACGTTCCGGTTGACCGGATCGTGACACTGCTAGACGGGCGCATGGGGGAGGTCACCAAACCGGTGCTGGCCGACAAGGCCGACGCCATCGCGGAGGTCTTCGCGGAGGCTGGAGTACGCGTGGTGGTGGCGGCAGCGCGCATCGCTCCACCGCAGTACGAGGAGCGCTTCGGCGAGCCGCCGGAGCGGGAGGCCGAGGCGGACGGTGCGGTGGAGCCGGCCGAGGTGGCGGAGGAGCCAGAGCCGGAGCCGGCGGCTGACGCCGAGCCCGGGATGGAGCCGGAGCCGGAACTCGCGGGCGGACCCGACACCGGACGTTACGGCGAACCGGAGCCCGAGGCGGACCTAGAACCCGAGCCCGAACCGGACGACTACCCAGACGCCGACTACGACTCCGGTCCCGATCAGGATCCCGACGACACCGTCCCCTGGGGGCAGCACGTCACCTGGGGCTTCGACCCCAAGGCGGCCCAGGCGTGGACCAAGCCCGAACGGCCGGGGCACGAGCCCGAACGGCCGGAGAATGAGCGCGAGTACGAGGACGAGTACGAGGACGTGTACGAGTACGACGACGAGCGCGAGGTCGGAGCAGAAGCACCGCAGGACGATCCGGGCCCCGCCGCCTACGTGCCGCCGCATCACGAGCCCGAGGAGGCGCCGCCGACGGATCCGGTGACCTACACTCCGGAACCCCCACCAGCTGAGAGCGAGCCGTACGTGGGGGAGGAGGAAGCCGACAGGCTCGGTCCCTCCCCGCGCCCGCTGCGTGTGGCGTACGAAGGCCAGTCGGAACGGCCGGGGCCTCGCCACGAGGAGGGTGCCGAGAGGCAGGAGCCGCGTTACGAACCCTACGGGGAGCCTGGCGAGGAGGGCGACCGCAACGGCGGGACGGCGGACTCCGGCTACGCGGCCTCCACGCGCTGGACGCCCTCGCCGCACGACCCCTACGCGTTCGCGCCCGAGGACGCTCCCGGGTACTCGGGGCGGCGGAGCACCCCCATGGGGCCCGCTCGCACCAACCCGCTCATGCGGGAGCAGGGCGAGGAGTCGGAGCCGGGCCGTGGCGGCAGGGCGGAGCGCGAACCGATCGGGGGCTTCTACTCGCCCGAGGACGACGAGCCGCGCGAGGGCCCGCAGCTGCGCGTCTACCTTCTCTGGGGTCTGGCCATCTCGCTGCTGGTACTCATACTCCTGCAGTTCGTGCTCGCCATGCGGGTAGACGGCGCCCCGCAGGCCACCAGCGGCGCGTTCGAGGCGGGCCTCCTGGCGTACAGGAAGGGCGACTTCGGGGGGGCGCGGCGCTACTGGGAGCCGGTGGGCGACGCCGGGCACGCCCAGGCGCAGTACCTGCTGGGCTTCATGCTGCAGAACGGTCTCGGGCAGCCCTGGAGCAACGCCCGCGCCGCCAACTGGTACCGCCGGGCCGCCAACCAGGGCCACCCGGAGGCGCAGCTGGCGCTGGGCGATCTCTACCTGCGCGGTATGGGCGTGGAGCTCGACCCTCGTGTGGGAGCCGCCTGGTACGCCAGCGCCGCGGTGGCCGGTCACCCGGAAGGCCAGTTCGAGTACGCCAAGCTGCTGCTGCACGGCACCGGTGTGGAGCGCGACGTGAGCGCCGCCCTGGCCTGGTTCGAGGCGGCCGCCGACAGCGGGCACGAGAAGGCGATGGATTACGTGGCGTACGCCAGCCTGAACGCGGAGCCTGAGCCGACCGAGCCCGCCCTCCCCTGAGGTCGCACCTGCTCTGCGCGGCGGGGGCGGGTATTAGGCATCCGTGTAGGTCTCACTCAAACGGCCGTCATCTTCCGCTGCTATCGTCATAGACGATGAGAACTTCCCACTCACGCTCACCCATCCGCCTGCGCCTGGGCGTGGCTGCCCTGCTGCTCGCCCTGACCGGTCTGGTCACCGCGCAGTCCACCGACAACCCGATCACGTTCAGCAGCGAGATCTACGTGGTCAGCGAGGTCACCGCCGAGGACGGCAGCCGGGAGGAGCGCTTCAGCGCGGCCACCAGCGCCATCCCCGGCCAGGTGGTGGAGTTCCGCATCATCGCCACCAACTCGGGCGAGACCACGCTGCCCGCCGGCCGCGTGCAGATCCTCGGACCCATCGGCGAAGGCCAGTCGTACGTGGGCAACTCCGCCAGCCCCAGCACCGAGAACCGGCTCCTCACCGAGTTCTCGGTCGACGGCTCGGAGTTCTCGGAGCCGCCCGTACTGGTAGGCACGGGCGAGGGCCGCCGCGTGGCCGAAGCCAGCGAGTACACCATGATCCGCTGGACCCTGCTCACCCCCATGGAGCCGGGCCAGGAGGTAACGCTCGTCTACCGGGTGCTGATCGAGTGATCCGAAGAAGCGCGCCCGCCTAGGCGGGTGCGAGCATCAACTATGGAACGCGGCAGCGGCCGGACCCTATCAGGCGTCCGGCCGCTCCTGGTACTGCAGTTCGTAGAGGCGGCGGTAGTAGCCGTCGTTCTTGAGCAGCTCGAAGTGGTTGCCCTCCTCGATCAGCTTGCCCTTGCGCATGACCATGATGCGGTCCACGTCCTGGATGGTGCTCAGGCGGTGCGCGATGATGATGCTGGTGCGGCCCTGCATGAGCTTCTCCAGCGCGTCCTGGATGAGCTCCTCCGTCTCCGTGTCCACGTTGGCGGTGGCCTCGTCCAGCACCAGGAGGATGTCCGGGTTCTGCACCAGCGCGCGGGCGAAGGCGATGAGCTGCTTCTGGCCGGTCGAGAAGCCGGCGCCGCGCTCCAGCACGGGCGTGTCGTAGCCCTCGGGCAGGCGCGCTATGAAGTTGTGTGCGTTCACGAAGCGGGCGGCTTCCTCCACCTGCTCCTGCGGGATGGAGTCGTCGCCCAGGGTGATGTTGCTGCGGATGGTGCCGGAGAAGAGGAACGGGTCCTGCAGCACGATGCCCACGTGGCGCCTGAGCTCCACCTGGTCGTAGTCCTTCACGTCCACGCCGTCGATCTTCACGGCGCCCTTCTGCACGTCGTAGAAGCGGCTCACCAGGCTGATGATGGTGGTCTTCCCGGCGCCCGTGTGGCCCACGAACGCCACCGACTCGCCCGGCGCTATCCGGAAGTCCACGCCTTTAAGCACCCACTCGTCATCGTCGTAGGCGAACCACACGTCGTCGAACACCACCTCGCCGCGGAACTGCTCCTCGAACTCGGTGGGGTCCTCGGGCGACGTGATGCGCTCCGGGGTGTCGAGCAGGCCGAAGATCCGCTCGGAGGAGGCCATGGCCGCCTGGATGATGTTGAACTTCTCCGAGAGGTCCTGCAGCGGACGGAAGAACATGCCCGAGAACTGGATGTACGCCACCAGCACCCCGATGGTCACGGTGCTGGCCGCGGCCTCTCCCAGCAGCTGCGTGCCCGCGTAGTAGAGGATCAGGCCGGTGCTGAGCGCGCCGATGATGTTGACGGCGGGGAAGAAGAGCGAGAACCAGCGCACCTGCTCGAAGTTGGCCTCGAGCAGCTCCAGGTTGAGCTCGTCGTACCCGCGCTGGTTGCGCGCCTCACGGTTGAAGAGCTGCACCGTCTTCATGCCGCTCAGGTTCTCCGCCAGGTAGGCGTTGGAGCGCGAGGTGCGCAGGCGCGTGACGCGGTAGGCCGTGCGGATGCGGCGGCGCAGGAAGTTGAGTGTGAGGAACAGGGGCGGCATGACCACGAGGGTTATCAGCGCCATGCGCCAGTTGATGGAGAACATGTAGACCAGCAGGCCGAGCATGAGGCCCACGTCCGCGATGAGGCCCACCACGCCGTCGGTCATCATCTGCTGCACGGCGTCCACGTCCGAGGTTATGCGCGTTATGAGGCGCCCCACGGGCGTGCGGTCGAAGAAGCCCATGTGCAGGCGCTGGATCTTGCTGAACGTCTCGCGGCGCACGTCGAAGATCACGCGCTGACCCATCCAGGCCACCAGGTAGGTGTAGCCGTACCGCAGGCCGAAGCTGAGCAGCCTGAGCCCCATGTAGGCCACCACGATCCACATCAGGCCGTTCAGACGCTCGTCCACGCTCAGCAGCTGGTACTCGGGGGTAGAGGCCACGATGTAACGGTCGATGGCCAAAGACAGCAGGGTGGGGAAGGCGGGCGTCAGCAGGGAGTAGATGAGGAGCAGCACCACGGCCATGCTGAGCTGCAGCCGGTACGGCTTCAGGTAGCTCAGCAGCCGGCGCATGATGCCCTGGTCGTAGCCCTTCTCGAAGGCTTCGCCGTCCTCGTCGCGCAGGCTCTCCGCCCGCATGGACTTGCGGCGCGCCTTCTTGTCTCGCCTGAGGGCCTCCTTGACCTCCTGTGCCGAGTAGTCCGGCAGGTCCGTGTCCAGCAGGTCGGGCGGCCGGCGCTGCCCTAGGCGGCTCATGCTGCCTCCAGGTCGGACTCGAGCTGCTGACGGCGGTCCACGTCGGCGTACCAGCCGTCCAGCGCCACGAGCTCCTCGTGGGTGCCCTGCTCCACTATGCGGCCGTCGTCCAGCACCATGATCCTGTCCACGTTCTGGAACGCGCTGACGCGGTGGGCCACCACGATGGTGGTGCGGCCCTCCTGCGCCTCGGCCAGCCCCTCAAGGATGCGCGACTCGGTCTGCGTATCTACGGCCGAGAGCGCGTCGTCGAAGATGAGGATGGCGGGCTCGCGGACCAGCGCGCGGGCGATGGCGGTGCGCTGCCGCTGACCGCCCGAGAGCGTCACGCCGCGCTCACCCAGCTCCGTCTCGTAGCCGCGCGGGAACTCCTCGAGCTCGCCGTGCAGTTGCGCCAGCTTGGCGGCGCGCTCCACGCGGGGGCGGAGCTCCTCGGCCGGCGCCTCCGGCAGGCCGTAGGCGATGTTGTCCGCGATGGAGTCCGAGAAGAGGAACGGCTCCTGCGGCACGAGGCCGATGTAGCGCCTGAGCACCTCCACCGGGAACCTGCGCTGATCGATGCCGTCTATGAGTATCTGCCCGGAGTCGGGCTCGATGATGCGCGTTATGAGGTTCACGATCATCGTCTTGCCCGCGCCGGTGCGGCCCGTTATGCCGATCGATTCGCCGGCGGGGATCTTGAAGCTCACGTCGTCGAGGACCTTCACCCCGTTGTACTCGAGGGTCACGTTGCGGAACTCGATATCGCCCTTCACGGTGCGCAGCGAGTAGTCGGTCTCCTCGTCGTCCTGCACCTCGGGCACGCTGTCGAGGATCTCCTTCAGGCGCTTCCAGGAGGTGGTGCCGCGCTGCACGATGCTGCCGATCCAGCCCAGGGCGATCATGGGCCACTGGATGCCCTCGAAGAGGAAGACGAAGCTGGAGAACTCGCCGATGGTCAGGTTGCCGCCGATGCCGAGCACCAGCCGGCCGCCCACCAGCAGCAGGAACGAGACAGTGAGCCCGAAGAGGAACTCCATCAGCGGGTGCAGCGGCCCCTCAACCCGCACCAGGTGCAGGTTGCGGCGCACGAACTCGTTGTTGAGGTCGCCGAACTTGTCGACCTCCCGGTCCTCCATGCCGAAGCCCTTGACCACCCGGATGCCCGAGAAGTTCTCCTGCGCCATGGAGGAGACGTTGGAGAACTGCTCCTGCACCCGCTGGTAGCGCCGGTGCACTACGCGCAGGATGAGGAAGAAGGAGAGCGAGATGATGGGGGCCGCGGCCAGCGTTATGAGCGTCAGGGTGGGGCTCAGCTGCAGCATGCGGTAGGCGGTGAAGCCGAACACGACGCTGATGTTGATGACCTGGTAGATGCCCACCCCGACCAGCATGCGGACGGCGTTCAGGTCGGCCGTGAGGCGCGCCATGAGGTCGCCCACGCGCGTACGGTCGAAGTAGCCGCCGTCGAGGCTTGTGAAGTGGTGGAAGATGTCGCGCCTGATCTCGAACTGCATGTCCCAGCTGGCGCCCAGGACCAGGCGGCGCGTCATGACCA
>CAZPWN010000054.1:0-13604 GCA_964590475.1 uncultured bacterium | reverse complement strand
CCTCGCGGGTGGCCTGCAGCACGGCGCGCCGCTCCACCTCGGTCACGCCGGAGGGCACACAGACCATGATCTGCGGCTTGAAGAGGCGCGAGGGGCCCGTGAGCACCTTCTTGACGAACGCCTGCAACATCTTCTCGGTGAGGTCGTAGTCGGCAATGACGCCGTCACGCATGGGCCTGACCGCCACGATGTTGCCGGGCGTGCGGCCCAGCATGCGGTACGCTTCCTCGCCGACCGCCTTCACCTCGCCCGTGTCGCGCACCATGGCGATCACGGACGGCTCCCTGAGGAGGATGCCTTTACCTTTCACGTAGATGAGGACCGTGGCCGTGCCTAAGTCGACCCCCATCTCTTGACCCAGTCTGAAGAACATGCTCAACTCCCGCCCGTTGGGGCTCAACGCTCCCAGAGCGTCCGTCTAGCCGCGCCGCCGACCCGTAAGTACCGGACCGAACCGGGCACCCAAGCCGTGAACTGACCACGGAGGGAGGCCCATAGCGGACCGCGAGGACGCGTACAAAGAACTCTCGCGGTGAGGCAGTATAACCGGCCGCCGCCCCCGCTCCGTAAGGGGTGGCGGTCAGGGGAGAGGCGGCCGCCGCACACACCCGTAAGGCGGGCAGCTCACAGGTACCAGGGCTCCAGTGAGCCCGCCAGCAGCGCGCGTCTCGCCAGCACGGCGGCGTCCGGCGGCCCTTCGTAGAGCGGCAGGCCCGGGTAGCGGGCCTCGACCTCGGAGCGGGCCACCTTGACCGGCTCACCCACCGGCTCGAAGGCGGGCGAGGCGCCGGGCAGCCGGCGCGCCACCTGCGCGTACACGTTGCCCTTACGGGCGTCGAGGAGCGCCACGCCCGTCGCGCCCGGCTCGAGCCCTACGTCCATGAGCGCCAGCAGGCTGCTGGAGCCGCCCACGGGCACGCCCCACGCCCGCCCCAGGGCCCGAGCGGTGGAGACGCCTATGCGCACGCCAGTGTAGGAGCCGGGCCCCACGCCTACGCCTATGCCGGCCATGTCCTCCCGCGCCGCGCCCGCGTTCTTCAACAGGGCGTCGAGTTCGCCCAGCAGGCGCGCGGCGTGCTCGCGGCCGATCTGCTCCACGAAGCGCGCCACCTCCTCGCCGCCCAGGCCGCCGGGCTCCCGCGGCGCCTCCACCAGGGAGAGCGCCAGGTGCTCCGTAGCCGTGTCCAGGCCGAGGAGCAGCCGGCGGGCGCCTCCGCCCGGCACGCCGCTCACGCTCGAGACCCCTTCACCCAGCGCGCCCGGCGCTCCACCTCGTTCTCGCCCACGGCGCGCAGCTCGAACTCGAGCACCAGCGCTTCCGGGTAGACCTCCATGAGCGGCAGGCCCCACTCCACCACCACCAGGCGCGCTCGCTCCAGGTAGTCGTCGAGGCCGATGCCCGTGAGCGCCTTGGCGTCGGGCAGCCTATAGGCGTCTATGTGCACCAGCGGCCCTTCGGGGGTGGGGTACTCGTGCACCAGCGTGTAGGTGGGGCTGGTGATGGCCGCGCTGCTGCCGAGCTCGCGGCCCAGCAGTCCGGTGAAGGTGGTCTTGCCCGAACCCAGAGGCCCGGTCAGCAGCAGAAGCGAGCCAGCGGGCGCACGGCGCAGCGCGTCGCGTGCCAGCGCCGCGCTCTCCTCCAGGTTGGCGAGGAGCATGGAGGCTTCCGGGTTCATGCCTCGTCGTCGAGGTCGTGCAGCCGGCGCCTGAGCCTGTTGGTGAGGATGGAGAGCTCGGAGGTGTCGGCTATCTCCAGCACGATGCAGTCGCCGTTGGCCAACCAGCCGATCATGACCACACCGTACTTCAGTTCCACCGTCACCAGCCGGGCGGAGTCGTAGGAGCTGCCCGCCACGGCCGCCGCCGCCGCGCGCAGGGCGGGCACGCCCTCCACCACGTTGGCCAGGCGGCCGGCCACCAGCTCGCCGCTGGCGTCGAGCACGGCGGCCGCGGTGACGCCCTCCTCGGCCAGGAAGGCTTCCAGCTGCGCCTGGGGCGAGCTGCTGAGCGCGCCGGCGGGATCCACCAGCCCCTGCGGGTTGCTGCCGTCCTCGCTGCCGGTGCGGAAGAGCCCCAGCACGCCGTCCAGCAGGCCGCCGCTCACCAGCTCGTCGGCCACCAGGCGGGTGGCCTCGAACTCGCCTTGGAGCTTCTCCAGCAGGCGCTCGGCGCTGCTCAGGGAGGCCTCCAGCTGCAGCTGCAGGCCGGGGGAGAGGCGCGGCAGCGCGTCGCGCTGCGAATCGAGGTGGGAGAGGATGCGGCGCACCGTGCCCACGTCGTCGCTGTTGAGTGCGGCCACGCGCTCCAGGTCGAGCAGGGCCGCGTCGAGCCGCTTGGGTACGCTCTGCAGCCGTTCGTCCGCCTCCGCCCGCAGGGCGTCCAGCAGCTCCGCGGCGCGCTCCAGCTGCGACGCCAGGGCGCCTCGCTCCAGCTGGTCGTGGGCCTCGGCCAGCAGCTGCCGCAGCTTCACCGCGCGGGTGGTGTCCTCCCCGCCGAACTGCGCGGCGGCGAGCGAGAGCCGGTGAAGCTCGTCCACCTGCTCCAGCCGCTGCGCCTCGTGCTCCTGCCTTATGGAGGCCTGCAGGTGCTTGACGTCCGGGTACTCGTCGCGCTCGAGGCCGAGCACGGCCCGCTGCAGGCGCTCGATCAGTTGGCCGTTGCCCAGCTCCGCGGCGCGTTCCGCCATGTTCATGAGGCGGTTCCTGAGGCTGTCCGTGAGCTGGGTGCGGATGCCGTCCACCACCTCGGCCAGGGCGTCGATGTCGCTGTCGTCCCCCTCGGCCGGCATGACGGCGGGGCCCTCGTCGATGAGCAGGGCGGCCACCGCGTCGTCGTTCTCCTGCACCTTCAGCAGGCGCTCGAGTTCGAAGCGCACGGCCTCCGTGCGGTCGTGCAGCGTCTGAGTGACGGGCAGGCTCTCGAGCCGGGCCCTGAGCGCCGTGAGGCGCGCGCGGCGCCGGTCGGAGCGCTGCGTGGCGCGGTCCGCCAGGCTGCGCGCCAGCTGCTCCTCGGCCTGCCGCACCGCGGCCACCACGTCGGGCACCACGGCGTGCTGCTCCTGCGCCAGGCGAAGCTGGTCGAAGCCGGCGCGCAGCCGCTCCACCTCGCTGCGGAGGCTCTCGTCCTCCGAGTCGCTCTGCAGCAGGGTGGCCTCGAGGCGGTTGATGAGCTGGTGCTGCTCCTGGAGCTGCTGGGCGTCCGCCAGTTCGCCCTGGCGGATCTCCTCGTCCTGCTCCCGCGCCACCTGCGCCAGGCGCCGGCCGTGCTCCACGTCGGCCAGGCTCGGCAGCGCGGTGGAGAGGATGCCCAAGGTCACGCGCACCGCCTGCTCCAGCTCGGTGGTGTCGACCTCGGGGCGCAGGTCCTTGAGCGAGGCGAGCAGCTCTTCGAGTTCGTCCTTCAGGTCCTCGCGCAGCGCCAGCTTGGTTGCTTCCATGTCGGCGCCGAGGGAGGCCAGCACCGTGGCCACGGAGCGCCCCGCCTCCAGTTCGGCGCGCAGCTCCGCGAAGCGCTCCGCCAGGGCGGGCATGTAGGCCAGCACCTCGGAGAAGTCGGTCTCCAGGTGCCGCAGCTCGCGCTGCTCGGCGTGCAGGTCGATCTTGCGGATGCGTTCCGTGGTGGCCTCGTCCAGCGGCGGCGGGTCGGCGGCCAGCAGGTCCGCCTCCTCGGAGTCCACGTCGAGCGCCTCGGCGAGGGGAACGGGCGCCTCCGCCATGTCGGCCGGCTCGCTGGTCTGCGCGGCGGGCTCCGCCAGCGGCTCGGCGTCGGCTGCCGGGATCCTCGCCGCGGCGGCCTCCGCGGTGGCCCTGATGTCCGCGCCCTCTTCCTCTAGGGTCACGCGCAGGTCGCGCGCCAGGCGCTGCGCCCGGTCGCTCTCGCCGGAGGCCAGCTGCCGGTTCTCCTGCGCCGCCTTCACCTGGTTGACGAGCGTCTCCAGGCGCCGCACCTTGGGGCCGCCGACGGCGCGCACTTCGTCGAGCGCCTCCAGCAGCTCGCCCAGGTCGCGCGCCTGCAGCACGAGCTGATCCTCGCGCTTCTGCATGACGATCTGCAGCTGCTCGCCGGCGCCCCGCAGCAGGGCGGGCGACTGGCGGTTGGCCTTGTGGTCGTCCTCGAGCAGCTGGATCTGCGCCCTGAGCTTCTGGACCTCGGGCCACTCGAAGTAGAGGTTGAACGGCCTGAGGGCCTCCTGCAGCCGCTCGAGCTCCTTGCCCTGCGCCTCCAGGCCGCCCTCGGCGGTGGCGCCGGTCGGGCCCCCATCCGCGTCCACCTGCCGCAGGCGCTCGATCATCTCGGCCACCACTTCCTTGGCCTTGGTCACCGGCATGGTGAGCTGCAGCTGGCGGTACACCTGCGACTTGAGGATCTTCTCTATGTCGGAGATGTCGGCCGTTTCGGGCGTGCGGCCTACCTGGTTGAGGCCTTCCTTGACCGAGCGTGAGACCACCCGCGGCGACAGCACCGCCTCAAGCTCCTCGATGGTGGCTTGGTATACGGGGTTGGTCATCACCTTCATGAAGGTCAGGGCGCGCGCTTCGGGGCGCTAAGCGTAGGGCGCTGTCTCACGATCAGAACTCCTCGTCCCAGTCGATGGTGGTGTTGCCCGTAGGGCGCCTCTCGGCCGTCGTGGTGGTGATGGCTGCCGCTCGCTGCCTGCTGGAACCCAGCAGACCGAACTGCACGCAGATACCGTACAGGCCGATTATCGCCAGCAGGAGTGCGAGGAACACCAGGGCGGCCCACACCACCTGAGCGACGGTGCTGGAGAACGGCGACCAGCTGGAGAGCGAGGCGAGCCACGGCACGTCCACGAAGCGGTTCACGAGGCCCGCCAGCGCGGCGAGGCCCTCGTAGAAGACGGGCAGCAGGAGGAGGAAGAGCGACCAGCCCACCAGGCGCCAGTTGCGGTTGCTGCCGCCGAAGGCGAGGTTGAGCAGCACCAGCGGCACGATGGCCAGAAGCGCCAGGATGATGAGCACCACGGGACGCGTCAGGTTGGACCAGAACGAGTCGAAGGTCAGCTCCAACTCGTGGCCCCCAGGCGGGGTCCCGCCGAGCAGGGCGCTGCGCACGGCGGCGGTCTGCGCGGCCAGCAGAGTTACGTCGTGGCTGGTGAGGTTGGTGCGCTCACCCAGGGAGGCCAGGAGCTCCTCCGTGTCGCCGCCCACGCCCGGATTGGCGGTGCGCATGACGGGCGCGAGGCCGCTGTGGTAGGCACTGCGGATGTTCTCTATCTCGGCGCGCGCGCCGGCCACGTCGCCGCTACGCTGCGCCGCCACCACGCGGGCGGCCGCGGCCTCCATGTCGGTCACGGTGCCCGAAAGCGACACTATGCCGCTGGCCATGAGCTGCTCGGCTTCCGTCTGAGCCACCGCCGGGGGTACGCCCGCCAGCGTGAGCTCGCGGCTGAGGACGGCCAGGTCGGCCGCTTGGCGCTCGGCCTCGAGTTCGTCCAGCCGCGTCTGCAGGGCGTTCTCGAAGTCGGGGCCGGAGAGGAGGGGCAGGAGGCCCGCGTCTTCGGCCTCGGTCTGCCCGGGGGTCTGCGCGGGGGGCTGGGCGGCCGTGCCTTCGGGCGCCTGAGCCTGCGGCTCGCCAGGGGTCTGGGGCGCCGTGACCGCGTCGCCCGGTGCGCTGCCGCTGGCGGCGTCGCCCGTCTGCGCGCCCTCGGCGCCGGGCTGCTGGCTGGCGGGCGGGCCTGGCTCACCTACGGTGGCGGGCGCCTGCTGGTCGGCGGGGGTGCCGGGCGCCTGGGCGCGGGCGGCCTGGCCGAGGTCCGCTAGCTGAGCCTCGGAGGTCTGCAGCGCCTCGCTGGCGGCGGTGGCGTCGCCGCTAACCAGCGCGTTGGCGGCGCTCACCAGCGCGCGGTTCAGCTCCGGGCCCACGCGCGGCGAGTCCTGCACGAGCAGCGACTGGCCGTAGGCGGTGGCCAGCTGCTCGTAGGCGGCGGCCCGGTCCGTGTCGGCGAGCGCCTCGGCGCCCTGCACCTTGGCGGTTATGGCGTCGGCCGCACCGGCTTCGAAGGCGAAGCGCATGCTGGCGGCGCTGGTAGCTTCCTGGAGGGCCTGGAGGGCCTCATCGCCGAAGCCCAGATCGGCGGCCAAGTGCGTGAGGCGGCTGCGAGCCAGTTCCGTCTCGCCCGCCGCGGCGGCTGCGTAGGCGGAGTCCATCACCAGCCGCGCGAAGCCGCCTGCCAGCACGGCCGTCTGCACGGCCATGTCCGTGCGGCTCTGGTTCTCTATCGCTATCCGGGTGCGGTCGAAGGTGCGCTCCATGGCCGACACCAGGGCCGGGCTGGTGGCGTTGGTGGAGAGGGTCAGCAGCGCGTTGAGGGCACGCTCCAGTTCGTCGCGTGCCTGCACCCCGTCGTCGGGGACGCTGGCTACGGCTATCTCCAGGTTCTCGATCGCGAGGTCGTAACGCTGGAGGAGGTTGTCCTCTTGCGCGGTGGCGCTCCCGAGGAACAGGGTGGCCAGGGTGGTGGCGATGATGAGTAGACGCCGGTTCATGCTGCCTCCTCCAGTGCGGCGCGCGCCGACAGGACGGCACCGATGTTCACGTTCGGTTCGGTGAGAACGACTACAGCGCCGTCTCCCACGGGGAAAACGAAGAGCATGCCCTCGGCCCGCTCCAGCGCGAACAGCTTGAGCCTGCCCGCACGGGCCAGCAGGTGCTGGGTGGACCTGACCAGGTTGGGCAGGCGGTCCGTGGGTGCGCCGGAGCCGCGCTCCAGCAGTACCTCACCGCCGCGTACCACCACGACCTGCTCCACCGGTTCGAGTTCCCCGAATAGTCGTAAGGCGGACATCATAACCGCCTCGTCCAGCACCATGGGCGCGTCCAGCTGCGCCGGTGAGGACGTGGGCGCCACCTTGGTGGTGGGCGCCTGGGCTGCGTTGGCGTGGGCGGTTATGGGTAGCGGTTCGCGCCGCGGCGCGGCCTTCCGTCCCGCCGCGACGGTGCCCTCGGGCTGGCGGTCGGCTCCGGCGCGCGCCTCGGCAGCCGGCGCCTGCGCTCCGGTCGAGTCCGCGCCCCCCTCGGCTGCGGCCGGCTCGTCGGGCGGGATCATCTCCACCCGGGTCTTGTGGCTCGGGCGCAGCCGGTAAAGGTCGTCGGCTATCTGCTTCAGGCTGCGCGTCAGGCCGGGGCTGGGTAGCGTGCCGCTGAGCTCGCGGCGGATCCTGCCCGCCAGCAGGCGGCGCATGGCGCGCACCGTCACCGTATCGGCGTCGGCGCCGCCCGCCTGGAGCGCCACGTCGAGCACGCGCGTGGCGGCGCGTTGAGACACGAGGGCTGAGAGCGCCGTGTGCGTCATCTCGTAAACCTCGTTGGGCATCGCTTCCCCTCCCCCGAGGGCCCGCCTGGGCGGACTCACGGCTGGGTGGACGATAGCTGGGCTTCCCGGAGCCGCGCATGCAAGCGCGACCGAGGTGGGAAAACCATGCTTCGTCCCGGTCTGGAGCATATGTTCCGCGGGGCTGCGGATGTTGTGAGATATTCCGTTGGAAAGCCGCCTCCGGGCGGTCGGTGGACGGCTGGTTCGGGCGCGCGGGTCAGGCCGGACCTTACTCCTGCCAGGGCCTGGCGAGCGCCGTGCGGAACTCGTGCGCGATGGTGAGAGCGGCGGGGTAGCGCATGCGCGAGGGGCCCACTACCGCCAAGGTGCCCACGGCGTTGCCGAAGGGGAAGGTGGCCATGACCCGGGCCAAGGTGTCGTCGAGGTCGAGGAGCAGCCCCGACTCCGTGTGTGCCAGGTCGCCTTCGACCCGCGGGGTGGGCACGCCGCCCTCCACCTGGGAGACGACCAGCCGCAGGAAGGTGGGGTCCGAGCCTTCCGGTTCGGTGAGGAGGCGGGAGAGGCCGTCCGAGTACGTGCGCGGTGGCTGCAGGGTGTCCCAGGCGTCGGCCAGCGCCCTCAGCGTGCGCGCCAGCTCCTCTTCGGCCCGGGCCGCGATGGCGGAGAGCGCCCTCGGCACCTCGCCCACGGGCAGGGTCAGCTGCCGCAGGTTGCGCTCCGCGTCGTCGATGACCACGTCGTCGGGCACCGGGTCCAGGTCCACGCCCAGCTGGCGCACCACGCCGTTCTCCAGCACCACCACGGCCAGGAGCCGGCGGCTGGAGAGCATGGCCAGGTGGATCTCGAGGATGTGGAGCGCGTCGTCGGGCGGCAGCTGCACCATGACGGCGTAGCCCGACAGCTCGGAGGCCAGGCGCGAGGCGAGGGCGTAGAACTGGTCGCCCGCCGCGCCGGCCAGCTGCAGACCGAGGCGCCGCCGTTCGCTGGCGGATAGTGGTTTGGGGGGCAGGAAGCGCGAGGCGTAGGACCGGAAACCCAGGGCCGTGGGTATGCGGCCGGCGGAGGTGTGGGGCTGCTGGAGCAGACCTTCGCTCTCGAGCGACCCGAAGTCGTTGCGCACGGTGGCGCTACTGACGTCGAGCCTCTCGGCCACGTGGCCGGACGCCACGGGGTGGGCCGTCTCTATGTAGGCCTCGGCAACGATCTGCAACACGCGGGCCCGCCGCTCGTTCATACGCTCGATGCTAGCACCTCGCGCCGGCCGGAGCCGTAGTGGGTTCCGCCCACGCGTGCTGCGCGCTCAGCTAGCCGCGAGCTCCCTCACGCGGGCCAGGTGCTCGGGCTCCACCGGCATGACGCTCAGGCGGTTGCCGCGCCTCAGCAGCAGCATGTCCTCCAGCGCCGGGTCTTCTTTCATCTCCTGCAGGCTCACCAGCCGCGGGAGCCGCTCGAGCGGCTCGATGTCCACCAGGTACCAGCGCGGCTCCTGCTCCGTGGCCTTGGGGTCGTAGTACTCGCTGCTCTCGTCGAACTGGGTGGGGTCCGGGTACGGCTCGCTGGCCACCCGGGCCACGCCCACCACGCCGGGCACCTTGGTGCTGGAGTGGTAGAAGAGCACCTCGTCGCCCACGCTCATGTCGTCGCGCATGTAGTTGCGCGCCTGGTAGTTGCGGACGCCGTCCCACATGGTGCGGCCTTCCTTCTCGAGTCGTTCGTACGGGTAGGTGTCGGGTTCGCTCTTCATGAGCCAGCAGCGTGCCATGGGCCGAGTGTAACTAACGCGTGCCGGGCGCTAGGGCCGCCCACCGGGGCGTGGCGTCAGGGCGTGGGGAGGGGCTCTTCGGGCGGGAACACGATGGTGATGCCGGTGTCCTCGGGTACGCGCAGTGTCACGCTCTCACTCACGCGGCCCTGGAAGCTGGCGTGCACCACCCAGGTGCCGGCGGCGTCGAAGCGCACGCGCCTGGGCACGGAGCCGATGATCGTGCCGGAGCGGAAGGCGGAGGCGCTAGGGCGTTGCTCCACCACGAGGCTCACGGGCGGCAGGTTGGCCGGCTCCACGCGCACGTCCACGAAGTGGCTCATGGCGCCGTTGCCCTGCACCGCGGAGGGCGCGTTTCGGCCTGAGACGAGGGCCAGGTAACCGGCCGCGCCGGCCACCACCACGAGGGTGAGGAGCAGGATCGGCAGGCGCCAGTTGCGCCTCCGGGCGCTGGGCAGGGCGTTCAAGTTCAGCTCGAGCGGCGGCACGCGCACGGGCTCCTCCGGGTTGCCCGCCCGGTAGGTGGCGCCGGGCGGCAGGTCCTTAACGAAGCCGGCGCCGCTGTCGCGCAGGGAGGGATCCGTCCTGAGGGTGGGCCCCGGGTCGCTGTGCAGGGTAATGGGGTCCGGTTCGTCGGGGAACGCCGGGGTGGCCAGCGTGGGCACGTCGTCCTCCACGGCGGTGCCGAGCGGGGGCGTCTCGTCGAACAGCTCGAGCGGCGTGGGCGTCAGCGGCTCGTTCTCGGTGAGCCGTTCGTCTTCCACCGGCGCCCGCGGAGGGGCCGGCGGTTCCGTACGGGGCCTCAGGTCGAGCTCCTCGAGGTCGAGGTCGCCCAGTCCGATGTCGTCCAGGGCGCTGGAGGAGGGGCGGGCCCTGGACCCGCCCTCCGTGGGTATGACGAGGTTGCCGAAACCGGCGGACGGTACGGTCACCGCGCCGCCCGCCAGGCGCCGCACCACGGTGTAGAGCTGGCCGGCGTCGCGGGCGCCCGGGGCGCTGCCCAGCGCACCCTTCAGGGCGGCCGCCACCTCCTGGCTCAGGCTGCCTTCGCCGAAGCCCAAGAGCGCCTTGATGGCGGCCACCAGGTCGTGCGTCAGGGCGGCCCTGATGCTCTCGCGCGTGGGCTGCCCCAGGTCGCCTAAGTTCCACGGCACGCCGTAGCCTTCCACGTAGACCCGGCCGTGCGAGACGAGCAGGCGTTCCGGCGTCATGTCGCCATGCACCAGGCCGACCCGGGCGGCGTCGCGCAAGGCCGCGAGCGTCTGCAGCACCACGTCGTCCGTCATCGTCCGGCCGCCGTCGACCAGTCGGGTGGCGCCCTGCGGGTAGGCGGTTACGAGCACGCCCCTGGCGCCGTCGAAGCCGGCGGCCAGCACGGGGGGCACGCCCTCGCTGTCGAGCTGGCCCACCTTCAGGCGGGGCGCTCCTGGGAAGTCGTAGATGAGCACGGGCAGCCCGGTCACGGCGTCCACACCACGACTGGTGCTCGTCTGCCCGGAGCGGACGGCCTGCTCTACACGTTGGTAACGAGCGGGCTCGCTCACAGCGCCACCAGCCCGGAACCGTAGCTGCTCTGCACGACAGGAAGTATAGCTATACGCCGCCCGGCCTCACAAGACGAAGCGCCACGCGCAGCGCAGTGGCCCCGTGGCGCTGCCGTGCGCCGGAGGTGCGCCGGGTGAGGGCCAGGCTGGGCTCCCGCTTGGTCACCCCGGTGCGCGGTCCGCGCTTCCCCGGCTGGTAGGCTGCAACTCATATATGGAAGTCAACCGCGAACGCATCCTGAACGCGCTACGCACCGTCCAAGAGCCGGAGCTGCACCAGGACCTGGTGTCGCTCGGCATGGTCGATGACGTGAAGGTGGACGGCTCGTCCGTGAACCTGAAGATCAACCTCACCACCCCCGCTTCCCCGCTCAAGGACGACCTCGAGCGGGCCATCCGCGAGGCGGTGGAAAGGGAAGTGGGCCAGGTGGACCTGCGAGTGGAGTTCGGCTCGGTGGTGCGGGGGCCCCAGAAGGAGCCCATGCCCGGCGTGCGCACGGTTATAGCCGTGGGCTCCGGCAAGGGCGGGGTGGGCAAGTCCACCGTGGCCGCCAACCTGGCCGCCTCCCTGGCGCTGGAGGGCGCCAAGGTCGGCATGCTGGACGCCGACATCTACGGCCCCTCGCAGAGCAAGATGTTCGGCGTGGAGGGCAAGCGCCTGATGGCGGACGACGACAAGCGCATCCTGCCGCTGCGCAACCACGGCGTCAAGGTCATCAGCATCGCCAACCTGGTGGAGGACGGCCAGGCGCTCACCTGGCGCGGGCCCATCCTGCACGGCACCCTCACTCAGCTCCTCAACCAGACCACCTGGGGCGAGCTCGACTACCTCATAGTGGACCTGCCGCCGGGAACCGGCGACGTGCAGCTCTCGCTGGTGCAGCTGGTGGGCGTAACGGGCATGGTGATGGTGACCACCCCGCAGGACATGGCGCTGGTGGACGTGCGCCGCGCCTACACCATGGCGCGCAAGACGCACGTGCCCATCCTGGGCGTGGTGGAGAACATGAGCTACTACCAGCTGCCGGACGGCTCGCGCGATCACATCTTCGGCGAGGGCGGCGCCAAGCGCTGGGCCGAGGAGGAGAAGCTGCCCCTCATGGGCCAGATCCCCATAACGCGCGCGCTGCGCGAGAGCGGCGACGGCGGCACGCCCCTCGTGATCCTCGACCCGCGCAACCCCAGCGCGCAGGAACTCAGGCGCACGGCGCGCGTCACGGTGGGGCAGATAGGCATCCAGTCCATGTCCAGCCTGCCCATGGCCTGAGGTAGGCGCACCGCACGGCCACTCCGCACGCCCGGGCCAAGACTCTCGTCGCCGCCCGGGCGTGCTAAACTCCCGCCAGCGGGAGGAGTAAGCGTCAGGTCTCCTCACCAGAGAGCCCGGGTCGACCGGCGGCAGCCTTGCTCATAGGCGCCCAAGGCGGCTGAGATCCCGGACGGAGGAACCCCGCCGAACGTCGCCCGCCCGCCGGCGCCCATGCGCGCCGGTGCACGAGGAAGAACGCCGCCAGCTACTTTCCGCGGCCAGTAGAGCCTCCGGTGCCGCCCCGATAGCGCGGCTCAACGAGCGCCCGTGCCGGCTACTGATCCGGGCGGGAACTGCGGTGGTACCGCGGGGTGTGCAGCCTCGTCCGCATCTTCGGAGCGGGCGGGTTTTGCGTTTTAAGGGCCGCTCCAACACCAGGTTCTCGGACCCCGTCCAAGGGGCAGCAGCAGGAGGAGCGGATGAGCGAAGCGGAACGTACGACCACAGAGACCGAAGAGCAACTAGCCGGAGGCGCCACGGTGGACCTCCCGAGCCGCTACGACCCCACCTCGGTGGAGGCAGAGTGGTCGCGGCGCTGGGCCGACGAGCCGTTCAGGGCGGACGCGGGTTCCAGCAAGGAGCCGTTCACCATCGTGATCCCGCCCCCCAACGTGACGGGCAGCCTGCACCTGGGCCACGCCTTCGACAACACGCTCATCGACACCCTCATCCGCTTCAAGCGCATGCAGGGCTACGAGGCGCTGTTCCAGCCAGGCACGGACCACGCGGGCATCAGCACGCAAGTGGTGGTGGAGCGCGAGCTGCGTAGCCAAGGCCAGAGCCGCCACGAGCTGGGGCGCGAGAAGTTCCTGGAGCGCGTGTGGGAGTGGAAGGAGCAGTCGGGCGACATCATCCTGGAGCAGCTCCGCCGGCTCGGCGTCAGCGCCGACTGGAGCCGCACCCGCTTCACCATGGACGAGGGGCTCAGCCGCGCCGTGCGCAAGCAGTTCGTGGAGCTGTACCACAAGGGCCTGGCGTACCGCGGCGAGCGCATCGTGAACTGGGACCCGGCCAGCCAGACCGTGCTGTCGGACCTGGAGGTGGACCGCGAGGAGCGCCCCGGGCACCTCTACCACCTGGCGTACGAGCTGGAGGGCGGCGCCGAGATAGTGATAGCCACCGTGCGGCCCGAGACGATCTTCGCGGACGTGGCCATCGCCCTCAACCCCGAGGACCCGCGCGCGCAGGAGCTGGTGGGCCGCAAGGCGCGCATCCCGCTCACCGACAACTGGGTGCCCATCATCACCGACGAGGCCGTGGAGCGCGAGTTCGGCACGGGCGCGCTGAAGATCACCCCCGCGCACGACCCCACCGACTTCGAGATCGGCGAGCGGCACGGCCTGCCGCGCCCCAGCGTCATCGGGCTGGACGCCCGCATGACGGGCGAGCTGGTGCCTCAGGACCTGCGCGGCCTGGACAGGTTCGAGGCGCGCAAGGCCGTGGTGCCCCTGCTGGAGGAGGCCGGCGCACTGAGGAAGGTGCAGGACTACACCGTGCCCATCGGCCTGAGCGAGCGCACCAAGGAGCCGGTGGAGCCCGTGCTCTCGCTGCAGTGGTTCTACGACACCGACGCGGTGGCCAAGCGGGCGCTGCAGGCGCTGGACTCGGGCGAGATCGAGGTGCACCCGGAACGCTACACCAAGGTGAACCGCGACTGGCTGGCGAACCTGCGCCACTGGTGCATCTCGCGCCAGC
>CAZPWN010000053.1:5794-13753 GCA_964590475.1 uncultured bacterium | reverse complement strand
TTAGCGTGGCCGGCAGCGCCGATGGGGAAGAGGTGCTGGTGGCGGTGGTGCCGCATCCGGACGTCGCCGAGCGAGGCCGCGCGGAATAGTTCCGACTGCGTGATGGTCCACAAGGGAGCGGGCGCCGCGGCCGTTAAGGTTGCGGCGCCCGCTCCAGACTCTCGACTCAGTTAGGCCGCTTCAGGTACTCGCCCTTCGCGTCGCCCACGATGTCGCCGTTGAGATAGACCGTGTTACCGCGCAGGATCGTGCGCTTCACGCGGCCGGTGAGCTCCTGCCCCTCGAAGGGCGTGTAGCCCTGGGCGGACTCCGACTCCTCGGCGCGCACCACGAACGTCTCGTCGGGGTCGAGCAGCACCAGGTCGGCGTCCAGCCCCTCCGCCACGTCGCCCTTGGTGTTGAGCCCGAAGCGGCGGGCGGGGTTGAGGCTGGTGAGCTCCGCCACGCGGTTGGGGGAGAGGCCACGCTTGCTGCCCTCGCTGAACAAGCCGGAGAGCAGGTACTCCGTACCGCCGAAGCCGGACTTGGCCAGCCAGATGTCGTCGGGGTTCTCCTGCGATACCTTCACCTCGGCCTCGCAGCAAGCGTGGTCGCTCACCACCCAGTCCACGTCGCCCGACAGCACCTTCTCCCACAGGTACTCCACGTCCTCGCGCGGCCTTATGGGCGGGTTGACCTTGGCCTTCGGTCCCGCCGGGCTGTCCACGTCGAGCAGCAGGTGCCCGATGGTTATCTCCTTGCCGAAGGAGATGTGGGGGAAGAGCTGCTCCATCATCAGCGCGGCGCCCAACGCCTTGCGGCCGCTGAGGTGCAGCAGGTTCACGTTCGGCAGGTCCGTCTCGTAGGCCAGGTAGGAGGCGATGAACACGGCCAAGCCCTCGGAGTGCGGCGGCCGGGCCGCGTCGTAGGCGTGCAGGCCCTTGAGCTTGCCGTCCCGCTCGACCATCGCCGTGTAGGCGTTGAGGATGTCGGCGATCTCGCAGTGCAGGCTGAGCGAGATCTGCGAGGCGCGCTCAGGGTCCTCGCGGATCATCTGCGAGAGCTTGCGCATGATGAACTCGAAGTGCGCGAAGTCGTAGTTCTCGCCCTCCTCCAGGTGGAGGAAGTTGCGCTGGTTGCCGGAGCGGCCGTGCAGCCCGAAGCCGCCGTAGAACATGAAGATCTTGAACGAGGCCACGCCGTGCTCGTCCAGCAGGAGCGGCATCTCGTCGATGTGGCTCTTGTTGATGGGGGCCACGTGGTAGCCGTAGTCCACCCAGTAGCGGCCCGCGGACTCGGACAGCACTTCGGGGTAGAACTCCGCGTACGGCCCCGCCTTGTTCAGGTAGTAGTCGCCGGTGCGGAAGTACGTGAGCGCGCTGGTGACGCCGCCCATGGCGGCGGCCTTGCTCTCCGTGACCGCGTCGTCGCGCAATGGCGAGTAGATGCCCACGTGCATGTGCGCGTCCACCAGGCCGGGGAAGGCGAGCATGCCGCTGCCGTCCACCACCTCCGCGGCGTCGCTGGCGGCCAGCCCGGGCGCCACCTTGGCGAACTTGCCGTCCTTGATGGCGATGTCGGTTACCGGGGTGTCATCCTGCTTCGGCCGCGCCAGGCGCACGTTGGTGACCAGCAGATCGTAAAGGGGTTGCGTGCTCATCTCTTCCTCCGTGGGGCGGTCATCCGCCGGTGTGCTCGTCCGCGGCGGCCGCGGCTTCCTCTTGCAGCGTCAGCGCGACGCCCTCGTGAACTAGTTCGGAAACGTACCCGGGGGAGAGTCCCGCTTCCTGCAGGACCTCGCGCGTGTGCTCACCCAGCCTGGGCGGGTCGAGGCGCTTGCCCCAGCGCCCGTCGCCCATCACCAGCGGCAGGGCCGGCAAGCGGCCCGTGGTGCCGTCCGGGAAGGTGGTCTCGAGCATGCTGCCGCCCTCGTTCAGTTGCCGGTCCTCGAAGAGGTCCTCCGGGCGCGCCACGGGCGAGAACGGGATGCCCGCACGTTCGCATCGGGCCACCGCGTCCTTCAGGTTCAGGCCGCCGAGATGCTCCCTGAGGCGGGGGAGCAGCCACTCCCGCTCGCGGATGCGGTCGTTGTTGGTCAGTAACCGCTCGTCCGCCGCCAGCTCGTCCAGCTCGAACGCCTCGCAGAACCTGGCCCACTGCTTGTCGGAGGTCACGCCCACGAATATCAGGTGATCGTCCGCCGTAAGGAACTGGTGGTAAACCGCCCAGGCGCTCACGCGCTCGGGCATGGGCGGCACCTCCTCGCCCGAGGCGAGGGAGTAGGCGAGGTGATGGCCCATGACGAACGCGGCCGTCTCGAAGAGGGCCGAGCTGACCACCTGCCCGCGGCCGCTTGCGTCGCGCTCCCTCAGCGCCAGGACCGCGCCCATGGCCCCCCAGACGCCCGTCATCATGTCGATGACCGAGGCGCCGGCCCGCAGGGGCGTGCCGCGCGGTCCCGTCATGTAGGCCAGGCCCGACATCATCTGCACCACCTCGTCCAGCGCGGTGCGCTTCTCGTAGGGGCCCGGCAGGAACCCCTTGAGGCTCAGGTAGATCAGGCGGGGATGACGCTCGGTGATCTCGGGGCCCAGCTGCAGGCGCTGCATGGTGCCGGGCGCGAAGTTCTCGATCAGCACGTCGGCGTCTTCCAGAAGGCGCTCCACCGCCTCGAGCCCGCGCGGGTCCTTCACGTCCACCACTACGCTCTTCTTGTTGCGGTTGAAGTACGGGTAGTAGCCCATGCCGAAGCCGCGCAGGTAGCGGGTCGGGTCGCCTTTGGGGGTGGGCTCCACGCGGACGACCTCGGCGCCCATGTCGGCCAGCACCATGCCCGCCGTGGGGCCCAGCACCGCCTGCGTGAACTCGAGCACCCGCACGCCGGCCAGGGGCGCGGCGGAGTTCGGCTGGGGGAGCTCGGTCACTCCTTCACCGTGTAGTCGCCGCCGGCCCTGAGGTAGGCCTGCAGCCCGCCCGCGGCGAGGATCTGCGACATGACCGGCGGCATGCGCGTGCCGGCGTACTCGTGGCCCGTGGCCAGGTCGACCACCCGGCCGGAGCGCACGTCCACGCTCAGGCGGCTGCCGTCCTCTATCTGCAGTTCGGGCACCTCGATGACCGGGAGCCCCACGTTGATGGCGTTGCGGAAGAAGATGCGCGCGAACGAGCGCGCCACCACGCACGAGACGCCGGCCGCCTTGATGGCTATGGGCGCCTGCTCGCGGCTGGAGCCGCAGCCGAAGTTCTCGCCGGCCGCGAGGATGTCGCCTACTTCGAGCCTGCCCGCCAGCGTGGGGTCGTAATCCTCCAGCAGGTGGCTCGCCAGCTCGCTGGTGTCGAGCGTCTTGGTGTACTTGCCGGGGATGATGCGGTCGGTGTCGACGTTGTCGCCTACCAAGTGCGCGCGGCCCTCGTAGCTGGAAACCGGTTGGCTCATGCCTCGGCCCTTCCGGTGGCGGCGTCCGCGGCGGGTTCGAAGAACCGCGCCGGGTCGGTGACCTCGCCCGTCAGCGCGGAGGCGGCCACCACCGCGGGTGAGGAGAGGTAGATGCTGGAGCGCGGGTTGCCCATGCGGCCGCGGAAGTTGCGGTTGGTGGTGGAGATGACGTTCTCGCCGTCGCTCGGCACCCCCTGGTGCGTGCCCACGCAGGGGCCGCAGCCGGAGGTGATGAAGGTGGCGCCGGCCTCGCTGAGCGTCTGCACGGTGCCGTCGGCCAGCGCCTCGTTGAAGATCCTGCGGGAGGCGGTGGTGACGATGAGCCGCACGCCCGGGGCGATCTTATGGCCCCTAAGCACCGCGGCGGCGGCGTGCAGGTCCTCCAGGCGCGAGTTCGTGCACGAACCGATGAAGGCCATCTGCACCTTGGTGCCGGCCACCTCGCGCACGTCCTTCACGTTGTCCGGCAGGTCGGGTACGGCCACCTGCGGACCCAGGTCGCTGATGTCCAGCTCTAGGCGCTGGCGGTAGGTGGCGCCCGGATCGGCGTTGTGCTCGGCGAAGGTGCGGCCCGCCAGCGCGTCCGGCAGCTGAAGGCCGGTGGTGTCGACGAGGCCGGCCTTGGCGCCCATCTCGGCCACCATGTTGGCCAGCACCATGCGGCCCGCCAGGCTGAGGCTCTCCACGGCGCTGCCCCCGAACTCCACCGCCTCGTAGGTGGCGCCGGCGATGCCGAGCGCGCCCACCAAGTGGAGGATGACGTCCTTGGGGAAGGTGCCGGGCCGGAAGGTGCCGGTTAGCTCCACCCGGATGCTGCGCGGCACCTTGAGCCAGATCCTGCCCGTGCGCATGACGGCGGCTAAGTCGGTGGAGCCGATGCCGACCGCGAAGGAGCCCAGGGCGCCGATGGTGGGCGTGTGCGAGTCGGCGCCCACGAACAGCTCGCCGGGTCCGGCGTGGCCGTTCTCCACCATCAGCTGATGGCAGATGCCGTCGCCCACCTCGTAGAGCTTCACGCCCTGCTCGCGGGCGAAGTCGCGCATCAGCGCGTGCAGCCCGCTGACGCGTTCGTTGGGAGCGGGCGTGGCGTGGTCGAGCACCAGCGAGAAGCGCTTAGGGTCCCACACGGGCCCGCCGCCCATGCCCTCGAACGCCTTGATGGCGAACGGCGCGGTGGCGTCGGTGCCCATCGCTCCATCCACGTCGGCCACCACGATGTCGCCGGCGCGCAGGACCTCCCCCGCCTTGCGGGAGAGGATCTTCTCAGCGGCTGTCAGTTGCAATTGGGTCCTCCCGAGGCAGCTGGCCGCCGCCCATGGCGTCGTCGCGCACCAGCTGGTAGATGCTGCTAGGCATGCCTTGAGTTAGCCACCCTTCGGCCAACCTGGTGGCGCGCGCCACGCCGGCTAGGTCCACTCCGCTCTTCACGCCGAGGGCGTCAAGCAGGTGCACCGCGTCCTCCGTGCCGATGTTGCCGGCCGCGCCGGGTATGAAGGGGCAGCCGCCGAGGGCGCCGAAGGCCGTGTCGAAACTGCTTATGCCCAGCCGGAGAGCGGTCACGAGGTTGGCCATCCCGAGGCCCCGCGTGTCGTGCAGGTGGAGGGTCAGCGGCGCGTCGCCGGTGGCGGAGCGCACGTGCTCCACGGTCCGCGCCAGGCTCAGCGGGTCCGCCAGCCCGGCGGAGTCCGCCAGGGCGAGTTCGGTGGCGCCAGCCTCCAGCAGGGTGGTGGCGAGTTCCGAGACGCGTTCCACGGGGATGCTCTCGCCCGGAGCGGAGCCGAAGACGCACTGCACGCCGGCGCGTACGCCCAGACCGAACTCGAGGGCCACGCGGATGCTCCCGGTGATCTGCTCCGTGGCCTCGGCGATGCTCATGCCGGCGTTGCGCTGCGAGTGCGGCTCCGAGGCCGAGAGCGAGATGTCCACGTGCCGCAGGCCGGCCGCGGCGAGGCGCTCGACGCCCTTCAGGTTGAGCGCCAGCCCGCTGAAGGTGGCGTCTGGGTAGGCGTCCGCCAGCGGCCTGAGGGCCACGCTGAGAGCCTCCGCGTCCGCCATCTGCGGCACCCGCTTCGGGTTCACGAACGAGGCCACCTGGACGTGGCGCAGGCCCGCCTCCAGCAGGGCCTCGAGCAGCTCCAGCTTGCTCTGGGTAGGAAGCGTGGTGGGCACGCTCTGCAGGCCGTCCCGCAGGCCCACCTCCACCAGGCGTACCGCCTTGGGCAGAGGGGCGTCGGCGGGGAAGGCGGCGGGGGTCATCAGTGATCGAACTCCAGGGAGTACTCGAACTGGTCGCCCCGGTAGACGGCGTGGAAGAACTCCACGGGCTTGCCGGAGGCGCCGAACGCCACGCGCCTCACGTGCAGCGAAGGCTGTCCGGCGGGCGCGCCCAGCAGCTCGGCGGTGGTGGCGTCCAGCGCCACCGCCTCGATGGTCCTCACGCTCTTGCTCACCGAGATGCCCAGCCGCTCGCCCAGGTAGTCGAGCGACGAGGCGCCGTACAGCAGGTCCTCGTCCTTCAGCGCTTCCGCGCCGCCCTGGATCTGCGCCAGCGGCAGCGCCACCCGGTGCACCCCGATGGGCTTGTCGCCCGCCAGGCGCAGGCGCTCGAAGCGGAACACGCGCTTGTCGTCCGTGAGTTCGAGGGCGAGCACCGCCTCGGCGCTGGCGTGACCCGCTTCGCGGGAGAGCAGCCGGGTGTTAGGGGCGATGCCGCGCTCCTTCATGTAGCCGGAGAGGCCGTGCGAGCGCGCCTTCTCGGGCTGCGGGTTGTGGCGCAGCTTGTTGGGGAGGGCGAACGTGCCGCGCCCCTGCTCGCGGACCACCACGCCCTCCTGCACCAACTCCTGCACGGCCTGGCGCACCACGGAGCGCGAGACCTGGTACTTCTCCTGCAGGTCCTTCTCCGTGGGCAGCAGGACCGGTTGCTGGGCGTCCTTGAGGGCCATGATCTGTTCGATGAGGATGGCCTTGAGCTGGTGATAGTACGGCACCGGGCTATCCCGGTTGAGAGTCGTCATGCGGTTCCCCCGAACGGGCGCCGCCTCGGCGACGCTCCAGGGAGCGCCCCGACGCCCGCGAGAAGGCGCCCGAAATTCAAATTCATACGGACATTATGTTGTAGTGTTGACAGCCTGTCAAACCTGGCGCTAGAGTGTCCCCGACGTTCAAAACTCGAGGCGAATCTCGTACAGCACGAGGCGCCGCACTCGTACTCTGAGGAGGGTCACATAGTGCTATCAGGTGTAAGTTCCCGCAGGGGCCGCAGGCTGACGGTAGGTGTCGTCGCCGTCCTTCTCCTGAACCTCCTACTGTTCGGGGCGGCGCAGAAGGTGGTCACCATCGGCTTCTCCCTCCCGCTCACGGGTGGGGCAGCCAAGGAGGGCACCGAGAGCAGGGTCGGCGCCGAGCTGGCCGTTCAGTACCTCAACGAGGCCGGCGGCTTCGATGTGGGTGGCGAGAACGTGACGTTCAAGCTCGTCTTCGAGGACGACCTCTGCACCCCGCAGGGCGCCGTGGAAGCCGCTAACCGCCTGGCCGTGGCCGGCGCCACCTTCGTCGGCGGCTCGTTCTGCAGCTCGTCCGCTCTAGCTCAGATGCCCGTCTTCGCCGCGCTCGGCATCCCGCACATCCCGTTCGCCTACGCCGACGAGCTCACCACCACGGCTCGCGCGGACGCGGGCGCCGACATGGCGGTCCGCCTGGGCGTGCAGGCCCGCAACGAGATGGTGCCGCTCGCCAAGTACGCCGTCCTCGAGAACGGCCACACCAACTTCTTCGTCATGGCCCAGAACACCGACTTCGGCCGCAGCATGGTCAAGCACTTCCAGGCCACCGCCGAGGAGCTGGGCGCCAGCCTGGTAGCCGAGCCCGAGTACTTCCCGTACGCGGCAGCCGACTACCGCACGCTGCTCACCCGCGCCAAGGCCTCCGGCGCCGACGCCATCGTGGCCATCGGCCTGGCTCAGGAGATGATCGGCATCCTCCTGCAGAAGGACGAGCTCGACGTCACCCAGACCATCTACGGCTCCGACCTGGTGTCCGACGCCGCGGTGGTGGACGCCGTCGGTGATGGCGTGCTGGGCGTCTACTTCCCCTGGTACGACGACGACGGCACCGCCGCCCGCACCTTCGACCGCACCGAGGTCGGCGCTGGCGTGACCGAGATGGTCGAAGCGGGCCGCGACCTCATGGGCATCGACGCGGGCCGCAACCACGGCCTGGGCTGGGGCACCGTGATGCTCATCAAGCAGGCCATGGAGCGCGCCGGCACCACCGAGCCCGAGGCGGTCATGGCCGAGGTGCTCTCCGGCGAGACCTTCGAGCTGTCGTACGGCGACTACCACTTCCTCCAGTGCGGTCAGGCCGTGCTGGGCGCGGGCGTGGCCACCTTCAACGACGAGGGCCTGCTGCTGGTAGCCGACCGCGATTACGCCTTCGTGGATCCCGTTCTCCTCACGGAAGACCAGCTCTGCGAGTAACGGCTAACTAGTAGTTCCGAGCAGCGCCGCCTGCTGGACCCAAGTCCCAGGCGGCGCGTTCTCTAG
>CAZPWN010000053.1:0-5694 GCA_964590475.1 uncultured bacterium | reverse complement strand
GAGGACCTGGTCGGCGGCGCCAAGAAGCGCTACAGGTGGGTGGCCAAACGCATAGAGGGCGTCGACAGCACCGCCAGCGGCGGCAACGCGGTGGTGTGGGTCCGCGGCACGCTCTACGGCGAGAACGTGGCCGGCGCGGCCTTCCAGGACATCCGCTTCACGGACCGCTTCGAACTGAAGGACGGTCTACTCGTATCGCAGGACGTATGGAACGACCTGGCCGAGAGCGGCGTGCTCGCGGGCAAGCCGTGACCCGGGGGGCTGGATAAGGCGTGGACCTGGCCGCACAGCTGGCGCTGAACGCCCTTCACGCCAGCAGCCTCTACGCCCTGGTGGCGCTGGGCCTCACGCTCGTCATGGGCGTGATGGACATAGCCGACTTCTCGCAGGGCGCCATCTACATGCTGGGCGCCTACACGGCGTTCTTCGCCACCCGCGAGTTCGGGCTCCCGTTCTTCGTGGCACTGCCACTGGCCATGCTCATCGGCAGCCTCATAGGCGCCGGCAACTATCTGATCGTTTACAGGCCACTCAGGCGCTTCTCGGGTGCTACCACCTTCATCGCGGCGCTGGGCCTACTTCTCATACTTCAGAACCTGGCGCTGCACTTCTTCGGCGCCGACTTCAGGCTGGTGCGGGCGCCGTTCATCAACGCGCGCGTCAACATCCTGGGCGCCACCTGGACCGGCTACCAGGTGCTCATAGCCAGCTGCGCCCTGTTACTCGTGGTGGGCACCTGGGCGTTCCTCAAGTTCACCCCCATCGGCACCTCACTGCGCGCGGTGGCGCAGAACCGGCGGGGCGCCCTGGTGGTGGGCCTCGACCCGTTCCGCGTGGAGGTCGTGGCGTTCCTCCTCGCGGGCGCGCTGGCGGGCGCGGCCGGTACTCTCGCCTCCGGCGTCAACGCCTTCGATCCCAGCATCGCCGCCATCGTCGTCATCAAGGCCTTCGCGATAGTCATCTTCGGCGGCATGGGCAGCGTGCCCGGCGCCATCATCGGCGCGCTGATCGTCGGGCTGGCGGAGAACCTCATGGCCGGCTTCGTTAGCACCCAGTACGCCGAACTCACCGCGTTCGTGCTGATGGTGGCGGTGCTCCTCGTGCGTCCGCGTGGCCTTATGGGCACGCCTGAGGCCAAGCTGTGAGCGCGGCAACCCGGCGCCCCGGCGCCCAGGTGGAGAGCGGCCGCCGCTGGACGGTCCTCAACTGGATCATCGGCATCGTCTGCGTGGGGTTGGCGCTGGCCGCGCCCCACATCTTCACCGGCATCGCGGACCGCCACCTGCTGGTCCTCATCGCCATCAACATCATCCTCGTGGTGAGCCTGGACCTGCTGATCGGCGGCGCGGGCCTCATATCGCTGGGGCACGCGGCCTTCATGGGGGTGGGAGCCTACGCTTCCGCCCTGATCGTGAAGAGCGGGCAGCCGTTCGTGGTCGGCCTCGTCGCGGCCGTGGTGGCCGCCGGCCTGGCGGGCCTCATCGTCGGCATACCCGCCCTGCGCCTCAGGGGGCACTACTTCTCGGTCATCACCTTCATCGTGGGCATCATCATCACCATCCTGATGACCAACCTGGACGACCTCACGCGCGGGCCCATGGGCCTCACCGGCATCCCCTTCGTGAAGATCCAGCTGTTCGGCATCGACCACGTGTTCCGGACCATCATCCAGAAGGTCGGCTACTACTACTTCGTGCTGGCGTTCGCCGCGCTGGTGCTGCTGCTCAGGTGGCGCATCGGCAGGTCGCGTTTCGGGCGCGCCCTCACCGCCATCAAGGGCGACGAGAACCTCGCCGAAAGCGTCGGCATAGCCACCTACCGCGTGAAGGTCACGGCGTTCACGATCGCGGCGGCCCTGGCCGGCGTGGCGGGCTCCCTGTACGCCCACTACGCGGCGTTCATCAGCCCCGACTCGTTCACCTTCGTGCACTCCTTCGACCTCTTCGTCATGAACCTACTGGGCGGGGCCGGCACGTTCGCCGGTCCGATCATCGGGCCGATCTTCCTCACCGTCATCAGCACAGGGGTGAAGTCCCTGTCGCCGGCCATGGCGCAGATCGTCTACGGCGTGCTGCTGATTGTGGTCATCGTGGTCCTGCCCACGGGCATCGCTGGCGGCATCGCCCGCCTGAGAGCCGCACTGGAAGGCCGCCGGCCGCGGCCTACCGCCCCTACCGCAGTGGGAGCGCCGCGGGATGAGTAACGAAGTACTCAGGGTCGAGAACCTCACGCGCCACTTCGGCGGCTTCGCTGCCGTTTCCGACCTCAGCTTCGGAGTCAACGAGGGCGAGATACTCGGCCTGGTCGGCCCGAACGGGGCGGGGAAGACCACCACCTTCAACGTCGTCACCGGCTTCATAAGGCCTTCCGCCGGCCGCGTCTTCCTCTTCGGCGAGGACGTGACCGGCATGGCGCCGCACGCACTGGCCCGGCGCGGCATGGTGCGCACGTTCCAGCACACCCGCGTGTTCGCCGAGCTGAGCGTGCGGGAGAACCTCGCGTCCGCCAGCCACCTGGTGGAGCGCGGTGGGCCCCTCAGGACCGTGTTCGGAGCGGGTGCCGCCGAACACCGCGCGCTGCAGGAACGCATAGACGAGGTGCTCGAGCAGGTGGGCCTCAGGCACCTGCAGGACAGCACCGCGGGCAGCCTCTCGTACGGTGACCAGCGGGTGCTGGAGATAGCGCTGGCGCTAGCCGCTCAACCCAAGCTGCTCCTGCTAGACGAGCCGTTCGCGGGCATGAACGACACGGAGTCCGAGGAGACCATGCGGCTAATACACCGCATCCGCGGGGCCGGCACCACCGTGCTGGTGATAGACCACCACATGCAGACCATGGCGCGCGGGTGCGACCGGCTGGTGGTCATGGACCACGGCCTGAAGCTGGCGGAGGGCGTTCCGTCCGAGGTGGTGCACCAGCCCGACGTCGTGGCCGCCTACCTGGGGGCGGGCGACGAGGTCAGCGCGCCCACCACCACGCCCCGCTCGGAGGACGTACTGAGGGTGAGCGAGCTGGACGTGCGGTACGGCCGCACCAAGGCGCTGCGCGGCGCCAGCCTGGAGCTGCGGCAGGGCGAGATAGTGGCTCTGGTGGGCGCCAACGGCGCCGGCAAGACCACCATGCTGCGCGCCATCTCGGGCCTGGTGCCCGTGGCCGGGGGCAAGATAGAGATGCTCGGCCGCGACGTGGCGGGTATGGACCCCGTGGCCCGCGTGCGCATGGGGTTGGCGCACTGCCCCGAGGGGCGCGAGGTCTTCCCGCGCATGACCGTGCTGGAGAACCTGAACCTGGGAGCCGTGGGCCGCAGGCCAGCCGAGGTCGAAACCGAACTGCGGCACGTCTACGAGGTCTTCCCGCGCTTGGCTGAGCGCTCGGGGCAGCTGGCCGGCAGCCTCTCCGGCGGAGAGCAGCAGATGCTCGCCATCGGGCGAGCCATCATGAGCCGGCCCAAGGTGCTGATCCTCGATGAACCCACGCTGGGCCTCTCGCCGCTCCTGGCGCGCGAGGTGGGGGAGACGCTCATGCGGCTCAACGAGGAGGGCCTGAGCGTGCTGCTAGTTGAGCAGAACGCCGTGCTGGCGCTGGCCATCGCGCACCGCGCCTACGTTCTGGAGAACGGCGTCATGGCGCTGAGCGGTCCCGCCGGCGAGCTGCGCAACGATGAGGCCGTGAAGCGCGTGTACCTAGGGGCCTGAGGCAGTGCCGGGCGGCCCGGTGAGGGCTCCGCCAGCGTCAGCGACCGAAGCGGACACTGGCCCGGATGTAACGGTTCTCGCCGGCTCGGCGCTCGTGGATGAAGTTCAGCGCGGTAGCTACGGGGCTGAACATGGCCGACAGCTCGGCGCTGGCGTAGGTAACGTCCTCCGCCGCCGCGTTCCACTCGGGCTTCCAACCGTCCAGTTGGCTCAGGTCGGGCAGGTGGTAGACGTCCTCGCTTAGCCAGCCGTCGGTGACGCTAACGTGCCACTCGGTCGTAGCGCCAGGTGCCGTGTAGGAGAACTTGCCGCTGATGACCGCGGCGCCGACATCGGCCCAGGTCACGCCGTAGCGGGGGTAGCTCCCGGGCAGCACGTCAGCCGCCGCCGGGCTCAGGTGGCCCGCCGGCAGACTCAGTACCAGCTCCTCTCCCTCGTGGAAGATACGGTCTGCCCCTAGGTACTGACCGAGCTCATCGGTCGTGGCCACGTGCAGGTAGTGCATGTCGCCGGCACCCAGCACGTGCGCCGGGACCGCGCGGAACGTGGCGGCGAAGGTGTGGCTAGTGGGCACCGCGAAGGCGTCGGAAAGCAGGGCGCTGGCGCCGTTCTTGGTCCTGAGGAACGTCATCACGCTCGTGGGACGCCCTGGGACGGCCCCTTGGACGGTCAGTCCGAACTCCGCCGGAGCGGCGCCGGTGCTGAAGTCGATCGTGGTGTGGCCGCTGCCTTCCACCTCCACGCCATGTCGGACCGCGAGGTGTTGGAGCCGCTGTCCCTGGTCGAGGCCCACTACAAGCACGTCGTGTGCGCCCGGCGAGAGGCCCGAGAGCGCGAACGCGTAGTCGTCCAGGGCGGACGTGCGCCCGGAGCTCCCTCCTGTCAGTACCTCCAGCTGTTCGAACCCTCCGGCTACGTTGCTGACGGAACCCGTGAGCACGGCCGTCCTCTCCGTGGGCGCCGGGGCACCTTGGCAGGGGAGAGTCACAGCGGTGATCTCGGCCGCCGTGGCCTGAAGCACTCTGAGTTCCAGCACCATGGGTCCGGTTGTCGTTCGGTTCTGGCAAACGACGGCTAATCCGAAGCGCCCAGCGGCGTCCGTTACTTCGAAGGTGTATCCGTCTCTTCCGTGAGTTGCTACCCGCCAGGGTTGCGTGCCGTCCTGGAAGGCGACAAAGTGCACGTACTCGGCCTGCCCAGGCTCCAGCGTCAGGTCGACTTCGTGCGAGGAGGCAGCGGCCGCCGTGAAGGCGAGTAAGGCCAGGAGAAGGAAGAAAGGAGCGGGGGAGCGGGGCATGGGGTCTCCGTTTCGGTGGGCGTATCCGGCTGGACGTTTCGGGTCGATCCTATTACCTGCGCGCCGTTGCTCGCTATCACGTCGGTGCGAGGCCTGGCGAGGGGCCCCATGACGCGGGATGTACCCGGATGGCTGTAATCCCTTGACGGATAGCGCATAACTGGGTATGTTGAAGATATCAGCGCTCCGAGGGGAGCGCGTTTTTCGTTTAAGGCAAGCCCTCAGAATCCACGTCGGACCCCCGAACACCCACATCGGACTGCAGAACAGTGCAGGTTGCCGGGCAAAGAGTTCAGGCTTCCTTGAGCTGCCTCCACTCGGAGTGGTTCAGTACGTACTCGAGCTCATCCCCATCCCAGATCCCCTCGGGGGACGGCTCGAAGGTCACGCCCCGCGCGAGGTCCGCGGCCGTCGGCTTGTAGCGCCGTGCCAGCGTCATGCCGAGCTTCTCCAGCACGCGCTGGGAGGCTAGGTTCTCCTCGTAGACGGTGGCGGTCAGGCTGCGCACTCCGAGGCCGAAGGCGCGCGCGGCCAGCGCCTGAGCGCCCTCCGTGGCGTAACCGCGGCCCCATACGTTCCGGGCCAGCCGGTACCCCAGCTCGGCTTCCAGGTTCGAGCCACCGCGCCGCCTCTGCACGCTGAACCAGCCGACGAACGCTCCACCGGCTCGCTCCTCGGCTGCCCACACACCCAGCGCTGGCC
>CAZPWN010000052.1:0-13822 GCA_964590475.1 uncultured bacterium | reverse complement strand
TTGGAGGGGCTGTCCAGGGCCAGGTGGCCGTCCAGGCCGAGGCGGCCGTCCAGCGACACCAAACGGCCCGTCTGCAGGCGGAATATACCGGCGTCGTACTCGATGGTGGCGTCCGCGGACACGTCCTGCAGGCTCTGACTGAAGGTCAGCGCTACCTCCACGGGTAGCCGCACCGTGCTGGTGGCCACCTGCACGTCCACCTCGAAGCGTGCCGACCAGGTCTGGCCGTGGACGTTGCGTAGCCCCGGCACGAGCCCGGGCACGCAGGCTGCGAGCAGCATGAGGGCCGCGAGGCCCGCCAGGAAAAGGCCCCGGGAGCGGGCTGGGGAGATGGCTGAGGAGCGGCGTGCCGATTTCTCGAGGTTGGCGCTGTTCTGATCCACGGTGTTATCCCTTCAGGATGCTCTAGCGGATGGTCGGTGCCTAGGGGTGCAGCAGGGGCGCGCAGCAGGGGAGCCTGTCGGGCCCACCGCTTCTCATTCTGCCTCATCTCTCATGAGAACCGGCTGCCAGGTTGCGCTGGGGAGCCAACTGTATATACTGCACATATACACCTAGTGCGGAGGATGATAGTGCTACTGAACCTGAGCGACAACTCGAGCGAGACCCTGCAAGGGCAACTCACGCGGCAGATAAGGGGGCTGATCCTGAACGGCGACCTGGAGGCCGGGGCGGAGCTCCCCTCCATCCGCGGCCTGGCGGGCGACCAGAAGGTCAGCGTCATCACGGTGCAGCGCGCCTACGAGGCCCTGGAGCGCGAGAGGCTCATTCAGGCGCGCCGCGGCCGCGGCTTCTTCGTGCTGCCGCTGAGCCCGGACGACCGGCGCGCTCTGGCGGTGGCCCGGCTCGACGAAGGCCTGCAACCCGTGCTGGAGCAGGCCATAGCCGAGGGGCTGGCGCCGGGCGAGGTGGTGCGCCGCGTGGCGCTCATCCTGGAAGGGATACCGGCGTGAGCGCGGTGGCTAGGTTGACCCAGGTGGAGAAGCGCTACCCGGATTTCGTGCTCGGTCCGCTCGACCTGGAGCTGGAACCGGGTCGCGTGCGGGCGCTCATCGGGCCTAACGGGGCCGGCAAGTCCACCGCCATGGACGTGCTTGCGGGCCTGCGGCGGCCATCCGCCGGCGCGGTTCAGATGTTCGGTCGGCCCACGGGCGGGCGCGACGTCAGGTGGAAGGCGGAGGTGGGTTACGCCAGCGAGCAGCAGCCCTTCTACGAGAACTGGACCGCCGGACGCAACCTAGGCTTCCTGGCGCGCTTCTTCCCGAACTGGTCCAGCGAACTGCAGGCAGCGCTGGCCGCGCGGTTCGACCTGCCGCTCGCGCGCAAGGTCAAGGACCTCTCCAAAGGCAACCGGGTGAAGCTGGCGCTGGTGGCCGCGCTAGCGCGCCGCCCGCGCCTCCTACTGCTGGACGAGCCGACCGCCGGTCTGGACCCGATAGTGCGCACGGAGGTGCTGGACACACTGGCGGAGTTCCTGGCCGAGTACGAGCTGACCATCCTCTACTCCACGCACATCCTCTCGGACCTCGGGCGCCTGGCCGACGACCTGACGTTCGTAAGGGGCGGCAGGGTGGTGTTGGAGTGCCAGCGTCACGAGTTGGAGGACGCCTGGCGCCGACTAACTTTCCGGCACGAGGCCGCCGCGCTCCCCGAGGCCACGGGGCGGCTGCTCCTCGGGCACGAGAGCCGGGGCTCGCTGCACGCCGCCGTGACCTACGACTCCCCGCGGGCACTGGACCAGCTGCGGGCGCTAGGCGCCACCCAGATCGAGGCCCAGCGCCTGACGCTCGACGAGATAGCCGTGCAGGTGCTGCGCTCGCGGGAGCCGTTCCTTGGAGGTGCGCATGTTTAGGCTGGCCGCTGCCGAGGTGCGCTACGGGGCGGGCTCCCTGCTCGCCTGGCTGGCGGTCATGCTGGTGATGGCCAGCGTGCCCGTGCTGGAAACGCCGTCCGTCACGGCGGTCACCGCGGTGATGGCGTTCCTCTTCCTGGTCATGCCGGCGGCGGCCGTGGTGAACGCCTTCCGGTCGCTCGGCTCCGAGCGCAGCGAAGGCCGGGCGCGGCTCTACGGCACCCTGCCGCTCGGCACCGTTCAGGTGGCGCTGGCGCGCCAGATCCGCGGCAGCGCCCTCCCCCTGGCCGGTCTCCTCGTGGCGGCACTGCTCTCGCTGGTGGGCGTGACGTTCATGGGGCGCGAGTTCCTGAGCAGCCTGGCCGGCGGCTGGGTGCTGGGCACGCTGTTCTTCTTGAGCGTGGCGGCGGTGGCCCTGGTGACGCTGCTGTACGACTCCTATGGCATGACGTTCGCTCAGATCGTGGTGGCGCTGCTGGTGGGCGCCGCCTTCGCGGCCAACGCGTACGCCGGTGAGTTCGCTGCACGCATCTTAGGGCCCGTGACCGCCGCCGCACAGACGCCCACTGGTCTGCTGGCCAGCGTGGGGGTATGCCTGCTCCTGTGGGGTGCGGACGTGCTGGTGCTGCGGTGGCGGGACCTGGCGTGAGGGGTTCTTTTGAGGGGCTTGTTGTGAGGGGCTTCTCGTGAGGGGCTCCTCGTAGCGTTGATAGGGAGCGGCAGTGCGGCACGTCAAAACTGCTCGGAGGCGGCGCCTCACCATGCGCGGAGAACGTGCATAATGGCCCGGTTAGTCACATAACCGGTCGACCATCCGAACTTCACGCTGCTCCCAGCGGCAGAAAGCGGTGCCTACGAAAATGTTGCGTTCAGTACCCCGTCCTCCTCGTTCCGTCCTCTCCAGGCTCGTCGTGTCTAGGCTCATCGTGCCCAGGCTCATCGTGGCGCTCTGCCTCATCGGCGCGGCGAGCCTCACCCCCGCGTTCGCCGAAGCGTTCTTCCTCCCCACCGGCGACGAGGTGCACAACACCGGCGATCCTCGCCTGGCCGTCGACGCCCGTGGCGGCGTCCACCTCACCTACCCGCTCGTGGCGGCGCAGGGCGTGGTCTACGCCTACTGCGCGGCGGACTGCACCTCGGCGGAGCGGTTCGAGTCCGTCACCTTCTACACCGAGGAGTTCGGCTCCGTAGACACCTCCATGGTGGCGCTAGATCCGGCCGGCCGGCCGCACCTGCTGTTCACCAGCCGCTACGCCGTGATGTACGCCACCTGCGAGGACCCGTGCGGCGTAACGGGCACTTGGGAGTCGCGCGTCGTCTTCGAGCACGACGGCGACTGGGAACTCTCGGGCGACGCCTTCGCGCTCGACCCGCAGGGCCGTCCGCGGTTCCTCATGCACGCCTACCAGGCCTACCTGGGCATAGGCGCGCCGGAGCCGGGCACCATGTACTTCCAGTGCGAGCAAGCGTGCACGGACGCCCGCAACTGGGCGAGCAGCGTCATCAGCGAGCAGAGCTGGGTGGAGAGCACCCTGCGCTTCGACGCGCACGGCGCCGCGCACGTGGCCACCGTGATCCCGGTGGACGACGTGGAGCTGGTGGCGTACCTCACCTGCACCGCCGACTGCGGCAACGAAGAGGTGGACAACTGGCCGGGGGTGGGGCTGGCCGAGGCCTTCTCCGACCGCTACATCGCCGAGATCGCGCCGGCCGTTTCCCTGGCTGTGGGCGCTGACGGCGCGGTGAGGATGGCCTTCCTGGGTGCGGATGGCGAGGAGAACTTCCTCGGCTTCTTCGAGTGCCTGGCCGACTGCACCGAGCCGGACGGCTCCACTTGGGATGGTCTCATCCTCCTGCACAGCTCGGACGGCAGCGAGCTGGGCGACGGCCTGGCGCTCGTGCTCGACCAGCAGGACCGGCCGCGCCTGGCGTACACCTCCAGCTCTAGCATCCTGGTGGCGTACTGCGACGGCGACTGCGTGGGCCGTAGCGGCCCCGACGACTGGGCGCTCACGCAGGGCGAGCTGGCCTCCGACATACCGGCCGACGACATCTTCCTCTATCACAACTGCACGGTAGGGCTCTGGTTCTTGCGGCAGCCGGCGCTGGCCCTCCAGCCGGATGGCCTGCCCGTGGTGGCCTACCGGGCGGAGGACATAAGCGCCGGCTGGACCTCGCCCGACCCCACCAAGCCCGGCTGCGCAGCCGGCGTGGACATGACCATGACGCGCCTCGCGGTGCTGGATTCGTACTGAGGGTTACGCCGGTGCTAGGTGGCGCCCGCCGCCAGCGCCTCGCCGAGCGCAGCCCACACCGCCTCCACGCCGTCCGCCGCCACCTCGCCCAGGACCCCGCTGCGGTTGAGACGCGGACCGACGTCGGCCGCGCGGGGGAAGTCCGCGCGCCACTTGTCGATGAACGAGCCCGTGCGCTTACCGGAATCGCCGACGGCGGCCAGCAACCAGGTCATCAGCCCCTCCTCCAGACCGGGAACGGGGCCCTCCACGGAGGGCCCCTGCTGCCTTATGTAGGGCACGCTCTCGGCCATGTGGGCGGCGCCCGCCCAGGCGTCACGCGAGGCGTACACCACGTGCCCCACACCGGACATGCGGCTGGCGCCCATGCAGAGCGGGCACGGCTCGGTGGTGGTGTAGAGGATGGGCCGCGGCTGCGGGCGGTCGTAGCCCATCTGCAGCAGCGCGTTCACTTCCGCGTGCGCCAGGGGCGAGCCGCCGATGTAGGGCGTGCCCGGCACGTGCGGGGCGTGCTCCGTTCCCTCCCCGAGGCGGTTGCGGCCCGTGGCCAGCACCTCGCCCTCGGCGCTGGTGATCACGGCGCCGATGGGCAGGGAGCCCCTCACGAACGACTCCCACGCCAGCTCCAGGCACCTGCGCCACACCTCCGGCAGCTCGCCGAACGGGGTCACCGGGACCGTCTCGCCATCCACTTCTCGCATCCCGCGATTCTAACCAGGGCGCCAGTGTCAGCCCGGGCGGTCCTCGGCCGCCGAGCGGGCTGCCTCGGCTACTCTGAGGGGGCCCGAACACACACGCGACCGACGAACCCCGGTCACCCCGCGAGGAGGCCAGCGCGCATGCACACACCCACCGGAGCCCGCTTTCTCTCGTCCCTCGTGGCGTTGTGCGCGGCACTCGCCCTGAGCGGCGCCGCCTGCGCCCAGTCCCTGCCCGATCCGGAATGGACGGACCTGAGCCCCCAACTGGCGGAGTACCAGTGCAAGCCCAGAGGAGACGAGCCGGAGCCCGCCAGCGAGGCGGAGCGCGCGAGGTTCGAGATGCGCGCCCGCTACGCCGCCCTCATGCCGGCGTACCTGGCCCGGGTGGGGCCCAACATGGCGGACCAGCTGCTGCAGCCCGTGGAGGGCGTGCGCGTGGCGCAGGTGGCCGACACCTACGGGGCGCCGCGCGCCGGCCACCGCACGCACGACGGCGTGGACATCTTCGCGCCGCGCGGCACCCCCGTGCGCGCCGCCGCGCCCGGCTTCGTGTACCGCATCGACGACCTAAGCCTCGGCGGCCTCTCCGTGACGGTGGTGGGCGACGGCGGGGTGCGCTACTTCTACACGCACTTCGACTCCGTGCCGGAGAGCCTGCGCGAGGGCCAACGGGTGGAGACGGACACGGTCATCGGCTACGTGGGCAACTCCGGTAACGCCGCCAGCACGCCGACGCACCTGCACTTCGGGGTCTACCTGGGAGAGCCCGATAACCTGTGCGCCTGGCAGCCCATCAACCCCCTCCCCTTACTGGTGGATAGGAACTGACCCTGTGCCAGCCGACATGAACCAAGATGCGGACCGCGGATTACTCGACATGGGCCACTACCCGGCAGCTACCGCCGAGGCCGGCCCCTGGCTCTGGGCCATGGAGGAGATGCGCGCCTCCACCTTAGGCACGCTCGAGCGGATCGAGAAGGGCGGCCTGGGGCAGGAGTTCCTCGACTGGCGCGGCCTAGGCGGGGAGGACAACTCGGTGGCCACCCTGCTTTTTCACGTGGCCCGCGTGGAGGTGGGCTGGGTGTACTACGACATGTTGGGCACCGGGCTGCCAGCCGACATGCGCGAGGTCGTGCCCGTGGGCGGTCGCGACGAGCAGGGAAGGCTGCCTCACATGGAAGGGTTGTCGTTCGAGCAGTTGCGGGAGAAGCTCGCGCTGACACGGGAGCGGTTCCTCGAGGTCATGAGCCGCCTGACCCCTGAGGAGTGGCGCACGGCGAGCGAGCCGGATGGGGAGGAGTACGCCGTGACCCCCGCCTGGATAACCTTCCACCTCCTCGAGCACGAGGCCGGGCACCTCTACGAGGTGAGGCGCATGGTGCGGAAGTGGCTGGAGCACGAGCGGGGGTAAGAACCCGGAGATCCTGATACCGCTGCGCGCCGCCTAACCCTGAACCAACGCTCAACGCACCGGGCCGTTCCCCTCCTGGAGGCCAGAACGGCCCGTGCTAGCCTGAAATCACTCCACATCTCGGGGGCATTTCAGATGCGTACGCCAAGCTGCAGCTCGTCTACGACTCCACGCACATGGGCCCCGCGCGCGAACTCCTGGCTGCGCCAGCGACTGGTGGCGCCGGGCGCAGACCGTTCGGCGGCGCTGGCAGTGAGGACCGTGCTGCTCACGCTCCTTATCGTCCTCGGCCCGGCGGCCGCCTGGGCGCAGGACGAGCCCATCCCCCCGCGCCACGCCACCACGGCCAACCACGTGGACGTGCCGGGCCACGACATCCAGAGCCTCTTCGACGTCACGCTTACGCGCTGCCACGCGGCGTGCCTGGGCAACGGCGACTGCGCCGCCTTCACCTTCAACCAGCGCAACGGCTCGTGCTTCCTCAAGGACGCCGCGCCGGACACGCAGGGCTACATCGACGCCGTCTCCGGCTTCGTTTCCGAGGTGGACGCCGCGGTACTCGAGCGGGCGCGTGAGGCGGCCCTCACGCTCGACTTCCTTGACGACTACGACTTCCAGCTGGCGCGCGAACAGGCGCTGGGCATGGCGGAGAACTACCCGGCGGAGCGCGAGAGCGAGGCGTACTGGTTGGCGTTAGCGGCCGAGCGGGCGCCCGCCCAAGCCGTGCCCGCCGCCGGCGCCGCGGTAACGGTTACGGACAGCGGGCGCGCCTGGCTGACCTACGCCACCGCCCGGCTGGCGCTGGCGGAAGCAGCGAAGACGAGGAGCTACGACCTCACCCGACGCGCCGTCAGCGCCGCCGTCAACGCGGCCCTGCGGCTGCCGGAGCAGGAGCGAGCGGACGCGCTGCTGCTCATGGCGCGCGGGCTGGAAGGCATCTCGCGGGGCGAAGCGGCGCTGGAAGCCGTGCGGCTGGCCGACCGGCTGGCGCCCGGCATCGCCCCCGAGGAGCTGGCGCGGCTGCGCGAGCGCTTCGGCTTCCGCGTGCTGCGCGACGAGGTGGAGGCCGTCTCGGCCGCCCCGCGCATCTGCGTCTGGTTCTCGCAGGAGCTCGACCCGGCGGCGGATCACTCCAGCTTCGTGCAGCTCTCAACCCCCGGCCTGGCCGTGGAGGTGGAGGGCAGCCAGCTCTGCGTGAGCGGCGTGCAGTACGGCGAGAACTACCAGTTGACCCTGCGCGCCGGACTACCCAGCGCCGAGGGCGAGACCCTGCCGGTAGACGTGACCGTCAACTCGTACATCAGGGACCGCAGCCCCGTGGTGCGCTTCCCTGGCCGGGCGTACGTGCTGCCGGCGGCCGGGCCCAGAGCGCTGCCCATCGAGACGGTGAACGCCAACCACCTGGAGCTCAAGCTCCTGCGCGTCTCTGACCGCAACCTGGTTGCAACCATCCGTCAGGGCGACTTCCTGCGCGCCATGAGCGGCTGGGAGGGCGACCGCTTCGAGGAGCTCATGACGGAGGGCGTGTGGGAGGGCGAAGCCTTCCTGGACGGCCAGCTCAACCACGCCACCACCTCGCTGCTGCCCCTCGACGAGGTGGGCGAGCTGACGCCCGGCGTCTACGTGTTGCGCGCCGGGCTGGCGGGCGATACGGACCGGGCGGTGGCGCCCACCATGCAGTGGTTCCTCGTCTCCGATCTGGGCGTCACCACCCTGGCAGGCAACGACGGCGTGCACGTGGTGGTGCAGCGCCTTTCCGACGCCGCCCCCGTGGCGGGGCTGCACGTTTCGTTACTCGCCCGCTCCAACCGTGTGCTGGGCGAGGCCACCACCGACGACAGCGGTCACGTGCACTTCCCGTCCGGTCTGGCGCTCGGCAGCGGCAACTCCGCCCCGGCTGCGGTACTGGTGGAGGGCGAGGGCGACTTCACCGTGATCTCGCTCGAGGAGCCCGAGTTCGACCTCACCGACCGGGGCGTGGAGGGGCGCGAGGCGCCCGGCCCGCTCGACGTGTTCATGACGACAGACCGCGGCGCCTACCGGCCGGGTGAGACCATCCACCTCACCGTGCTCGTGCGCGACGCCCGCGCCAGCGCCGTGAGCGGCCTGCCCCTCACCTTGCGCCTCCTGCGCCCCGACGGGGTGGAGTACAGCGAGGTGCTCAGCGCAGGCGACGCCGCTGGCGGCTACGTGGTTCACCTGCCGCTCGGCCCCACCGCGCCGCTCGGCGCCTGGCGCGTGGAGGCGTACGTGGACACCACCGCCGCCCCCTTGGCCACCAGCACGGTCCTCGTGGAGGAGTTCGTGCCCGAGCGCATCGGCGTGGAGCTGGCGCTGGCGGGCGGGGCGGCTGAGGCGGACCTCGTGGACGCCGCCGCGGGCCCCGTGCTCGAGGTGGAGGCGCGCCACCTGTTCGGCGCGCCCGCCGCGGGCATGAGCGTGGTCGGCAGCGTGAGACTCTCCGGCAGCAGCACGCTGCCGGACTGGCCCGGCTACCGCTTCGGGCGCCTCGACCGGTCTGCCACCTCGCAGCTGCGGCTCCTGCCCGCCGGCCTCCTCACCGACGAGGAGGGGCGGCTAGAGGTGGCCCTGCCGCTGGAGCGCCTCGAGCTGGACGCGGTGCCGTACACCATGGAGGTGGTGGCCACCGTGCTGGACGGCAGCTCGCGTCCGGTGGAGCGCACCCTCACCCGCCACCTGCAACCCACGGCGCCGGTCATCGGCATCAGGCCCGGCTTCGAAGGCGCTCTTCCCGAGAACGGGGACGCCACCTTCGACCTCGTACTGGTGGACGAGGAAGGGCGCGCCGCCGCCGGGGAGCTGACCTGGCAGGTCGACCGCGTGGAGACCAACTACCAATGGTTCTCCTCCGGCGGGCGCTGGTACTGGGAGCCGATCACCCAGCGCCAACGGATCGCCGAGGGCTCGGTCAGTACCAGCGGCGCGCCCGCCCGGGTGAGCGTGCCCGTAACGTGGGGCCGCTACGAGCTCCGCGTGAGCCTGGCGGGCGAGCCGGGCACGAGCGCCGCCACGGAGTTCATCGCCGGCTGGTACGCGGCCGACGCCGCGCGCGAGACGCCCGACCTGCTGCAGGTCTCCCTCGACGCTGGCTCGTACGCGCCCGGCGACACCGCCAGCTTGCGCATCCTGCCCGAGGAGCCCGGCGTGGCGCTGGTGACGGTGCTGTCGGACCGCGTGGTGCACATGCGCCTGGTGGAGGTGGAGGGCGAGACCCTCGTGGAACTGCCCGTGACGGAGGAGTGGGGCGCTGGCGCCTACGTGACGGTGAGCCTGGTGCGGCCCTCCGGCGGGCCCGAGCACCTGCCCACCCGCAGCCTCGGCCTGGACCACGCCAGCGTGGAGCCGGGCGAGCGGCAACTGACCGTGACGCTGGTGGCTCCCGCGGAGGTGCGCTCCGGCGAGGAGCTGACGGCCGTGCTGGAGGTAGCCGGCCTGCCGGACGGCGTGGCTCACGCCACCGTGGCCGCGGTGGACCTCGGCATCCTGAACCTCACGGGCTTCACCGCGCCGGACCCCAGCGAGCACTACTTCGGCCAGCGCCGCCTGGGCGTGGCCATCAGGGACCTCTACGGCCGCCTCATCGACGCCCGGCAGGGGGCGGTAGGCGAGATCCGCTCGGGCGGCGACTCGAGCGCCGAGCTGAGCGGCGGGCCCATCCCCACCGAGGACCTGGTGGCGCTGTTCTCGGGGCCAGTGCGCTTAGGGGACGGGCGCGCGGAGGTCACCTTCCGGATCCCGGCCTGGAGCGGCGCCCTGCGCCTGATGGCCGTGGTGTGGACGGCCACCGCCGTGGGCGAGGCCAGCGAAGACGTGCTGGTACGCGATCCCGTGGTGGTGCAGGGCAGCCTCCCGCGCTTCATGACGCCGGGCGACGAGAGCCGCCTGCGCCTGGAGCTGACCCACGTGGCGGGCGACGCGGGCACCATGCAGCTTGCGGTCACCGGCCACGGCCTGGGAGACGTGCCAGCCACCGTGGAGCTGAGCCCGAACGGCCGCGCGGTGCTCGACCTGCCGCTCGCTCCCACGGAGGTAGGCGAACACACCTACGACATGACCGTGACCACGCCGGACGGGGTGGAGGTGCGGCGCGAACTAAGGCTCAGCGTGCTGCACACGGACCCCGAGACGAGCCGCAGCGAGAGGCTCGAGCTGGCGCCCGGCCGCACGCTCGTGCTGGACGACTCACACATACAGGGCTACAGGCCCGGCACCGCCAGGCTCACCCTCGCAGCCGGCCGCGCCGCGGCGCTGGACCTGCCGCGGCAGGTGAACCGGCTGACGGGCTACGGTTACGGCTCCACCGAGCGGCTGGCGTCAAGCCTGCTGCCCCTGACCCTCACGCCGGGTCTCGTGGTCGAGCTGGGCCTCGTGGAAGTGGACGAGCTAAGCGAGCGGCTGCAGCGCACGGTGGACCGGCTCCTCACCCGGCAGGCGGCCAACGGCAGCTTCGGGCTCTGGTACGCGGGCGGCTTCGACGTGTGGCTGGACGCCTACGTCACCGAAGCGCTGCTGGCCGCCGAGGCGCACGGGGCGGTGGTGCCGGAGGGCACGATCCGCATGGCGCTCGACAACCTGCGCAACCGCCTGGCCCGCGCGGGCTCCATGCAGGACGGCGCCGCCGGTTACGCCTACGCCTACTACGTCCTGGCCCAGGCGGGCGAGGCGGCCATAGGCGACCTGCGTTACCACGCGGACGTGCGTGCCGAGGCCTTCGACACGCCGCTGGCGGCCGCCCACCTGGGCGCGGCGCTGGCGCTCTACGGCGAGCGGTCGCGCTCCGAGGCCATGTTCGAGCGCGCCGAGCAGCTCGCGCTTGCGGAGACGGACGAGAGCACCTGGCGGGCCGACTTCGGTACGGAGCTGCGGGACCGGGCGGCGCTGCTGGCGCTGGCCGCGGAGGCCGGCAGCGCCGCCGTGGACCGTGACCGGCTCGTGGGCCTGATAACGGCCGACCTCGCCAAGCGCTACCTCTCCACCCAGGAGGCGGCCTGGACGCTCAGGGGCGCCGTGGCCCTCAGCGCGACCGACGCCGGCGCGCTCGAACTGGACGGCGAGCCGCTCGGTAGCAGCGTCGTGACGCTGGACGTCTCCGAAGCGCGCGAACTCACCAACGTGGGTAGCGAGAGCGTGACCGTCACGCTGACCACCTTCGGCGTGCCCCTCACGCCGCAGGGCGCCGGCGGCGTGGGCTACACCATCAGCCGCGCGCTCTACACCCCGGAGGGCGAACCGGCCGACCTGAACGCCATAAGCGCGGGCGACCGCCTGGTGACGGTGCTGGAGATCACGCCGGAGCGCGGCGTTCCCGGCGGCTTGCTGCTCATCGACGACGCGCTGCCCGCCGGCTTCGAGATCGACAACGCCAACCTGCTGCGCTCCGGCGACGTGCGTGCCCTCGACTGGCTGCAGCTGAACGCGGGCGCCGATATGACCGAGGCGCGCGCCGAGCGCTTCGTGGCCGCGGTGCAGTGGACCTCGCAGGAGCCCCTGCGCCTGGCCTACTTCGTGCGAGCCGTCTCGCCCGGCGAGTTCCACCACCCGGCGCCGCTGGTGGAGGACGCCTTCAGGCCCACCAACCGCGCCGTGGGCGAGGCCGGGAGGTTGGTCATCAGGCCATGACGCTTAGGCGCGCCGGCTGGGCCGTCCTCCTCGCCCTCCTGCTGGGGGCGGCGTGGTTCGGCTTCGGGCGCTGGATCGGCGCCACCCAGCTGCCGTCGCTGGCGCCCGCCACCTCCGTGGAGGTGCTGGCGCGTGATGGCCGTCTGCTGCGCGCCTTCACCGTGGACGACGGCATCTGGCGCCTGCGGGTGGAGCCCGAGCTGGTGGACCGCGGTTACGTGGCCATGCTGCTGGCGTACGAGGACCGGCGCTTCTACCGGCACGGGGGCGTGGACCTCCTGGCACTGGCGCGGGCGGCCACCCAGTCGCTGCTGAGCGGCCGGGTGGTCTCCGGCGGCTCCACCCTCACCATGCAGGTGGCGCGCCTGCTGGAGGGCGGCAGCACCGGGCAGCTGGCCGGCAAGCTGCGGCAGATGCGGGTGGCCTGGGCGCTGGAGCGCGAGCTGGATAAGGACGAGATCCTCGCGCTCTACCTGCAACTGGCGCCCATGGGCGGCAACCTGGAGGGCGTGCGGGCCGGCAGCCTAGCGTGGTTCGGCCAGGAGCCCGAGAGGCTGACCGAGGCGCAGGCGGCGCTGCTGGTGGCCTTACCGCAGGCGCCCACCACGCGCGCGCCAGGTGCACAGCCGGCGGCCGCCCTGGAGGCCCGCGGCCGCGTGCTCGGGCGCGCTGCAGCCCTCGGGGTCATCACCGCCGAGGCGGCTCAGGCCGCCAGGAACGAAGCGCTGCCCCAGGCCCGCCGGCCTTTCCCCGCCCTGGCGCCGCACCTGGCCGAGCGGCTTCGGGCGCAGGAGCCGGGCCGGCTGGTGCACCGCACCACCATCGACGCCGACCTGCAGGCGGCGGCGGAGGCGCTGGCGGACTCCGCGCTGACCGGCCTGCCGCCGCAGGCCACGGTGGCGCTGCTGGTGGCGGACCCGGACAGCGGCGCGGTGCTTGCCACCGTGGGATCGGCGGACCCCACCAGCCAGGAGCGCCGCGGTTACGTGGACATGACGCGCGCCCTGCGCTCGCCCGGCTCCACCCTCAAGCCGTTGGTGTACGGCATGGCGTTCTCGGACGGCCTGGCCCACCCGGAGACGCTCCTGAACGACCGGCCGGAGGATTACGGCGGCTACGCCCCGCAGAACTTCGACGGAGTGTTCCGCGGGCAGGTCACCGCCCGCTACGCGCTGCAGCAGTCGCTGAACCTGCCGGTGGTGCAGCTGACCCAAGCTATAGGGCCGGCGCGCCTGCTGACGGCGCTGCGCCAGGCCGGGGTGACGGCGGAGGTGCCGGGCGACGAGGCCGGCCTGGCTATCGCGCTCGGCGGTGTGGGCATGAGCCTGGAGGGGTTGGTGCAGCTCTACGCCGCCATGGCACGCGGGGGCACCGTGCGGAAGCTGCAGGTGGTGGCGGGGGATGAGCTCCCCGAGCCCGAAGTGGCGTCGCTCGAGCGGGCGGCGGTCGACACCGGGGCGCCGGCGGCAGCGGCATTCGCCCCGCGCCTGCTTACGCCCGAGGCCGCCTGGCAGGTAGCCGACGTGCTGGCCGCCGCCCCGCGCCCCGCCGGCGCGCCGCGCGTGCCGCTCGCCTTCAAGACCGGCACCTCGCACGGGCACCGCGACGCGCTGGCGCTCGGCTTCGACGGCGAGCACGTGGCGGGCGTGTGGGTAGGCCGGGCGGACGGCTCGCCCGTGCCGGGCATGTACGGGGTGGACGTGGCCGCACCGCTGCTGTTCGAGCTGTTCGCACGGCTGGGTGGCGTGAGGCCGCTGCCGCCACCGCCGCCCACGCTGCTGGCGGCGGCTTCCAACGCCGAGTTGCCGCCGCACCTGCAGCAGTTCGGCACGCGCCTGGTGCAGACGGAGGACTCCCCGCAGCTGACGTTCCCGCCGGAGGGCGCCTCGTTGGTGCTCATGGCGGGCGGCCTGCCCGTGAAGGTCGAGCGCGGGCAGGCGCCCTTCAGCTGGTTCGCCAACGG
>CAZPWN010000051.1:10183-13829 GCA_964590475.1 uncultured bacterium | reverse complement strand
TCGATGTCCGTGACATGACCTTGAGCAGCCTGCGCAGCCAGATCGGCATCGTGCAGCAGGACGTGTTCCTCTTCGCGGGCACGGTTCGCGAGAACATCGAGTACGGCCGGCTGGGCGCCAGCGAGGAGGACGTGCTGGAGGCGGCGCGCCGCTCACGCCTCACGGAGGTTATCGCGGAGCTGCCGAACGGCCTGGACACGGTGATCGGGGAGCGGGGCGTGAAGCTCTCGGGCGGCCAGAAACAGCGCCTGGCCATCGCCCGGATCTTCCTGAAGAACCCACCGATCCTCATCCTGGACGAGGCCACCTCCGCGCTGGACACGCAGACGGAGCGCGCCATCCAGCAGTCGTTGGCGGAGCTCTCGGAAGGGCGCACCACGCTGGTCATCGCTCACCGCCTCGCCACCGTGCGGGATGCGGACCGCATCGTGGTGGTGGACGAGAGCGGCATCGCAGAGCAGGGCAGCCACGAGGAGCTCCTCGCCAAGCGCGGCCTCTACGAGACTCTGCACATGGCGCAGAACTTCTGACGCCTGGCAACTCCTAGGTGTAGCTCTCCTCCAGGCGCGAGACGCGCGCCCGGGCCACCGCCAGCCTCGGGTCGTTGGGCCACAGCGCCTCGGCCGCGGTGCTCCACAGCTCCAGGTCGTCGCCCAGGCGCTCCGCCAGCTCGCACAGCGCGTCCGGGTCGCGTGACTGCAGCACCGCCTGGCGCAGCTCCTCCTCCAGGCTCTCCCGCTCCTCGACCACGCCGGGCGCCTCGCTGAGGGGGAGGAGCGGCCGGCGGTACATGGAAACGGCCTCCCGCACGCGGCCGTGCGCCAGGTGCTCCCTCAGCTGCAGGACGTCCACCGTGTAAGGCGCCTCGAAGCGGTACGGCGCGTCGCTCACGGGCAGGTGGCGCCGCACGCGCGTGAGCATGCCGCGCACGCCGCCACTCGTCATGGGCTCCCGGTCGTCCGGGGTGAGGAAGGAGTTGAGCGCGTCGCGGCCGATGCCCTCCCGGTTGAGCGCTATGGCGAGCGCCACCTCCGCCACGCGCTGCGGCAGCGCGTGCTCCACGCCGTCGTGGACGGCGGTGACCTCCTGCGCCAGGAAACGCAGCCGCAGCGAGGCTGCCTGGCTGCCGAGCGTGGACCAGACGGAGGCGAACAGCCTCTCCGGTCCGCTCAACACGCGCAGGCCGGTGGGGTGCAGTTGCCGCAGCATGCGCGTGACGTCCTCGGGCAGGAGGGCAGCGCCGCCGTCGGAGGCGAGGAGGAAGTAGAGGGCGGCCATCATGCGCTGCTCCGCCACCAGGTCCGAGGAGAGCAGGGCGGTCTGCAGGTCGTCGGTGGCCCCCGGCTCGCCTTGCACCGCGGCGACCATGCCGCGCGCCAGCGCGGCTAGCGCCTGTTCGTACGGTTGGTCGGCGGGGGCCAACTTACCGATATCCGTGGCCACCCGCGCCGCCTCCTGCAGCTCGCCGAGCTCGAGTAGACACCTCACGAGCTGGTACCCCTGCCGCGCCCGCCAGCTGCGGCTGCTCACCTGGTACGTGGCGCTGATGAGGCCCAGCGCCGCCTGCGGCCGCTGCTCCGCGAGCTCCAGCCAGGCCAGGGTGCTGCGCAGGAGGGCCGCCAGCATGGGTAGGCTGCCCTCCGCCATCATCTGCGCGTCCTCCAATATGCGGCGCAAGCCCACGAGGTCGCCGGTCAGGATGCGCGCCACGCCGAGGTCGTTGATGACCCGCAGCCGGCGCGTGCCTTCGCTGACCTCGCCCCGGTCGAACATGTCGAGCGTCCAGCGCGCCCAGCTGGCCGCCTCCCCGAACTCGCCCTCCTGGCAGAGCCGCGCCACCAGCGCCCCTGCGCTACGCACCACCTCGTACTGCTGGTCCAGGTCTTCCGCCACCTGCACGGACTCGCGCAGGAGGTCGAGGCCGATCACCGGATCGGGGTGGAGGCGCCCGTACTGCCAGAGCGTGAGGGGGGTGCGCTGCGCCGCTACCGCCTGCTTGGCGAACTCGAAGCCCTGCTCCCGCCGTAGGGTCCCGGCGCGCCTGGCGCGGAGGGTGGGAGCCGTGTGGACGGCCAGGTGCGCGTCGACCTCGGGCAGCACCTGCGAGAGGTCGCCCGCGGCGAAGCCGGCCACCATGCGCCATTCCAGCACTCGCTCCGTGCGCGCGTGCTCCTCGGGCAGGGCGGAGAGGAGCAGGTGCAGCCGCTCCAGGAGGCCCTCCTCCTGGTAGCGCGGGCCCGCGTGGCGGAGGAGGTCGTTGACGAGCTCCGGGGCGCCGATGACCGCCAGCTCCAGCGCCTCTATCAGCTCGCCCTGCCGCCTGAGCGCCTGCACGGCCAGCGCCGGCTCGACGAGTTCGGCGTCCTGCTCGGTGACATGCTCGCCGGAGGCGGCCGGGACGCCGAGGGGGCCCATGCCCAGGGCGGACGTGGCGGCGGCGAGGATGGGCTGGAAGCGGCCCTCGGACTGGCGCCAGATACGCTCCACCTCCGCGGTGGACAGCGACCGCGGGAAGAGGTCTGCAGCCTCGTTCAGCTCGAGGCGCAGCTGGTCTGGCCCCAGCACGGTGGTGCGCGCCGCCAGGTTGGGTAGGGCCTCGGCTGCGCCCCGTAGGTCGATCACCACCGAGTAGCCGTGATGGCCCAGGTCGAGCAGGTCCTCGAGGAGACCACCCGCCTCCCCGTCGGTGGTGACGACCAGGCGGAGGGGTAGGAGCTCGGCTCGGTAGAGCCGCAGCGCGCTGAGCTGGGTGCGGTAGGGCAGCGCCATGCCCAGGAGGGGTGTGGGAAGGGTGGCGTTGACCGAGCGCGCCAGTTCGTTGCCTTGCGCTACGGGGTCGTGCCGCGTGCGCCGGCCCAGCTCGAACCAGGCCACCTTCGAACGCTGCCTGAGGGAATCGATGAGGTACGGCGTGCCGTACTCCTCACCGCCCAGCAGCAGGACCGGTTGGGTCGAGCGCTCGAGCGCCTCTACTTGTCTAGGCAGCCACACTGCCCAAGGATAGCCGTGCGGCTGTTATTCCGTGCGGTTGGAGTGGGCGCGGATGGCGCCGGAGTAGGCAGGAAGCCAGGGCCGCTCGTGGCGGCGCCTCACCCGGAGCGCCAGTGCGGCGCTCCTTTCAGGCTTCTTCTCAGGCAGCCCGTTCAGGCCGCTCGTACTGACCTTCTCTATGTTTCAGGCAGCGGTGCGGTTGACGTTCTGCGCCGGCGCCGCAGCGTCCTGGCGGTCGCGCGGGAGGCCGTGCTCGGCTGCTCCCATCTCGGCCCTGATCTCGGAGATGGCGGCGAGGACCCGCCGGTCGGTGATGCGTACGCGCCCACCAACGAAAGTGAAATCTGTCGTCTGCTCTAGCCTTTGGCGTGCCTGTTCTCGGTTCATGCTGCCCCTCCACTGCGGTGACGTGCTCATCTGCTTGGTTCGGAGAGTAGCCGGGGGCGCGCTTCACCCCCGCTTCGCTCCGCGCCATCCAGGATGAAGCGGGTATGAAGCGCCCCCTCCCTTAACGTCACATCAACTTCATCGGAGGTGGTCAAGCCACCATGCAAACCTTCCGCAAGATCGTCATCTACAGCATCCTCACCCTCGCCCTGGGCGCCTTCGCCTTCGGCTCTTTCAGCAGCACCAACCAGCTCGCCGACACCAGCGG
>CAZPWN010000051.1:0-10083 GCA_964590475.1 uncultured bacterium | reverse complement strand
CCAGCTCGCCGACACCAGCGGTCAGCCCAATGAATGGGACGTCGGCTCCACCGGCACCACCCTGCACCAGATCGAACTGGCCGACACCAGCGGCCAGCCCAACGAATGGGACGTCGGTTCCACGGGTCAGCCCACCTTCGACTTCATCCAACTGGCCGACACCAGCGGCCAGCCGAACGAGTGGGACGTCGGCTAAGCGCTCAGCGCCAGCCACTCCCACACCAACCCATCCAAGGTAGGCATCTCCCCCGAATGCGCAAACCTCTAACGACCCCTCAACTACCCCGACTGGACGAACTCAGGCACCTCTTCCAGCCCGTCGTGCCCCTCAAGGGAGCCGATGGATGGTCCGAAGCCCTGGTTCGCTGGCAGCTCAAGGACGGCACCGTCAGAGGTCCGCTCGACATCCTGCCGTACTGGTTCACCCCCAAGCGGTTGGAGGAGTTCACCCGCTTCTCGCTCGACCGGGCCGGGCGGGCGGCCGTGGCCAACCCCACGGCGCGCGTCTCCGTCAACCTGAGCCCCGCCCAGTTGCTCCTCCCGGGCACAGCCCACACGCTGGAGGGCATGCTGCCCACCGTCCGGGGCCGCATACACATCGAGCTCACCGAGCAGCTCCACTCCGACGGCGGCGCCATCGCCGAGAAGCTCCGGTACTTGCGGGAGCGCTGCGGCGTGGTTCTCCTGGACGACGTCACCCCCGCCGACCTGGCCAACCGCACCCGCTTCGACGCGCCCATCGACGGCGTAAAGGTCGACCGCACCGTCATCCTCGCCCTGCTCGGCGAGAAGGTGGAGGGCATCAGCCGCGAGGACGCGCGCCATTTCCTGGGGGAGGTGACCGCCAGGTACGAGATAGTGGTGGCCGAAGGCATCGAGGATCCGAACGCATGTGAGGAGTTAGCGGCACTTGGCGTGAGCCACGTGCAGGGGTTCGGGATCGCAAGACCCGCACCCGAGCTGCGATCGGAGGCGGGCGTCGCTGCGCTCGCACGCAGAACGGAAGTCCTGGTTCCAGGCAGGAGCCAGCCTTCCGGAGGCATCGGCATGACCGTTGACGAGAAACCGAGCGGTTTGTCGTCGCGCTAACTGTGCTGGGCGCCTGGCGAGCGCCGGCGCCCAGCACCGCCCGCGTCATGTGGGTCAAAGAGAGGGTGGCCTCTTACTAGGTAAGCGGCCGCAGAACCAGAACGGATTCGGGGGAATCCGAGTGAGGCACCGCAGCAAGGCGTGAAGCCGGCTGCGGTGCCTCACTTTTCGGTAGCCTCCCGCGCGTCCGCCCCACTCCCCGCTCACGGGGCCACGCGCCCGCCCGAACCGCGGACCTTAGCACCGTCCCGCAGAGGGCCGAGAACCCCCGGGTGAGAGACCCCCCGAGGCCCGGCCAGGCGTAACGCGGACGTAACGCGCTGACCCTTAGCCTCCAACCCAAGCGAGCGGCTGGGCCCGGGCGGGCCCACCTTGCCGCCCGGCACCCGCCGCGCACACCTGCGCCAAGGGGTTGGAGGGTAAGCATGAGGACCTACAACGAGCGCCCATCCGCACGGTCGCGTCGTCGCGCCGCCAACTTCACCCTGCGAGCGGCCCTACTGACGGCCCTCTGCTGGCTGGTCCCGGCGGCAGCGCAGGACGCCGACTCTTACGCGGGCACCTACGTGCTGCACACGGGCTCCGGGCCGATCACCCTCACCCTCGAACGGGCGGGCACGTCCCTCGTCGGGCGGCTGGTGCTGGACGGTCAACCGTACGAGCTGGAGGGTGAGCTGGACGCCCAGGGCGCCTACGGCACCATCTGGACGGGACAGGAGTCGCTCTACTTCGAGGCGGAACTCAGGGGCCAGAACCTCTACATGATCATGGCCCAGCTGGATCCGGTCACGGGTGCGCCCGACCCGGCTACCGCCGGGGAGTACCTCTTCGAGCGGGCAGGCAGCGCACCTCCCTCCACGCCTCCCTCCACACCGTCCTCCACACCGCCCGCCAGCCCACCGCCCAGCAGCCAGGCGGCCGCGCACGGCCCGCCCCTCGGCATGCAGGCCGCGCAGGTCGGGCAGCGCTACGAGGCCGGCAGCCTGATCGGCTCGGCGGACGCCGGCGTGGCCTTCACGGTGCCGCCCGCCTACTACGCCGGCTATCACCCGCAGGAGCACATGTTCATGATCGTCTCGGACACGCGGCCGGGCCTGGTGGTGGTGGAAGCGCTCTCCCACATGGACCTGCGGAGCGCCGTGCTGCAGCTCGGTCAGTCGTTCCGGAGCGGTGACGCCACCCTGCTCCCCCAGGGCGAACCGAACGTCACGGGCAACGTGGCGCGCGCCGACTTCACCGTGCACTCGGCTAACGGGCCCCTCGCCCTCTACGTGATGGGGGTGGCGGGCAGCGTCGACAACGTACTGATAGTGGCGGGCCTCGGGGCGCCGCACGAGCAGAGCGAGGTGAAGGACCTCGTGGAGCAGATCGCCGCCAGCGCCGCCCTCTTCGCACCCACGAGAGCGAGCGCCTCCGCGGCCGCCGGGCAGCTGGCGGGCGCGCAGCTCTACCGCTCCTCCTCGCACAGCAGCGCGGACAGTAGCAGCGGGGTGATAGACGACTCCTCCGTAGAGCTGCACCTCTGCACCGACGGTTCGTACGCCTACGCGTCGCGGTCGCGCTTCAGCGTCTCCGTCTACGGCATGGACGGCGGCGGCGCCACGGGCAGCAGCTCATCCTCCGAGGAGGATCTGGGCGCGTGGACCATGGAGTCCGGCCTGCTGGGACCGGTGCTCGTGCTGCGCAGCAACGTGGACGGTGGCGAGACGTTCCTGGCCCTGCTGGAGGCCCAGGGGACCCTCTACGTGGACGGGCTGCCCGTGATGTTGGGCCGCAGTTCGCGCTGCGGCTAGTTCGGCCACAACCTAGGGGCGCACGGCCTGAGTGCAGGCAGCGAGGAGCCTAGCCCCACGGTAGGGGCGGACCGCTAGTAAACTGCAGCTACCAGTGCCAGAGTTCGTGCGGCTCCTCGGAGAAGGTGAGGAGGGTCAGCGGTTACCGCTGGACCTGCGCGGAGCCCTTCTGGCCTACCTGGCCTATGCGGGCGGCTGGCTAGCGCGCGAGCAGCTGGCGTTCCTCTTCTGGCCGGACACCGACGAGGCCGCCGCGCGCAGGAACCTGCGGCAGCTCCTCAACCGCACGAAGTCGCTCGAGCTCACGCAGCCGCTCGAGTTCGAGCCGGGCCGCGTGCGGTGGCCCGTGGACAGCGACGTGGCGCGGCTACGCCTAGCGGTCGGCCGTCAGCGCTGGGACCAGGTGGTGGAGCTCTACCGCGGCGATCTGCTGGCGGGCCGCCCACCCGAGGCCAACGCCGGCTTCGGCGCCTGGCTCGACCTCGAGCGCGAGAACCTCCGCAACACCTACCGGCGCGCCGTGGGCCGCCGCGCGGAGGAGTTGGAAGCGGACAAGGCGCACGCGGCCGCCGCGACCCTGCTGGAGCCGCTGCTGGGGGGCGACCTGGCGGAGGACGTTCTGCAGGCCTACATGCGCAACGCTTACCTGGCGGGCCTGAGGCAGCAGGCTCTGGACGCCTACGAGCGCTTCAAGGGGCACCTCGCCGAGGAGATGGAGCTCGAGCCGCTGGAGGAGACGCAGCAGCTGGCGCACACCGTGCGCAGCGCCGTGCCCCTCGCTGGCGCGGCCCCACGCGCGCCCCGCACGCCCCCACTGCAGATCCAGCGGCCGCCGCGTCTGGTGGGCCGCGACGCCCACGTGGGCCAGCTCCTCGCCAGCCGCAAGCCCGTGGTGCTCCTCAGCGGCGAAGCGGGGGTGGGCAAGACGCGCCTGCTGGAGGAGGTGGCGCCGGACGCCGCCGGTGCCCGCTGCCTGGAGGGCCTGCAGTCCGTGCCCTTCCAGGCGGTGAGCGAGCTGGTGCGCTTAGGCCTGCGGCGGGGTTGGGACCCGGCGCTGCTGGGCGAGCACCGCGAGGACCTGGCGCGGCTCGTGCCGGAGGCGCTACCGGGCGGTCCCGTTGCGCCAGCGGAGCCCCTCACGGCCCGGACCCGGCTGCTGGAGGCGCTGAGCCGCTGCCTGGAGAGCGCCTACGGGCAGGCAGCCGGCAACGGCGCTTCCTCAGGCGCCGAGGTGGAGGGCGGGCGGTTCCACCTGACGCTGGACGACCTGCAGTGGGCGGACGACGACACCCTGGAACTGCTCACCCTGCTCGCCAACCGCGGGCGCATCAGGATCCTCGGCGCCTTCCGGCGTTACGAGGCCACCCAGCACCTGCAGCGCACCCTGGCCGCGCTCGGGTCCGCCGGGCAGCTGGAGCTGGTGGAGCTGGAGCCCCTGGACGAGAAGCAACTGAGGCAGCTGATGGCCTCCCTCATGGGCGCGGACGAGGGTCCGGAGCGCTTCACCCGCTGGCTGCACGGCAGTACCGCGGGCAACGTCATGTTCGCGCTGGAGACGCTCAAGGCGCTCTTCGAGAACGGCGCGCTGGCTGCCGACACCCGCGGTTGGCACAGCGAGCTCGACGCCATCACGCGCGACTACAGCGAGCTGGAGGCGCCGCGCGCCATCGCGGACGTCATCCTGCGCCGCATGGGGCGCCTGGGCCAGCAGGCGGTCCGCACGCTGCAGGCCGCCGCCGTGCTCGGAACGGGCTTCTCGCCCGCGCTGCTGGCGCGGCTGCTGGAGAGCTCCGAGTGGCAGGAACAGGACGCGCTGGAGGAGCTGGAACGGAGCGGCATGATCATAGGCGAGCGCTTCCGGCACGACCTCATCCGCCAGGCCGTCTACGGCGCGCTGACCGCCAGCCGCCGCCGGCTGCTGCACGCCCGCGCGGCGCGTGTGCTGGAGCCCGAGAGCCACAAGCTCCTCGACGCAGAGAGGTGGATAGTGCTGGGGGAGCACCGGCTGGCGGCCGGCGAGCAACTTCCGGCCGCGCGGGCGTTCGGGCGCGCGGCCGCCGACCTGGCCGAGATGGGTCTCCTGGGGCAGGGTCGCGCCCTGCTGGAGGACGTGCTGCACCGGCTAACGGACGCACGTGCCCTTGAGCCCACCGAGCCGGATCCGGCGGCCCTGAGCCACGTTAGGGCGGGGCTCGCCCACTGCCTGGTGGAACTGGGGGAACTGACGCCCGCCGCCGAGATGCTCGAGGAGGCGCTACGGGGCACCCACGCCCCCGAACTGCTGTGCGGCGCGCTCGACACCCGTGCCCGCCTCCACATGCGTAACGGACGGCTGGCGCAGGCCGGCGAGGACGCGCAGAGGGCGATGGAGCTCGCGCGGCGCACGGGCGACAGGCTGGTGGAGCTCAACGCCTCCTCCACCCTGGCGGAGGCGCTGTACCACCTGGGGCAGGTGGAGCGGGCGCGGAAGATCGTGGAGGCCAACGTGGTGGCGCTGCGTTCGGAGGATCTGCCCCTGGCGCTCATGGCGCAGCTGGCCAGCTTGGGAGCCATCCTCGACAGGCTGGGGCAGCACGAGGCGGCGCTCGTGGTGCACGAGGAAGCGGTGGAGACGGCGCGCGCTACCGGCGCGCGGCAGCAGTTCGTGAACTCGGCGCTCAACCTGATGGAGTGCTACCGCGACCTGAACCGGCCGCAGGAGGCGCTCGAGCTGGGGGAGGAAGCGCTGGCCCTGGGCGAGGGGGACGGCGCCAACGTGCTGCGCAACAACCTCGCCAGCTTGCTGCTCGAGCTCGGGCGGTTCGAGGATGCCGAGGAGTACATGCTGGTCAACGCACGGGTGGCCGACCCCACGTTCCGTGTCCTGGCCTGGACGCGCCTGGTGCGCATCTACGCGCATAGGAGCGACGCCGAGGGGCTAAGCGAGGCGCTGGCGGCCACCCTCGACCAGGCGCCCCTGACGGAGTTCCCCGTGGCACGGATAGCCGCGGCTCTCTGCCTCGTGGAGCACGGGGCCGGGGCGCACCTGGAGCAGGCCCGCACGCTGGTAGCCCACATGGAGCCGGACGAGCTGCCGGAGCCGCAGCGGGGCGACCTGCTGCGGCTCCGCAGCGCGGCGGGCGGCGTCTGACCACCACGGGCAAGCGGCATCGATCCTCCGCTCCCCGCCAGACGTAACGGCCGCGTAACACCGCGCCGCTAGGCTGCGAGCATGGATCGCCGAGAGACGACCATGCTCATCGTGCTGCGCATAACCGTGAACGGTGAACGCTGCCTGATCCGCGCGCAGGATCTGCGCACGGGAGAGCTGCGCGAGTTCACGTCGTGGGCCCAGTTCCAGCGCTACGCGCAGAAGGAGGCGCTCCGCAGCGCCCTGCGCTGACCGCGGGATCCGGCGGAGGGGCGTAACGCCGTCCTGCCCGGCGCCGTGACCGTTGTGCCACACCGCACATGGGGGTTGGTGTTCGTGCGGCGGCTGTTCCTATACTGTGCCTACATCGATATCGTGCCTAGATCGACAGGTTCGGCGCCGGGCCACAGGCGTGCGCGCCGTCAGCACGGGAGGTTGCCTGCGCTCATGTACCTCAACCCGAACGAACCGCTACGCCGCTTGTCGGCCAGGCCGGCGCCTACTCTCGCGCTCATCCTCGGCATCCTGGTCCTCGCTGCGGGTATGTACGTGGGGCGGAGCGTCATGGCGCCCTCCCCCGCCCTGCCCGCCGCAGCCGACGCGCGGCTCTTCTCCGCGGAGCGCGCCATGCCCATCCTGGAGCGCCTGGTCGGCGACGGCCAGCCGCACATGGTCGATACGCAAGGGGGCGAGGCGGCGCGCCAGCGCGTCGTGGATGAGTTCGAGGCGCTGGGGTACGAGGTCGAGCTGCAGAACGCCTGGGGGTGCCGCGAGCAGTACGCGGCGTGCGCCAACGTGACCAACGTCCTGGCCCGCCTGCCGGGCACGGGCGACGGCCCCGCCCTCATGCTATCGGCGCACTACGACTCCGTCGGCGCCGGGCCCGGCGTCTCGGACGACATGGTGGCCGTGGCTTCCATCATCGAGGTGGCGCGCATGCTGCAGGGCGAGCCGCGCCTGCAGAACGACGTGCTGTTCGTCATCACCGACGGCGAGGAGGTGGGGCTCACCGGCGCGGAGGCGTTCCTGGAGCACCCCTGGATGGACGACGTGGGCCTCATCGCCAACTACGAGGCGCGGGGCACGGGCGGGGAGAGCCTGCTGTTCCAGACCAGCCCGGGCAACGCCTGGCTCATCGAGCGCTTCGCGCAGGCGGCCCCGCGGCCGGTCACCAGCTCGCTGCTCTACGAGGTCTACCGCCTGCTGCCCAACGACACGGACCTGAGCGTCTACCTGGAGGCGGGCGTGCCGGGCATCAACTTCGCCTACGTGGAGCACGTGCAGCGCTATCACACCCCCAACGACGACCTGGAGCACCTGAGCCTCGACTCGTTCCAGCACCAGGGCGAGAACGTGCTGGCCGCCGTGCGCGCGTTCGGCAATGCCGACCTCTCGGCCATGCCCGGCGGCAACGCCATCTACCAGGACGTCTACCCGGGCACGGTGCTGCACGCCCCGTCCGGCTGGGCGGTGTGGCTGGCGGGCGGCGCTCTCGTGCTGTGGCTGCTGATAATCCTCGCCCTCCTGGGCTCCGGCGCCATCGACATGGGCGGCCTGCTGCTGGCGCTGCTGGCCACGCTCGTGGGGCTGGCGGCGGCCGCCGGGCTCGGCTACGGCGCGGCGGAGATCATCCGCCTGCTGACCGGCTCCGCGGAGCCGTGGTTCGCCTTCCCCGTGCCGACGCGGGCGGCGGTGTGGGCGGCGGGAGCGGTGGGCTTCCTCCTCTTCGCCTCCCTGGCGGCGCGCCGCGCCGGGTTCTGGGGCATGGCGGCGGCCGTGTGGCTATGGTGGTCCGCCATCTCGCTGGCCGCCGCGCTGCTGCTGCCGGGCACGAGCATCACCCCCCTCCTGCCCACGCTCGTGGCCACCGTGGTCTACGCCCTGCTCTCGCTGTTCGGGGTGGGCCTGCCGGCGCGGCGGGGGCTCACGATCGGCTGGCTGCCGGTTCTGCTGAGCATGCTCACCGTCTTCGCCGCGGCTTACGTGACCGTCAACCTGCTCTACACCCTCGAACTCGGGCTCGGCTTCGAGCTGAGCATGGCCATCAGCCTGCTCATGGCGCTCGCCGTCACCTCCTTGGCGCCGCTGCTAGCGGTGCCGCCCGGCGGCGGACCGGCCCGCGGCGCGGTGCTGCTGCTGGCGCTACTCGCCCTGGTGGGCAGTGTGGTCTGGTCGACGCGCGTACCCACGTACAGCGCGGAGAAGCCGCAGCACCTGGGCCTCTTCTACGTGCTGGACGCGCAGAACGGCGCCGCGCGGGTGGGCCGCTGGGCGACCACCGCCGGCTCCACGGACGCCATCCCGCCCGCGGTGGCCGAAGCTGGCGGCTTCAGCGGCGACGCCCTCTCCGTCCCGGGCGTCCCCGGCCGCTTCGCCGCCGGACCTGCCCCCCAGCTGGACCTGCCCGCGCCGAGCGTCGAGGTAGTCACGGACGCGGTAACGGGCACCGAACGGCTGCTCACGCTGCGGCTGGTGTCGGAGCGAGAGGCGCACATGATGACGCTGAACGTGCCGCGCTCGGTGGGCCTGAGCAGCGTCGACCTGCCGGGCACGGGCAACACGATCGACTACCCGGCGCCGCCTCCGGGGCAGAACGACTCCTTCTACTGCCACGGGCGCTCGTGCAGCGGCCTCGAGGTCACCCTGGCGCTGCCCGCCGGGCAGGCGTTCGACCTGACCATCGTGGACTTCACGCCCGGACTGCCGCAGGAGGGAGAGGCGCTGCTGGCAGCGCGGGGCGAGCTGGCCACGCCCGTGCACGACGGCGACCTGACGGTGGTCTCCAACGTGGTGCGGATCGAGGCCAACGAGTAACCGGTAAACGCCGACTACGCCTTGCGCCGAACGACAAGCGGCAGGGCGTGGCGGGGATGCCCCGACCAACCAGCCGGGCTACCCCGCCAGCCGGCGCGCCAGCTCGGGCAGCGTCTCGCCGAGCCGGCCCTCCACCCGCACGTCGGCGTCCGCGTCGCCGCGGGTGGGGCCGCGGTTGACGATAGCCACGCGCTTGCCCGCCTCCTTGGCGGCCACCACGAAGCGGTAGCCGGAGCGCACGGCCAGCGAGGAGCCGAGCACCAGCACCGAGTCGGCCTCGGCCAGTAGCCCGAAGGCGCGCTCGACGCGGGCGCGCGGCACGTTCTCGCCGAAGAAGACCACGTCGGCCTTCAGCACGCCGCCGCAGTGCAGGCAGCTCGGCACCCTGAAGCCCTCCACCAGCGAGTCCGGCAGGTTGGCGTCGCCGTCGGGAAGGATCTCGACCTCGGCGTGCAGCAGGTCGGGGTTGAGGCCCTCCATGCGCAGCTGCAGCGAGTCGCGCCGCTCCTTGCGGCCGCACCTGAGGCACACCACCTGCGCCAGGGAGCCGTGCAGCTCCACCACCACCCGGCTGCCTGCGGCTTGGTGCAGGCCGTCGACGTTCTGCGTTATGACCCCGTTCACCACGCCCGCGCGCTCCAGCCTGGCCACGGCGCGGTGCCCCGCGTTCGGCTTGCGCGCGCCCATGGCGAGCCAGCCGAGCGTGCTGCGGGCCCAGTAGCGCTGCCGCATGGCGGCGTCGCCCACGAACTGCTGGTAGCTCATGGGCGTGCGAGGGGGGCCCGGACGATCACCGCTACGGTAGTCGGGGATGCCGGACTCGGTGCTGAGCCCGGCGCCGCTCAGCACCACGCTGCGGCCGCCTCTGAGCAGCTCCTCCAGGTCGTCGACGCTGTGCGTGCCCACCCCTTCGGTACGCCGGGGGTCGTCGGGCTGCCGTATCTGCATGCCTCATGCTACGGCGGCTCGCGGGCGCCGGGGCTGCAGCATCCATCATCGGCAAACGCCGAAATAGATGACCATCTCGCTAGCTCGGGACTGATAGCATCAACCCATGCTCAGTACCGACAGCTACAGCGCCCTGCTAGACCAGGGCCGTAAGGCGGGTGCCGACTTCGCCGAGGTCTACGTGGAGCGGTGGCGCCGGCGCGCGCTACGCACCATCGACGGCCGGGTGGAGGAAGCAACCAGCGGCATCCAGTTCGGCGCCGGCGTGCGCCTCTTCTTCGGCGAGGACGTCATCTACGGCTACACCAA
>CAZPWN010000050.1:0-13834 GCA_964590475.1 uncultured bacterium | reverse complement strand
ATCTCGAACTGCATGTCCCAGCTGGCGCCCAGGACCAGGCGGCGCGTCATGACCATGGCACCACCGGCGATGGTGGCCACGCCGATGAGGAGTGCCACCTGAAGGAGGAGGCCCTGCATGTCCATGGTTCCGGTGCTCATGCCGTCGATCACCCGGCCCGGGATGAGCGGTATCAGTGTCGATAAGTAGCCGTTGGCGAGGATCAGCACCGAGCCGATGGCGAACGCCCTGCGGTGCCTCCCAACGTACTTGGCCAGGTCCCTGAAAGTCTTAAACACTTGTCCCCTTATCCCATGAGTCTCTGGCGAAAAATCACTGCGAGGTGCGCTGCCGGGAGCACGCTAGCGCGCGTTCTTCATAGGCAGCGGCCGATTTGCCAAACGCAACTATAACCCCGCCGGGCCGGAGCCCGGCGTGCCGGAGCGACTAGGGTACCAGGAGAGGCTGCCCGTAGGGGGCACCTGCGAGGTAGAGCTCCAGGCGGATCGGTCCCGGGGCGTTCGTGCGCCACGTGCCGCGGAAGATCTGGCCGCCCGTCACCTCGGTCTCTTCCACCAACGTGCGCTCACCCTCGATGTCCGTGGCCCACACCTCGGCCTCCTGCGTGCGGATGCCCGGGAAGATCGTCCAGGCGTACGCCACCTCCCTCAGCTGCGGCTCGCGCACCACCGCCCGGACCCCGTCCAGGCTGAGCGGCACCGGGTGAGCGTTCACGAGCAAAGCCAGGGCGTTGCCCTCGCCCGCCTGCCCGGGCGGCGGCGTCTGCGCCACCACGCCCTCGGGAAGCCCCGGGTTGGCCAGGGTCGCAACGCTCACGTTCCAGCCGGAGGCGGCCCGCTGCGCCTCTGCCAGCGGCATGCCCACCACGTCCGGTGCGCCGCCGCTCGCGGCGCCCGCGGTGCTCACTTGCACCACCAGGCGCAGCACGGCTTCCTCCGCGGCCACGGGCACGTAGGGGGCCAGCGACTGGCTCAGCACCTGCCCAGAGAATCCGTTGGGCGCCGACACCTCGTCCACCAGGATCCGGTCCTCGGCGATGCCGGAGACCTGGGCCAGCGCCCTGGCGTCCTCCACGCTGAGGCCCACCAGGTCGGGCAGGAAGGTCTGCTGCTCCGTGGGGCCCAGGCTCACCACCAGGTCCACGCGTTCACCGCTGCCTATGCGAGCACCGACGTCCGCCCCCTGCGCCACCACGGTGCCCGCCGCCTGCGGGGCGTGCACGCGCGCCACCTCGCCCACCCGTAGGCCGGCCCCCTCCAGCGCCTGCGCCGCGGCGCCCGGGTAGACCGTGCCGATCAGGTCCGGCACCTCGGTCGGCGCCGCCTGCCCGGGCGGCAGTGCGTAACTCAGCCTGATCTGCCGGCCGGGCCGCAGTTCAGCCCCCGGCGCCGGCTCCAGGGCGAGCACGGTGCCCACGGGTTCGTTGGAGCCCACCGCCACCGGCACCACCGCCAGCGCCATGTCCGTCAGGGCGTCGGCGGCGCTCTGCGCCGGCTGGCCCACCAGGTCGGGCACGATCACCAAGCGGTCCACGCCGCCGGAGCGCGCCGCCGCCACGGTCAGCATGATTGCGGCCACCAGCAGTAGACCGCTGATGCTCCAGCCCAGGGCGGTGGAGGAGAGGCGCTCCAGCCACTGCAGTGGCGGCGCGTCCACGTGCCGCAGGGGCCGTGCGGGTTCGGCCTCGGCAGGGGTGGGGTCCGGCGGGTGAGCCGCGCCGCCGAAGGGCAGGCCGTATAGCTGGGGTCTGGCCGCCCGGCCGTTGGGTTTGAGGATCTCCGCGGAGTCGGTGTCGTAGCCGTGCGCTTCCAGCGCCGCGGCCACGTCCGCCTCCCGCGCCGGGTTGGCGCCGTCCGGCGGAGTGAGCCACGCCACGTAGTGGGCGCCCGGCCGCGACACCACGTCGTGCAAGGCGGCGTGGCCGGACCTCTTCAGTTGCTTCAGGAGTCTTCTGTAGCGCTCGAACTCGCCCTCGCGCCCCTCCGGCAGATCGAACCACTCGATACGTAGCGGTGTGCCGTCCGGGGCGGTGGCGCGGAACTGCGTGCAGCCCCCACCCAGGGGCTGCTCCGCGATCACTTCGTAGCGCCCATCTATAAGCGACATGGCGCCCTTAGGCTACTAGCCCGCGAAGGTAGGAGGGTAGTAGGCGGTCAGTCGCCGGATTCGCCGGCCGTGCGTGGCTCAGGGCGGGGCTCCAGGGGGCCGTGCCGTCCGTGCTCCGCCGCCTGCTGCTTCTCGCGCTCCTGTACCGCCTGCCGCTCGCGTTCCTCGAGCTCCTGGATGCGGCGCTCCCACGCGTCGGCGGAGGCGATGATCCATTCTTTGATCTCGGCGGCGCCCTTGCCCTCCAGCGCCATCTGATGCGCCTGGTGGATGAGCTTGCCGTCGATCGTCTCGCGCTCCAGCAGGGCCTCGGCCACGGCCTCCACCGTCACCCAGTTCTGCTCGATCAGCTCTTCGGTCTCCTTGTAGCCGCTCTGGAGGATCTCGTTCACTTCCTCCTCCAGCTCGCGCGCCGTCTCCTCGGAGAAGTCCTTGCGGCGCGAGATCTCGCCGCCGAGGAAGATAGGGCCCTGGTCGGAGCCCCAAGCCACGTACTCGCGGCTGCCCATGCCCAAGTCCAGCACCATCTGCTTGGCCATCTCGGTGGCCTGCTTCAGGTCGTTGCTGGCGCCCGACGAGATGGTGCCGGTGATCTTCTTCTCCGCCACGCGGCCCGCGAAGGCCACCCGCAACTGCGAGCGGAAGCGGTCCACGTCGTAGAACATCTCCTCCTTGGAGAGGGGCGCCATGAAGCCGCCCGCTCCGCCGCGGGGCATGATCGTGACCTTGCGGATGTCGCCCAGCAGGGGTTGCGCGGCGTAGGCCACCGCGTGACCGGACTCGTGGTACGCGAGGTTGCGCCGCTCCTCCTCGGTGGGCACCAGGCTGCCGCGCCTGAGGCCCAGCGTGATGCGGTCCAGCGCCTCGTTGACGTCCGCCCAGCTGATGATCTGCTTGTTGTTGCGGGCCGCGATCAGGGCGGCCTCGTTGGTGAGGTTCTCGAGGTCGGCGCCGGAGAAGGCCGGGGTGGCTTCCGCCAGGCGGACCAGATCCACGTCGTCGGACACGGGCTTGTTGCGCACGTGCACCTTGAGGATCTCCGTGCGCTCCTTCTGCGTGGGGAGGCCGATGGTGACCTGACGGTCGAAGCGGCCGGGACGCAGGAGCGCCGGGTCCAGGATGTCCGGCCGGTTGGTGGCCGCGATGATGATGACTGAAGTGTCCTTCTCGAAGCCGTCCATCTCGGAGAGGATCTGGTTGAGGGTCTGCTCGCGCTCGTCGTGCCCGCCCCCTATGCCGGCGCCGCGGCGGCGGCCGATGGAGTCGAGCTCGTCGATGAAGATGATGGACGGCGCCGACTTGCGCGCCTCCTCGAAGAGGCTGCGTACGCGGCTGGCGCCCACGCCCACGAACATCTCCATGAACTCGGAGGCGGAAACGGTGAGGAACGGCACGCCGGCCTCGCCGGCCACCGCGCGCGCGAGGAGCGTCTTACCCGTACCCGGGGGGCCCACCAACAGCACGCCCTTGGGGATCTCCGCACCGATACGCAGGTACTTCTGCGGGGTCTTCAGGAAGTCGACGACCTCGATGAGCTCCTGCTTGGCCTCTTTGTGGCCCGCGACGTCCGTGAAGGTGGTGGTGACCTTGTTCTCGCGGCCGAACGTCTTGGCCTTGGACTGGCCGAACTGCATGACCTGGTTCGGGCCGCCCTGGGCGCGCATGAACACGAACCAGAAGAAGGCTATGAGTACCAGGATGGGCAGGAACGTGAGGAGCAGGCCCGTCCACTGGGGCGGGTTGCGGATGGTTACAGCGGTGATGCTGCCGCGCATCTCCTCGAGCAGGGAGTCCGTGAGGATGGCGGTGGTGCGGAAGCTGCGGATCGTCTGCGGCTCCCCTTGGATGGTTACTTGGGTCTCGGTGGTCAGGTCGCCGGTGATGACGCCGCTACTACGGTCCACCACCACGCTCGCGACCTTGCCGTCTTCCACTAACTCCGTGAAGGTGGAGTAGTTTATGTCGCGGGTGGCGCCGTTCGAGTTGAACTGGTTGAAGACGAAGATGCCGAGTATCAGCAGCATCACGACCAGCCAGGGGTTGAACGATCGTCTCAACGAAGGCCTCCAGGGTCCAGGCAGCGCTTGGTGGCGCGGGATGTACGAAAGCAGCGCGTGCGCGCTTCCCCGAACCTATCCATAGAAGGGTATCACCGCTCCATGAGCCGCGCCTGTATAGGACGGAACTAGAGGTTAATGCCCCTTCACGTTCTTCCCAGGTACGTACGTGGCTGCCTAACGTCGGCGACGCGGCGCCTAGTCGAACTTGAAGCCCTTGGGGATGGTCACCACGCCGTTCGGGCTCACCGTCATGCCCCGTGCGCGGTCCTGCTCCAGGTCCACGCCGACCTGCTCGCCCTCGGGCACCTCGACGTTCTTGTCGATGATCGCGTTGCGCACCACCGCGCGCCTGCCGATCTGGACGTTGTCGAGCAGCACGGAGTTCTCCACCTCCGCGTAGGAGTTCACCCGCACGCGCCGGAAGGCCAGGGTGCGCCGGAGCGTGGCGCCCGAGACGATGACCCCACCCGCCAGGAGCGAGTTGAACGCCTGCCCGCGCCGTCCCTCCTCCTCGTGCACGAACTTGGCCGGCGCCGAGAACTCGGCGGAGGTGCGGAGCGGCCACTCCTCGTTGTAGAGGTCGAACTCCGGCTCCACCTCCACCAGGTCGAGGCTCGCCTCCCAGTAGGAGTCGAGCGTGCCCACGTCGCGCCAGTAGGTGTTGGGGCCCTCCTGGCCGGGGATGGGGTTGCGCGCGAAGTCGTAGGCGAACAGCCGGCGGCCCTCTTGCAGGGCGCGCGGCAGCACGTCCTTGCCGAAGTCGTGCTCCGACAGCTTCACGGCGGCGTCCTCCTGCAGCATCTGCATGAGGGCCTCGGTCTTGAACACGTAGTTGCCCATGCTGGCCAGGCAGTGCGAGGGCCGGCCCGGGATCGGGTTGGGGTTGGCCGGCTTCTCCTGGAACTCGGTGATGCGCCAGTCGCGGTCTATCTGCAGGACCCCGAAGCGCCGCCCGTCCTCCACCGGCGTGGGGTAGGCGGAGACCGTAACGTCCGCGTCGTTGTCCAGGTGGTACTCGATCATGTGGCCGATGTCCATCTTGTAGATGTGGTCGCCCGAGAAGATGGCCACCAGGTCCGCCCGGTTGTTGTCCACCAGGTGGAGGTTCTGGTAGATGGCGTCCGCCGTGCCGCGGTACCACTCGGAGCCGAGCTCCTCGTAGAGGTACATCTGTGCCGGGGCGAGGGTGATGAAGTGATCGTCCAGGAACGTGCCGAAGCGCCAGTGCCGCTGGATGTGCTCCGTGAGCGACTGCGCCTTGAACTGCGTGAGCACGTAGATGCCGTACACGCCGGAGTTGATCATGTTGTTGAGAGCGAAATCGATGATGCGGTACTTGCTGCCGAAAGGCACCGAAGGCTTGGTGCGTTTCCAGGTGAGCGGGTGCAGGCGTGAGCCCTTGCCGCCCGCCAGCACCATGCCTATCGTCTTGAGTTTGCGGCTGAGCATCGGACCTCCAAGCGGTAGGCTCCACAGGATGTCGGTCACGGGCATGTTACCCCGGCCCAACAGCGGTAACCTCCTAGCGTGAGCACGGAGATACCCGACCAGCCGACCCAGCAGCTGCCCATGGCCCTGAACCTGCCCGCGGACGACAGGCCCAACCTGTACGACTACGAGGTGGCGCGGCTGCCGCTGCCGGAGGGCCAACCCGGCTTCAGGCGCACGCAGCTGGCCGACTGGCTCTACCGGCAGGCGGTCGACGATTTCACGGCCATGACCAACGTGCCCGCCGCCATGCGCGAGGAGCTGGCCGAGGCGTACCGCGTGGACCCGTTCGTGCGCGCCGAGCGCTTCGCCTCCTACGACGGCTCCGTGCGCTACCTGTTCACGCTGCCCGACGGCAAGCAGACCGAGGCCGTCTACATGCCGTACGCCGGTCGCCGCACCGTCTGCATCAGCTCCATGGTCGGCTGCCCGGCGGGCTGCGCCTTCTGCGCCACCGGCGCCATGGGGTTCGGGCGCAACCTCTCGCGGGGCGAGATCGTGGCGCAGCTCGTGGCCGTGGCGCGCCTCGAGGGCATCGACCCCACCAGCATCCGCAACGTGGTGCTCATGGGCATGGGCGAGGCCCTCCTCAACTACGACAACGCCGTGGGCGCCATCCGCACCCTCATCGACCCGCAGGCGCTCGACATGTCGCCAAGACGCATCACGCTCTCCACCGTGGGGCTACCCAACCGCATCCGCAAGCTGATGGGGGAGGGGCTGCCGCTGGTGCTGGCCGTGAGCCTGCACGCACCCGACCAGGAGACCCGGGCGAGGATCATCCCCACCGCCCACGCGCAGCCGGTGCCCGAGATAATGGCCTCGCTGCACGAGTGGCAGGAGAAGATCGGGCGGCGCATTACCATCGAATACACCATGCTGGACGGCGTCAACGACCACGCCTGGCAGGCGCGGGAGCTGGCTCGGCTCCTCAAGAACCTCAACAGCCACGTGAACCTCATCCCCTTCAACCCGTGGACGGATTCGGGCTTCAGCGGCACGCCCCGGAACCGCCTCACGCAGTTCGAGAGCATCCTCAAGCAGGCCGGTGTGAGCGTCTCGGTGCGGTTCAGCCGCGGCCGCGACGCGGGCGCAGCCTGCGGCCAGCTGGCGTTGCAGGGCGCCTCCAGCACGGCGTAGTTGCCGTTGTCAGCGGCAGCTTCGGGTATTGCTTTTCACATGTCGTAACTAGCGGCCCGGTATACACTTGGCACCGATTCTCGCGTAGCACACGCTGCACACGACTACCCGGTTTGGTTCTCGGTCGTCCCGGCGTATGGCACCGCGATCTGGAGGCTGGAATGGTTCTAGGTAATCGCAGGTGGAGCAGCAAGGCGGTCCTCGCCGTTCTAGCTGCCGTTCTCCTGCTCTCGCCGGCATGGGGGCAGTCGTCGCTGGCCCAGCTACGCGCAGAGGTCGAGGCCGATCCCGGCAGCGTCACCGCCTGGGTGGCGTTGGGGAACGCCCAGTACGAACAGGGTGAGTACGACCAGGCGCGCGAGAGCTTCCTCGAAGCCATCGCGCTCGACTACCGTTCGGGCGACGCCCATTACGGCCTCGGCATAACCCAGTTCTCCAGAGGCGACTACCAGGCCGCCCTATTCGAGTTCAACGAAGTCACCCGCCTCTACCCCGAGCGCTTCGACGGCCACTTCAACCGCGCCGTGACACTGGCGCGGCTGCGCCGCCCCGCCGATGCCGCCGAGGCCTTCCGCGCTGCGCTCGAGCAGGCGGAGCCCGAAGCCGCCGCGGAAGACCGCGTGCAGGCGCTCCTCGGCCTGGCCGGCCAGCTCGAACTGACCGAGAACTGGGGCGAAGCCGCCGATGCCTACGCCGAGGCCCTCGAACTGGAGCCAGCCAACGCCGAGTACATCCTCAGGCGCGGCCAGGCCCTCCAGAAGGCGGGCCGCGGGCTCGAGGCTCTGCCGGAGCTGACCGAGCTGGAAGACGGGAGCCGCGACCACCGCGTTAGCTCGCTCGTGTCGGACATCTACGTGAGCCAGGGCCAGATCGATTACGCCATCTGGTCGCTCGAGCGCGCCCTGCAGAAGGCCGAGGCCATGAACGACACGGCCGCTCAGGCCAACATCCTCGTCAAGCTCGGCACGCTGCAGCGCAGCTTGGGCCGCGACGCCCAGGGCACCGAATCGTTCGAGCGCGCCGTGGCCATCGACTCCTCCTCGTGGGAGGCGCAGTACAACCTGGGCGTCAGCTACCTGGAGAGCGGTCAGACCCGGGCTGCTCTCGAGCCGCTCCAGCGCGCTCAGCAGCTCGGCGGCGAGAACGCCGAGGTCTACCTCGCGCTCGCCAGCGCCAACGACCTGCTCGGCCAGAACGAGGCCGCACTGAGCAACGCGCAGGAGGCCATCCGCCGCCTGTCCGACCCGGCGCTCCTCACCGAGGCCCGCTTCATCGCCGGGCGCGCCCACTACCGCGCCGGCGACTACACCGCCGCCGACCTGGAGCTGCGTCAGGTGCTCGAAGCGCGCCCCAACGAAGCGCAGGTGCAGCTGTGGAGCGGCCTGGCCGCCTACCAGCTGGGCGACTACGGCGCCGCCGTCCGCAACTTCGAGCGGGCCGTGCAGCTCAACCCCAACAGCGTCGAGTCGCGCGTGAACCTGGGCGCCGGCTACCTGGCCGCCCAGCGCTACTCCGAGGCGCAGACCGTCTACGAGCTGCTGGTGGATCAGAACCCGGCCGACAACGAGAGCCTCTACAACCTGGGCTGGGCGCTCTTCTCGCAGGACCGCCGCGGCGGAGCCCGCGACGCCTGGGTCGGCGCCTGCGAGGGCGGTTACCAGCCCGCCTGCACGGCCATCACCACCTACCTCTAACCTCTACCCCTCGGTTCCCCGGCGGTCCGAACCGCCGCCCGGGAACCGAGGTTGGACCAATTACGAGGCGCAAGCCTTAGAATGGGATTCATGGACTGGCTTAGGCGCAACTGGCCCGACTTGCTGATCGGCGTAGCCCTAGTGGCCGTTATCGCCGGAATAATCGCCACCCTGATATCCGGTGGCTCGTTCTTCCCGTTCGGGCAAGGCAGCGGCGGCAGCACGCCCTCCACACCCATAACCACCCCCTCCACGCAGAGCAGCACACAGGGCGCCACGCCCACCCAGCCGGGCTCCACCCAGCCAGGCGCCGCCGGCGGAGAAGCCACGGGCACCACCGGAACCGGCCCGGCCACGGACGCCCAGCCGGGGAGTGACACCTCTACGGGCACCACCGGCACTCCTGCGGGCGCCGGCACCGACCAGGGCATCGCCGTCCTGCCGCCCTCCGGCACGGCGAGCGGCGCGGGTACCAGCACGGGCACGGACGCCGGAGCCGGCTCTACGGCTGGCACCGAGCCGGCCGCGGGCGAAAGCGCCGCTCAGCCGGACCCCAGTGGAGGCGTGACCGCGCTGCCACCGGCCGGCTCCCAGCCCAGCTCCGCCGGCACCGCCAGCCCCGCCGCGCCCAGCGCCACCAGCCCCTCCACTCCCAGCAGCAGCGCGGCCAGCACCCCGCCGAGTGGGGCCGCTCCGGCAGCGGCCAGCGCCGACGCCGACGAGGTCTCCTACCGCGTGTCGGTAGGCGCCTTCGGCAACGAGGAGAACGCGCAGCGCCTCGGGCAGCAGTTCCAGGGCGCCGGTTACCCGGTACTGCTGGGCACGCAGGGCAACCTCACCATCGTCCTCCTCGGGCCCTACGCCACCGACTCGGAAGCGCGGCGCGTGGCGGACCAGGTCGACGGCACCTTCGGCGTGATCGATCCCACCGTGTACCGCTACGAACCGGAGCCGGGCGATACCCCGGCCACGGCGGGTACGGCGCCGGGCGCCGCCCCCGGCACCAGCAGCACCACCGCCTCCAGCAGCACGGCCAGCACCAGCGGCGCCCAGGCGCCGGCAGCCTCGGCCTCGGGGCGTTACCTGCAGGTGGGCGCCTACGCCAACCGCGAGAGCTCCATGCCGCAGCGTGACCGCCTGGAAGGCCTCGGCTTCACCGTCACCGAAGTGCAGGAGGGTCAGCTCCTCAAGCTCCTCGTGGGTCCGTACCAGGGTGGATCGCTCACCGAAGCCCAGAGCACGCTGGCTGCAGAGGGTATCGAGAACTTCGCACGCGGTCTCTAGCATGAGCGGTGAGCCAGGCAGCGAAACAAGGCACCGTCATGCCTAAACAGATCCCGTCGGTCACCATCAGCCGACTGGTGGGCTACCTGCGCGTGCTCACCAACCTGGAGCAGAGCGGCGTCGATTACGTGACTTCCGAGGAGCTCGGGGCCGCATCCCACGTATCGGCGCACCAAGTGCGCAAGGACCTGGTGCACGCGGAGGCCAGCGGCACCCGGGGCCGCGGTTACACGGTGGCCATCCTGCGGCGTGAACTGAACGCCCTGTTGGGGCTGACGCGCGACTGGAACGTGGCGATAGTGGGGATGGGCAGGCTCGGCCAGGCGCTGGTGGATTACCCGTACTTCCAGAACTACAACTTCCGCCTCTGCTGCGGCTTCGACACCGACGCCCAGAAGGTCGGCAAGGAGTTCGGCGAGCTGCCCGTGTACCACATGAGTGAACTCGAGCAGCGCGTGAAGGAGCGCCGGCTGGACATAGCCTTCCTGACGGTACCCGTCGCCGCGGCGCAGCCGGCGGCGGAGACCCTGGTGGAGGCCGGCATACGCGGCATCCTCAACTTCACGCCCACCGTGCTCAAGGTGCCAGGCGGCGTGCGCGTGGAGTCCATCGACTTCGTGGCGGGCCTCAAGCGCCTGGCGTACTACCTGCACCCGAGAGACTGAGCGGGTCCGCTCGTCAGCGCGTAATGGCCGCGGTGGGGCTACCCGGGCAGTAGGTATAGTTGACCGGTATGTTCGACCTGATCGCGGCCGACCTGCGGCGCTTCGAGGAGCGGCTCCCCGGAGAACTCACCTCCAACGTGGCGTTCATCGAGGCAATCGGCGAGGACCTGGTTGCGGCTGGCGGCAAACGCCTGAGGCCCAGCCTGGCGTTCCTCACCGGCAAGCTCCTGGCGGCCGACGAGGAGGCCACCATGCAGGTGGCGCTGGCGGTCGAACTGCTTCACTCCGCCTCCCTCCTGCATGACGACCTGATCGACGACGCGGACACCCGCCGCGGCAGCGAAGCCGCCTTCAAGCGCTACGGCAACGTCGTGAGCGTCATGTCGGGCGATTTCATGTTGGCGCGCGTGCTGGGGCTCCTCGCCCGCACGGGCAGCGCCCACTTCACGCACCTGATGTCGCAGACCGCGGCCGCCATCTGCGAGGGCGAGGTCCTGCAGTTCCAGGTCGCCTCCCTTACCGATTACTCGTACGAGAACTACCGCCGCGTCATCGAAGGCAAGACCGCCGCCCTCATGGCGGCCGCCTGCGAGGGCGTGGCGCTGCTGGCGGGCGCCAGCGAGGGGCAGGTGAGCGCCCTGCGCGATTACGCGCTGGCTTACGGCCGGGCGTTCCAGATGCAGGACGACTACCTGGACCTGCTCGGCAGCGCGGAGCGGCTCGGCAAGCCGGTCGGCGGCGACCTGCGGGAGGGCAAGGCCACCTACCCGGTGCTGGTGCTGATCCTCGACCACGACCTAGTGGAGGCTCGCCACATCCTGGAGAGGCGTGCCGCGAGGTCCGGCGACGTGGAGCGGATGATCGAGCTGGTACACGAGCATGACGCTCACCTGAAGGCGCGCGCGGAGATAGGCCGGGAGGCCGAAGCGGCGCTGGCCGCGCTGCAGGAGTTCGCGCCCTCACCGGCGCTGAGCGCCCTGACTGCGCTGGCGGAGAGCGAGACCCTGCGGGTGGGTTGAGGACCCCTGCGCCCGGCCGCGCTGGGCGTTCCAGGTGCTCCTGCGCGGCACGTGGGGCTTGTCACGCGGTCCATAGTGGGTTGGCACGCTACACTTGGCCAGATGGCTGATATCGATACCGAACAGGTGCTGCGCTTCTTCCATGATCATCCGGAGCGCCCCTGGCATGTGCAAGACATCCAGAGACGACTGAAGCTGGACGACCGCGGCACCCTCCGCGACCTGCTGACCGACCTCGTGGACCGCGGCGAGCTGGTACGCACCAGGCGCCGCACCTACGGGCTGCCCGAGGAGATGAACCTCATCGTGGGCAAGCTCCAGGTGGCTTCCGGCGGCTACGGCTTCGTCATACCCGACGCGGGTGGCAAGGACCTATTCATCCCGGCCGACCGCTTAGGCGGCGCCTGGGACACCGACCGGGTGATCGCTCGCCCCAGCCCGCAGCGGGGCGACGACGACCGCCAGAGCGGCGAGATCGTACGCATAGTGGAGCGCGGCTACCAACAGGTGGTCGGCACGCTCGAGTACGCGCGCGGTTACGCCATACTGCGGCCCGACAGCGTGCGCCTGCGCGAACGCATCCTGCTCACCCCCGAATCCGTGGGCAAGCTGGAGGGCGGCTCCCGCATCGTGGTGCGCATGGTGTGGCCCGAGGTCTCCGGCGAGAAGGAGCCGTTCGGCGAGGTGGTCGAGTTCCTCGGCGAAAGCGACGACCCGGAAGTCGAAACCCGCGCCGTGATCGTGAAGCACGGCCTCAAGGCCGAGTTCGACGCCGACACCATGGCGGAGGCCAAGGCGGTACCGGACCACGTGACCTCCGAGATGATGGGCGGCCGCACCGACTACCGCAAGATCAACACCATGACGGTGGACGGCGAGGACGCCAAGGACTTCGACGACGCCATCTCCGTGGAGCGGCTCGACAGCACGGCAGGCGGGCTCCTCCGCGTTGGTATCCACATCGCGGACGTCAGTTACTACGTGGCGGAAGGCACCTCGCTCGACGAGGAGGCCGTGGAGCGCGCCACGAGCGTCTACCTGCCCGGCAAGGTCTTGCCCATGCTCCCAGAGGAGCTCTCCAACGGCATCTGCTCGCTGGAGGAGGGCCAGGCTCGCCTGGCGCTCTCCGTGTTCGTGGACATCACCCGCACCGGCGAGGTGAAGAGCTTCAAGCTCAAGGAGACGGTCATCGAGTCCGACGCGCGCCTGACTTACGAGCAGGTGCAGGAGTTCTCGGACGGCGGCCGCTTGCCTCAAGGCAAGCGCAAGCTGGAGCGCGACGTCAAGGTGCTGCTCAACCTCACGCAGGACCTGCGCAAGGCGCGGCTCGGCGCCGGCGCGCTCGACTTCCACTTCACCGAGGCCAAGGTCGACGTGGACGATGAGGGCACGCTGCACGTGACACCCATCCGCTCGGACGAGGCGCGGCAGATGATCGAGGAGCTCATGCTCCTCGCCAACCGCCTCGTGGCGCAGGAGCTCACCCGGCGCGACATCCCCGCGCTCTACCGGATCCACGAGGATCCGAGCGACGAGAAGATAGCGGCGCTCCAGAAGGCGCTGAGCAAGCTCGGCTACACGCTCGACCTCGAACATACGGGCCCCCAGGACCTGCAGAACATCCTGCGGCAGGCCGCCGGCAAGCCCGAAGCGCAGCTGGTCAGCACCCTGCTGCTGCGCAGCCTCAAGCAGGCCAAGTACTCGGCGGAGGACCTGGGGCACTTCGGCCTGGCCTTCAAGAGCTACCTCCACTTCACCAGCCCCATCCGCCGCTACCCCGACCTGGTGGTGCACCGCGTGGTGCGCGGCATGCTGCAGCACCGCCTCTCGCCCACGCTCAAGGAGCGCATGCGCACGGACTTCCCGGTGCTGGCCGAGCACATCAGCGTGCGTGAACGCGTGGCCGAGGACGCCGAACGCGACCTCACGCGCTACTTCCACGCCCGCTGGGCCAAGGACGAGATCGGCACGGTCTTCACCGGCATCATCGTGGGCGTCACCAACTTCGGGGTGTTCCTGGAGCTCCCCAACGGCGTCGAAGGCCTGATGCACGTGAGCCACCTGGAGGACGACTACTACCTCTACCTCGAGGACTCCCTGATGCTCATGGGCAAGCACACCCGCAAGAAGTACCGCCTGGGCGACAGGGTGGAGGTGCGGATACTCGCCGCCAACCCCACGCAGCGGCAGATCGACCTCATCCCGGCCGACATGGAGATGCCGGAGGTGGAGCCCGAGGACCGCGTGATAGTCACCCGCCCGCCGAAGGTGCTCAAGAGCCCCATGCAGGGGGTCGCGGAAGGGGTGGCCGAGGACAGCCGCAACGGCCGTAGCGGCCGCAAGGGTGGCGCGGACAAGGCCGGTGCGCCCGCGAAGGC
>CAZPWN010000049.1:0-14077 GCA_964590475.1 uncultured bacterium | reverse complement strand
CCGAGGGCAAGGTGCTCGACACCGACGGCATGATCGACTACTGGGAGGAGTGGGTCAGCACCTACCCCATCCTCTCCATCGAGGACGGGCTGGCCGAGGACGACTGGGCGGGCTGGGAGAAGCTCACGGCCCGGATCGGCGACCGCGTCCAACTCGTGGGCGACGACCTGTTCGTCACCAACAGCCAGCGCCTGCAGCGCGGCATAGATGCGGACGTGGGCAACGCCATCCTAGTGAAGGTCAACCAGATCGGCACCCTGACGGAGGCCATGGACGCCATCGAGCTGGCCAAGACCTACGGCTACCGCAACGTGATCAGCCACCGCTCCGGTGAGACGGAGGACACGTTCATCGCGGACCTGGCCGTCGGCATCAACGCGGGCCAGATCAAGACCGGATCCGCGAGCCGTTCCGACCGCACCGCCAAGTACAACCGGCTGCTGCAGATCGAGCAGGAACTCGGCGACGCGGCCCGCTTCCTCGGGAAGGCAGCGCTGCAGCGATGAACACGTCGCAGGTAGTAGCCACCCGCCGCACACGCATCGTGGCCACGCTGGGGCCCGCCACGGACTCCAAGGAGATGATCGGCCGCCTGCTGCTGGCCGGGGTGAACGTCTTCCGCCTCAACTTCTCCCACGGCGACCACGAGCTGCACCGGCAGACCGTTACCAACATCCGCGCCGCGTCCGAGGAGTTCGGCATCCCCGTCGGCATCCTGCAGGACCTGCAGGGTCCCAAGATCCGCGTGGGCCGCTTCGAGAAGGACAAGGTCACACTGAAGGAGGGCGCGCGCTTCGATCTGACCACGGGCGACGACAGCCCCGGTGATCAGCAGCGTGTGGGCGTCACCTACAAGGGTCTGGTGAACGACGTCAAGGTGGGCGACATCCTCCTGCTCGACGACGGTCGCCTCAGCCTCCGGACGGTCGGCTTCGAGGGCGACACCATCCAGACCGAGGTCGTGGTCGGCGGCGTGCTGAGCAACAACAAGGGCATCAACATCCCCAACGCGGCCCTCAGCATCCCCGCCCTCACGGACAAGGACGTGCAGGACCTGAAGCTCGGGGCGGAGCTCGACGTCGACTGGGTGGCGATAAGCTTCGTGCGCAACCGCGACGACCTGCTCCTGGCCCGGCATTACATGGCCCGCGCGGGCTCCAACGCCAAGCTCATGGCGAAGATCGAGAAGCCCAGCGCCGTGGACCGGTTCGACGAGATCATCGCCGAAGTCGACGGCATCATGGTCGCCCGCGGCGACCTCGGGGTGGAGATGGCGCCGGAGAGGGTGCCGCTGATCCAGAAGGATCTCATCAGGGCGTGCATCTTAGCCGGCAAGCCGGTGGTCACCGCCACGCAGATGCTGGAGTCGATGATCCAGAACCCCACGCCCACCCGGGCGGAGGCGTCCGACGTGGCCAACGCCATCTACGACGGCACGGACGCCGTCATGCTCTCCGCTGAGACCGCGGTCGGTTCGCACCCCATCGAAGCCGTGAAGATGATGGACCGCATAGCCCGCACCGTCGAGTCGGACGACGACTTCCACGAGAAGTTCCGCGACGCCATGCCCAAGACCGACGCCAGCACGCCGGACGCGGTGGCCATCGCGGCGGTGGAGATGAGTTACAACCTAGGCGGCAAGCTCATCGTCACGTTCACCTCCAGCGGTAACACCGCGCTCCGCGTATCGCGGTGCCGGCCCCGGTCGCCCATCCTGGCCATCACGCCGAACCCGCGTGCGCTGCGTCAGATGATGATCGTCTGGGGGGTCGTGCCGCACCTGAGCGAGGACATCCATGACACCGACGAGATGGTGCGCGTCTCCACGGAAGCCATCCATGACGAGGGGCTCCTGTCGGAGGGCGACCGCTTCGTGATCACCGCGGGCGTGCCGTTCGGCACGCGGGGCACCACCAACCTGATACGCGTCGAGCGCCTGCGCTGACAGGGGAGAAAGAGTTGGGCCCGCCCGCCGATGCGCTGGCAGGCCGAACTCTTCGCTGTGGAACTGAGGGTGGGGCTTACGCGTTCTCTTCGCCGCGGACGAGGACCTTGAGGTCGATCGTCACTTCCGGGTGAGGGCGGTAAGGCACCACGTGTTCGCCCGTGAGCTTGATCGGCTCGCTGAGCATGACCTTACGGCGGTCGATCTCGACGTCGTAAGTGGCCTTGAGGGCGTCCGCGATGTCGCGGTTGCCGACCGAGCCGTAGATGCGACCGTCGCCGGCGCGCACGAGGATCTCGATGTGAGCGTCGCCGAGGAGTTCGGCGAGGCGCTCCGCGTCCTCTTTGCGCTCGGAGAGTTGCTTGGCGCGCTGAGACAGGCGGGCCTGGAGCTCAGCTTCGTTGGCCTTGGTGGCCGGCAGCGCTAGACCCTGCGGGACGAGGTAGTTGCGAGCGTAACCGTCCTTCACGCGGACGATGTCGCCTGCTTCCCCCAACTTCTCGACGGGTTCCAGCAGGATGACGTTCACTTCCGCACCAGCTTCTCGGTGATCGGGATGATCGCGAGCATGCGCGCGCGCTTGATCGTGGTGGCGAGCCTACGCTGATGCCTGGCACACACACCGGTGCGGCGACGGGGCAGGATCTTGGCGGTATCGGAGATGAACCGCCGGAGCATGCGCCCGTCGTGGTAATCCATGATCTCGTATTCACCCGTGCAGAACGGGCATACGCGTGGGCGGCGGCCTCTACGGCCACCTCCGCGTCCTCGGCGGCGATCGCCGCCTCTAGCTTCTCTAGCCATCTAGAAGGGTAAGTCCTCTTCTGGTGGAAATTCTTCGTCGATGTCGAGTTGCGACTTCGACGGGCTCGCCTGGGCGCCCGGAGCTTGACGCTCGGGACGGGTTCCGGCTCCACCGCTGCCGGGACCGCGAGTTAGGAACTCGACCCGCTGGGCTTCCAGCTTGGTCGTGAACCTTCTGTTGCCTTCTTTGTCCGTCCAAGAATCGTTGACGAGCCTGCCGATCACGAAGACGCCGTCGCCACGCTTGAGCTCGCCGGCGGATTCCGCCAGCTCGCGCCAGGCGGTGACGTCCACGAAGTGAGTGCGCTCCTGGTCCTCACCCGCCCGGCTACGGAACCGCTCGTTGACGGCCACGCCGAAGCGGGTCACCGCCGCCCCGGAAGGGGTGTAGCGGAGTTCGGCATCGCGCGTGAGGTTGCCGACGATGATGACCTGGTTGAGGGCATCCTTCAGGCGGTGCTGACCGCGGGCGTCGATGACGGTGGGTTCACCGTCACGAGCGCCGTAAGTGAGCACGTCCACGCGTGAGGCGTTGATGTCGAGCGCGGAGCGCTTCTGACCCTCGGGCGTCTCCCAGTTGCGGTAGTTCAGTCGACCCTCCACCAGGACGGGTGTGCCTTCCTGGAGCTGGTTCGACAGGATCTCCGCCTGAGCGCCGAATACGGTCGCCCGGTGGTACCAGGCGAGTTCGCGCGGTGCGCCGTCGTCGCCGGTCACGTGGTCGTTACCGGCGAGGTTGAGCTCGAGGATGGCTAACCCGCCTGGGGTGTAACGCATCTCGGGCGCCTGCACCAGCGTGCCAATCAGGTATACGTTGTTCAAACCACGTGCCATGACGTACTTCTCCTACTGCTCGTCATACGGTTCTTGACCTCAGGCTGCAGCTTCTGCTCTGCCTTCGGACTTGGGCTCCTTCTTCGTACTCCAGTCCGGACGCTGCCGGACGACCAGCACGCGCATGACGTTGTCGCGCTGACGCAGCGCGGCTTCGATCGTCTTGGGCGTCTCGCCGGTTAGGTGAAGACGGAAGATGAGATAGTAACCCTCACTACCTTTGCGGATGGGGTAGGCCAAGCGGCGCAGGCCCCACTCGTCCAGTTCGAGGATCTCGCCTCCCGCGCGCTCCACTTGGAGGGTTACGGCGTCCTTCTCGGCCTGAACCTGCTGTTCGCTGAGGCTCGGGTCGAGGATGACGTTGAGGTCGTACTTGACTTGTTGCGGCATGTGCACCTCCTTCCAGGCTGGTGGCGACGCTCCGGAGTACCCGGTGTGCACGGTGTGCGTAACGCGGCGTTCCGCGTAATGGCACAACGCGCCAGGCCGTGTACCGGCCCGCGCTCGCCCTTCCCAGCGTCGACTCGCCACCACGCACCGTCCTTAGCGGGCTGAACCCGCAGTGGAGCGGCGACGCGGCAAATACAAATAATAGCACAGCAGAGGTGCGTGGCTACGTCCATGGGGAGGCGAACTACCGTCATTTCACGGCCCCCCGGGCCGGTCCTCCGGGATCCTGCGAGGCCGAGCAGACCCGGCGTCACGGCGTGGCCGTCCAGCCGAAGGCGAGACCCGAGGTCACCACCGTGGCGCGGCGACCCCCTTCTTCGAGTTCGAGTAGCGGTTTGAGGAGTAGCGGACGCGGGGTGGGCGTGGTGCGGAACGCCGGCTGGTAGAGGAAGAGTGCGCCGAACTCGCCCCGTGCGATAGGCAGATCCAGATCGGCGGCCGGGTGGGTGGTCAGCGCGCGCGGATCGTCGGGTGACTGGTAGGCGGAGTCCCACCCGGTGAGCTCAGGCAGGGGTGGATGCTCCACCCACGGAGCTTGGAGACCAGCAGCTTGCCGGCGCCAGTACGGGAGCGAGTCGGGGCGCCCCGCTGCCGCGAGCACCTCGCCGGTAGCAACCCCCCGTGGTGCGTAGAGGAGCGACACGGCGCTCAGCGGCTCGGTGCCCGCCACTAGCGTGAGCTCGGCGATCTTGCCGGCGCCGGGCAGCGAACTGGGGCCGTTGATGACCGGCTGCGGCTCCGCCTCGGGCGGCAGGCTAGATGGAACCGCGACGACGGGGTCCACTACGAGCGGGGGTGACGTCCCCGGCCACACCAGCTGGCTGGGCGGTACGTGGTGGACCGTGGCGAGTATGCGCGCGGCCGCTTCCGTGCCGTCCCTGCAGCGCAGGTGCGCGCGGTCGAACTCCACGGTTCGGTCCGTGACCACCTCGAGCCTGAGGTGAGGATGGCCGCGTGCGCGGTCGAGCTCGGTCCAGAGCTGAGTGATGGCACCAGGCGGCAGCTCCAGCGAGCCGCCGCGGCCCGACAGCGTCAGTCGCGCTACGCCGCCGTTGCCCGCGTTCTGGCTCACGGCGCCCGAGTCCAGCGCGCCCCGGTCCGTCCAGAACGGCGCCGGCCCTACCTGCCCCGCCGCCCCTCGACCCACAGCGCCCTGACCCACGCTGCACCCCTCCCCGTAGACGTGGAGCTCGCCGCGCACGCCGTCGCTCCAGCCGAAGTACGCGCCCGGCACCAGGTGGGGCGTACCGCGGTCGTGCATCCACGCCACGTCAGCCGGTAGTAAGGGCGCCACCGCGCTCAGGAGCTGCCCCGCTAGCGGAACCCGCGCTGCCATGAGGGGGCTGTACGCCGCCGCGAGCGCCGTGATGGCCACCAGGACCGCAACCAGGGTCGCCGCGACGAGGATGACGCCCGGCAACGGCAGTCCTGCCCGGCCGCGCTCCTTGAGGCGAGGCGCACGACCGGCTGCGCGGCGAACCTTCATCGCACTCCTCCGCACACAAGCTCGACGGTCAGCGCCTGCTCGGCGTAGGCCAGCTTCGCGAAGAGCAGTTCGCTGAGGTAGCGGACGCGCTGCAGTTCGCCGAGCGGCTCCGCTACCGGCCTCCGGCTCAGATCACGCAGCTCCGTGAGGTCGTTCGTAGGCGGTTCGGTTACGCCCCACGCCGCACCGCCGTGGATGTCTTTCACCAGCCAGAGGAGCTGCAGTTCCGCGCTCTCGACGGCCTTCCGAGCGGCGTCCAACGAGCGGAAGAGGTTGAGGAGTTCGGACTCGAGCGAGGTGCGCTCGGTGGAGAGGCTCTCGGCACGTTCGTGGGCATCCACCGGTCGCATGGTGGGCGACGAGGGCGGCCAGGAGAGCCGGAGCGTCTGCTCGACCGTGCCGGGGTCGGCGGCGAGGCTCACCTGCCCAGCGACCGGTGAGCCGGTGGGGAGGGGCAGCCGGAGTTCCAGACCCACGGAGCCGAACAGCTCTCCGCCGCGGTAGAAGGAGCTGCCCTGAAGCTCCACCCGGAAGTCGAGAGCTTCCTGCGCCCTCCGTTCGGACCGCTGCACCCCGTGATGGAGTTCGGCCTGCCTCAGCAGCGGCGACTCCGCCAGGCAGATCTCGGGTTCGGGGTGGGCCTCGACGAAGAGAGGCAGTAGGTCCTCCATGGGTGGCAGGTCGGGTAGCGGCGTCTCCATTCGCAGGGTGCGCTGGATGTCCTCCTCCAGGTCTTGCGCGCGCTCTACAACCTGCTCATGCAGAGATTCCACGTTGCGCCGCAGCAGGAGCGGGTCGCGCTCACCCGGATGCAGCGCCAGAGCGGCCTCCATATCCGCTGGCCGCGGTATCTGCGCTGCGGTAACGGCGAGGGCGCCGGCGAGTTCCTTCGCCAGGGACCGGTAGAGGCTGAGCTCCAGCAGTTGGCCCTGGAACCGGCTCCTGGCCTCTTTCCGCGCCAGGGTGCCCTCCAGGTCAAGCATGCGGACGCGTTGCTCCTGGAGCCGCTCGAGCAGCTCGGCGTTGCTGCGGTACAGGGTCAGGGTAGCGGTGAGATCCAGGTCCAGCGTGATCCGTTGGCCGCTCCGCCAAGTGGCGCGCTCCGTGAACGAGAGGCGCGGGTAGCGCTCGAGTTCCTGCTGGCGCCCAAGCTCGGCCACCTGCCAGGCAGCGTCCAACAGGTCCGCGCCCGGCCGGTAGGTGGTCTCGAAGAGCTCCAGGAGTTCGTGAACCGAAGCGGGCGCCCGAGCAGTGGATGTGGCGCTTGATCCAGCTGCGGCCGTGCCGACCAGGAGCAGGGCCGCGGCGCAGAGTGCCAGCGCTGCCACCCCGTACCGGCCCCGCCGACGCAGCGTCATGGAAGCTCCACACCCCAGGCGGTGCTCATGCGCGGGAACTGCAGCGTGCGCTGCTCGCCCGCCAGCGCGAGGATGGCCACGGGGCGGGCGGTGAGCGTGCCGGCACCGGTGGGCATGCGCTGTTGCGGATCGAGGATCATGGCGAAGTGCGCGGACTCGCCGGGCTGCAGCACGGTCGGCTCGAACGGAGTTCCGTGGGACATCAGGTCGGCGTAGCGGCCGGCGAAGGTGGCGGGGTCGTAACGGTAGACCTTCCCCACGGCCATGGTGAAGGCCTGGTCGTTGCCGAAGCCGAGGATCTCCAGGGGCTCCGCTTCCGTGTTGGTCAGCCCCATCAGTAGTAGTACGGCGGGACGCGCGTCCGGGCCGCCCGGCAGGTTGATGCGGTCGCTTCTGAACCAAGGTTCGAGGGTGTCGAGCGGCGCAAGCTCCGGCAACCGGTTCACCACGACCACGGCTGACGCGGCCCACGAGGTGGTGCCGTTGCCGAACAGCAGATCCACGCGCGTGGCGCAAGGCCCCACTTCGGGGACCGCGAACCGGACTATGAGCACCTTCTCGGGCGGGCCCTCGTGCACCCCCTGCGCGCTGAGGCAGCCCTCGGCGGCGTAGGTGAACTCGTGCCACGGAACCAGCGGCGGCGGCACGAACAGGTCGATGTAGCGCGCTTCGCCGGCCAGTAGGTCCTCGTAATGGATGGCGACTATGGGCGGGTCGGCCTCGGTGGCGGCGCCGGACTGGGCCTGGGCGGCGCCGAACGCGAGTGCGGCGATAGACACGGCGACGAGGGCGAGCGGCGGGCGTCTGCGGGCTCCCGGCGATACCCGCCCGCGCGCTACGTGCCCCTTCACGCTGGCGGACCGTGATGAGGTGCGGCGGTGTGCGAGTGGTGGGTTGCTGGCGTGCGGCATGCTTGCTCTCCAGAGTGTGGGCGTAGCGGTTGGGTCGGCGCGAACGCCGACCCAACCAGGTGACCGCTCAGTTGACTTCCTGGAAGCGGTAGGTGTACTCCTTGCGGAACGTTTCGGTGAGCCCGCTGACCTCTCGGTAGCCGTCGCTCCACTTCATGTAGTGGCGGTACGTTTCGGTGACGTAGTAGCGCTTGGTGCCCTCGTAGAGCGTGCCGGTGGTGCGGGGCGGGAGCGTTACGGTCAGGACCTCCTGTTTCGAACAGTCGTAGATCCGGTTGAGCGAGATGCCGATGCTGGTGCCTATCGAGACACTGCCGCCCGTCCACTTGTAGCTGCAGCCGTTGTTGTAAGGGATGGTGTACGTGGCGGTGATGCTGGGGTGGTTGTTGACCAACTGACGGTCGACCCTCCGGGTGACGACCGTATGGGCGCTCTCCGAACGCTTGATGAGGTCCCACCCTTCGTGCTGGATGTAGGGAAGTGGCTTCTCCTTCTCGCAGGTACTGCACACGCCGGCGGTGATGGCGTCGAGTTCAGCGGCGTCCAGGGCGCTGAGGTGTTGACTCTGCGGGGCCGAGTGGGAGGCCGAGAGGGCCATAAGGAACAGCAGGTTGATCGTCCATAGCATCAGGCGTTTCATGATTCCTCCTTGGGGAGCGGGAGCTTCAGCCGACCGACGTGGGTGAGTGCTGATCACCTCCCCTCTTTCCCGCTGCGCTCATCACTGCCAGCGCGGCCGCTAGGGCAGCCCCGAGGCACATGAGCGCGCCGACCCAGTTGCCGTACCTGAGGTACGGCGTCGGGCCGGCCCCTGCACCGACCTTGGCGCGCAGCACGGTGGTCTGGCCCGCCTGCGAGGCTGCGGCCAGCGATCCGTTGCCGTGGACGAGCGCGCTGGGGCCGGTGTTCGAAGCGAACGCCAGCGGCACGCCGGTCTCGACAGCACGGAACCGCGCCAAGCGAAGGTGTTGATGTGGAACGTCGCCACGCGCCGCGAAAGCGTCGTCGGTGAGCACGGCGAGCAGCTTTGCGCCGCCAGCAGCGGCGCGCCTGATGGTGGCGGGGAACGCTACGTCGTAGCAGATGAGGGGCGCTACGGGGATAGCGTCGCCGGGCCGGACGGCCACGTCCACCGGCGTTGGGGGAGCCCCGCCGACGAGACCGGCCTCGGCTACGGGCACCAGGTGGTGTTTAGCGTAGGCGTGCGACAGCGTCCCGCGCGACCAGAGGAATGCGGAGTTGGTGCTGGCCCCCTGAGGCGTGTAGCCCGCGGCGCCGAGGAGCGTGGGCGGCAGCGTACTTAGGGCGGCGACGGAGGCGGCTGGCAGCGAGGCGACCGGATCCTCGGTTCCGATGGCGTGCGGCCACGCGCCCTCCGGGATGAGGACCAGATCTGGAACGGTGAGCGGGTCGGAGGCGGCTGGCCCTGGAGCGCCGCTTGCCGGTAAGGAGGCGGAACTCACGACCTCGAGCGCCTGGGGAGCGGTTGCCGCTGCGGCCTCGGGGGTCCGGTGAACGGCAGCCGTAACCAGCGAGGCGAGTTCCAGGGCCACCCAGTCGCGCACGGCGTCCACGGTTCGGGCGGCCGCCAGGACGCCCGTGGGCCGGTCCGGCTGCGCCACGGCCACGTCCAGCGTTCGGCCGGCTAGGGCCGGCGCCGAGAGCCAGGCGCCCGCGATCAGGGCGCCCAACGCGGCAAGGGCGGCCACCGGCGCCAGCGCCGAGCGGAGCCGCCGGGGCGGCCGTGAGCCCCGCCGACCCACGAAGAGTTGCGTGAACGCCGCGTTGGCCAGCAGGATGGCCGCGCTCGTGGCGGTGACGGAGCTGAAGCGAGCGAGATGCATGGCGGGCAGGCCCGCCTGCGAGTAGCCGAACGTGCTGAGGGGCAAGGCGTACGTGCCGAGGAGCCACGGTTGTGCCGGCAGGAACTCCGCCACGCCCCAGAAGAGCGCGCAGACGAGGTAGGCCGGGCCCGGCTGCAGACGGCGGGCGACCGCCCAGCTGCTAGCGCCGGCGAGTGCGAAGGGCAGCGCGCCGACCAGGACCGCGAAGAGGTGCCAGCCGCTGCCCATGGCGGCAGCGGCCTCGTACGCGAGCGTGGTGATGCCGAGGGAAGCCACGCCCGCCAGCGCCGCGGCGGAGCCCCAGGAGCGGGCGCGCGGCAGGACGGCGAACAGGGGCACGAACGCCACCCAGGCCAACCAGGCGAAGGGTGCCAGCGGTCGCCCGGCCACTGCCAGCAGCGCCGCGCTGGCTAGGGCCCAGAGGTAGGGAGCGGGAGGGGCGAGGCGCTTCACTGCTGTGCCTCCCGGGCTCTCTCATCCAGGACGTATACCCGCCCGCTGAAGCGCTGGGCGAACGCGTTGAGGGGCAGCACGTGCGCCCCCGTGGCGGGATCGGCCACCGCCACGTAGCCGTGCGCCACCCCGGCGATGGCTACGAGATGACCGAGCTCCGGGGTGTGGCCACTGCCCTGCAGGTAGCCACCGCTTCGCAGGTGGGCGGCGAACGGCGTGGGAACGTGGTGGAGGTCGGTGTGAGCTACCTGGTACCAGCTGCCCACCAGCCCTATCCGGTGTGCCAACCGCGCGAACTCGGAGAGGGTGATGCCTTCCGGGCCCACCTCGGCCGCGGCGAGCAGCTCCGCTTCCGTGCGGGCCGTGCCGAGCCACGTGCTGAGGGTGGCCAGCGTGGCCGGTCCGCAGCTGAGCGGGTGGGTCTGGCGCTCCACGGGTAACGCCTCGAGCGCGGCGGGTTGGGAGTTCCAGGCTGCGCTGGCCGCCACGCCCACGGCGCTCGGCGCGAGGGCAACCGCGAGCAGCAGCGCGGCCAGGGCGGCTCTGAGCGAAGCATGTGCTGTGGGATAACGCGGTGCAGACACGGCGGGGAGGCTCCTGACCTGTGGGGTTAGTTCAGGTTAGGAGCGGCGGGTTGCGTGGGGGTTCGGGAGGTTGGCAGAAGCCGAGCGGGTGTGGGTCTGCGTACCCTGAGGCGATCAGTTATGAGGCGATCAGCTAGGGGAACTCAGTTCAGCGCTGCCGGCCCGTACTCATCGTCCAGCTCGCGCCACGCCACCACGTCGCCGCTGGACCAGGCCGCGGTGAACGACGTGGCTGGAGCGGGCGGGTCCAGCAGGAAGCCTTGCAGGTAGTCGCAGCCGATCCGCACGGCTGCTTCGGCCTGCGCGGAGCTCTCGATGCCCTCGGCCACCACCTTGGCGCCCAGGCCGTGAGCCAGCACGACGGCGGCGCGCACGATCAGGCGCCCGCGCACGTCGTCGCCATCGAGCCCCCGCACGAACGAGCGGTCGAGCTTGAGGTAGTCGATGGGCATGTTGCGCAGCCGGCCCAGCGAGGAGTAGCCGGCGCCGAAGTCGTCGATGGCCACCCGCACTCCCAACTGGCGTATCTCCGACATGCGCTTCTCCACCAAAGGCTGCACGGCGCTCGTCTCGGTGACCTCCACGAGGAGGCGGCCGGGTGCCAGTCCCGAGCTGTTCAGAGCGCGCCGTATGGCGTCGATGAGACCCGGCTGCGTGAACTGGTGGGGCGAGACGTTGACGGAGATGTTGAAAGCGCCGTGGCCCTCGCGCTCCCACTGGACCGCCTGCCTGCACGCCGCCGTCAGCACCCAGTTGCCGATGGGCACGATGAGGCCGGCGCGCTCTGCGAGGGGGATGAAGTCCTCCGGGGGCACGATGCCGCGCTCGGCGTGGTTCCAGCGCAGGAGCGTCTCCACGGTGCGCACTGACACGCGCGTGCCCTCCCCGTCCCCCTCGCCGCCGGAGAGCACCGTGCCGATGGGCTGGAAGTAGAGCTCGAGCTCGCCCTTCCCCAGCGCCTCGCGCAGGTCGCGCGCCAGGGCGGAGCGCTCCTGCTCGAAGGCGCTCTCGGAGGCGAGCCTGAAGCTGTCGCCCCGCTCCTTGGCGTAAGCCACCGCCGACTCGGCGCTCGAGATGTGGTCGGTCTGCGTGCGGGCTTCCAGCGGGTAGCGGCTGATGCCGATGGTGACGGTCACCTGGAGGGGCCCTCCGCCGGCGCTGAAGGGCGCCTGGAAGGCGTTGGTCACCTGGCCCGCTAGAGCCGCGGCCTCGTCGTCGTCGAGCGGACCCTCGATCAGCAGTCCGAACACGTCCCCGCCCAGGCGCGCGAGCACGCGGGCCTCCTGCCCCACGGTGTTGGCGAGCCTCAGGGCCGCCTCCCGCAGTATCTCGTCCCCTGCCGCCGTGCCGAAGCGCTCGTTGATGCTCCGGAAGTCGTCGAGGTCCACCAGAACGAGCGACACCGGCCGATCGGCCCGGCCCCTGGTCAGCTGCTGGTGCACGTTGTGGAAGGCGGCGCGGTTGGTGATGCCGGTGAGGGAGTCGATGGAGAGGATGCGCGCTGCGGTCTCCTCCGACGCGAGGGCCGCGCTGCGGCGTTCGACCGAACTGGTGAGCCCGAAGAGGAGCAGGAGGTAGGCGGTGCCGACGAGCGCAAGGTCGGCGAGGGCGCCCAGCTCGCGGTCCGCGCCCGGATCGAGCGGCGCCTGGAAGAGGTGCCCCGCCACCCTGACCAGGCCGATGACGAGCATCAGCGCGGAGATGCCCACCGCGAACCTGCTCCGGAACGCCATGAAGGCCCAGACGATCAGTAGCACGAGCCAGATGGTGAACGTGCGGATGGCGGCGGCGTGCGTCAACAGACCGCTCTCCAGCGCCACCGACAGGAAACCGATACTGATGGCGATGCCGGCCACGGGCACGCCGATCTCGATGCCGCGGAACCAGCGGGGCACGGTGAGGATGAGCAGGGAGGCCGCGAACGCGGCGGCCGCCACCGCGTAACGCGCGAAGGCTTCCAACTCGCTTCCGAGGATGCGGTCGGCTATGAGCGACTGGATGCCCACCAGGCAGAGGATCGCGGCATAAAGGGGACGCTTGAACCGTCTCAAGCGTCGTTCTACTTCAGTTAGCCCCGATCCGTTCGACTCGATCACCGCGCGTTTCCTTGAATTCCATAGGGCCCAGTACGCCCCGCGGGACGGCAATGAGTCCTGCCGAGAAGCATGTCACGAGGTTCAGAAAATCGGTGTGAAGGTTGTGGAGCACCGGCCGAGAACGTACTTGATGGGCATCAAGGAAGGCGGCGCGCCCCAGCCCTATCCTTGGTTCAGAGGCGCCGATGGCGCCGAGAAAGGACGATGAACATGCGAGAAGATACGGATCAAGGCACAGAAGCGGCCGCCACCAAGAAGAGCATCCTCCGCGCCGAGGGATTCTCCTGCCCCTCGTGCGTGAGCAAGATCGAGAAGCAGCTGGAAGCGGTGGACGGCGTGCAGAGCGTGAAGGTCAGCTTCGCCACCTCCAAGATCGAAGTGCAGCACGACCCGGCCGTCCAAGTGGAGGCCCTCGTCGAACAGGTCGCCAAGGCGGGCTACAAGTCGCGCCCCTCGGCCTTCTAAGGGAGGTAGGAGCTCCATGACCATCCTCGACCGCTGGCTCGGCGCCACCCGCACGGTCACCGTCCTGTCGGGCGCGCTCATCGCGCTGGCGCTCCTCTACTCCTGGACGGTGGGGAGCGCCGCCGACTTCCCTCTGGACCGCTTGCTCATGATCGTCGCCACCTTCGTGGCGGGCGTGCCCATCGCCCTCAAGGCCTACCGGGCGCTGCGGACGAGGCTCGTGAGCATCGACCTGCTGGTCACGGTGGCGGCCGCCGGCGCACTCGTCATCGGCGAGGTGTGGGAGGCGGCCGCCGTCACCTTCCTGTTCGCGCTGGGCAATGCCCTGGAGGGCGCCACGCTCGACAGGACGCGCTCGGCGCTGGCGGAGCTCATCAAGGTGGCGCCCGAGACGGCGCTGGTGCTTAGGGGCGGGGAGCAGGTCGAGGTGGGCGCCGCCGAGGTGCGCGTGGGCGAGACGGTCCTCGTGAAGAACGGCGCGCGCGTGCCAGTGGACGGCGAGGTCATCGGGGGTACCGGCAGCGTCGACGAAGCCACCATCACCGGCGAGTCGTTGCCCGCCGAGAAGGTTGTAGGCAGCCGGGTGTTCGCCGGCACCATCGCCGCCAGCGGCTTCCTGCAGGTGGAGGCCGTGGGCATCGGTGCAGACACCACGCTGGCGCGGATCATCCACCGGGTGGAGGAGGCGCAGGAGGCCAAGGCCAAGACGCAGCGCTTCATGGAGCGCTTCGCGCGCTGGTACACGCCCGGCATCATGGTCCTGGCGCTCGTGGCGGGCCTGGTGAGCGGCAGCGCGGAGCTGGGCCTCACCCTGATCGTGATCGGCTGCCCCGGGGCGCTGTTCATC
>CAZPWN010000048.1:0-14386 GCA_964590475.1 uncultured bacterium | reverse complement strand
GCGTCGGTCAGTAGCACCAGCGGGTAGCGCGCCTGCTCCAGGGCCGTGTTGATGGCGTCGGACCTTCCACCGTTGAGCTTGTCTATGACCACCAGGTTCGGGTGGGTACTGCTGCGCAGGACGCCGTTCACCCGTGCGTGCGGCGCGATCCGCCGTGGGCTGGCGGCCGACGGCGCGAGAGAGAACGCCTCGGTGAGCACCGCCAGCGTCCCGTCCTTGGAGCCATCGTTGGCGACGATGACCTCGAATTCGGGGTAATGCATGGCCAGCAAGCTCTTCAGACTGTTCACTATGGTCGCTTCTTCGTTGTACGCGGGAATTAGGAAACTGACAGGCAGGTAGGCCGACCGCCGCGTGAGCACTTTCTCCTCCAGCACCGAGAGGCGCCGCTCCCGCAGGAGCACCGCCCGAGCAGCCAGCACCAGGGCGGCGGCGCTCGTGCCGTTGACCACCATGAACACCAGTAGCACGCCCAGCTGCAGGAGATCGGCAATGCTCATCGCTAGCCCGCGGCTCGGGCCAACGTGGCCGACGACCATGAACTCATGCCGCGTTCCTGTTCCGGAAGGTTCGCCTTCTTCTCCAGCCTGGCGTACGCCATGGCGGCTATGTCCCGCGCGAAGGCGTCGGAGTGAGTGGCTGCCGCCTCCTGGAGCGTTTCGAGCCCCACCTCACCGCAGCGGGTCAGAGCCATGGCCGCCGCCAATCTCGCATCGAAGGCTCGGTCGCCGAGCATGGCCCACAGGTAGGCCGCGGCTACCGCAGGGTTGGCGCAGACTAGAGCGTTGGCGGCCTGGACCCTGACACCGGTGTGCTGATCGAACCGGGCCGCCGCCACCACCTTCATGGCAACGCTTGGCACCTCGCCAAGTTTGGCCAACGCCCGCAGACCGGCTGCTAGCGTCTCCCCTTCCAACCCGGACACCAGCGCCTGAGCTACGGCTTCCGCGGTCCCCTCCGCATCACTGGCTCCCAGTGCCTCCAGAGCCGCCGCCCTGACGGTCCAAGGCAACGGGCGCTTCAGGATCTCGGTGCAGAGCCAGAGCGTATGCGGGCCGGCTTCGGCCAGGGCCGCGCTGAGGAACGGCCGGTTACCGTCCGAACTGGAGGCAGACCCGGCGTGCGCATCGACGCATTCCAGCACCTTCCTCCCGGTCTCGCCCGGCTGCATGGTTACGCCCAGGGCGCGGCAGGCGCCGAGCAGCCCGGCCCGGGCTGCCCGCGGGTCGCTGGCGCCCGCGGCTGCGTGGAAAAGCGGCAACGCTTGTGGCACCGCCAACCAGGCCAGCCGCTCCAGGGCGGCCACCCGTTGTCCCTGCCGCAGTCCACCCAACCCGGCTGCCAGCGAAACGTCCCTCTCGATGAGCCCAGCTGCCGCCATGGCGTCCCGGATGCGCTGGGCGCCTTGGCCGCTAACGTCCTGAAGTATCTGCGCTCCCGCTTCGCTGGCGGCGGTCCTCTCGCTGGGCTCCACGGTCGGCGGGTCTTCCCCACCAGCCACACGGGCCCAGCGTCCTAGCCACGCCTCTACTCGCCGCGCCTGGGCGGATCTGACTACCAGTCCACCGGTCGCCAGAGACAGATGGAGCAGGCAGATAAGGCACAGCGCCACGCCCACTCCGGCGAGAGAGATGACCAGGGAGCGCCACGCCGTGGCCGGATCGCCGGGAGCCTGGAACTGCATCAGCAGCGCTCCCATCGTGACGCCGATCGCCGCTGCGGCGATAAGGATGGCAGCGAAGGTCGCAGAGACCTTCAGTTCGTGCATCTACTTCTCCGCGTTCAGCGTTCGGCGTGGGGCTCGGCTCGCAGATGCTGCGGCTCGACCTGCCGCTTCCTGGGCCTCGGGGCCGACGTGGCGTACGGACCGTTCGAACCGCGCTAGGAGGCCACTGATATCCACCGGTTTCGGCACTACGGCGACGGCTCCAGCAGCGAGCGCCCGCTCGATCTGCGAGGGACCGACGAGGTTGGAGATGACGGCCACGGCGCTGCCGGCAGACGCGAACGCTCTGACCTCATCCAGTCCGCACCCGTCGGGCAGGTGAACGTCGAGGATCACGGCGGCCGGTGCGGGCCGCGACGCCAGCGCTTCCAGCGCGGAGAACAGGTCCTCGAACGCAGTGGCCTGCCAGCCGGCGCGGGCGAACGCGTCAGCCACCAGAAGCCTCACGGCCGGCGTGTCGTCCACTACCCAGACGGCCGGCTCGGTCACGCTTCCACGTGCGCCGCCCCCGGCACGGGTTCCCTTGTTGTGCATGGCAAGACTCTACTGCGCGTCTCGGCTTCCAAGATGACGTGTTCCTCACACGTAAACCGGCCCTTCACGCGTCCAGGTGCGGCGTTCGTCTATCATCTGCCTGGATGACGATGCCGGTACTGCTCGAGCGGGAAGCTCAGCTCGCCGAGTTGCAGCAGCACGCCACCGCGGCGTTCGAGGATCGTTCGGGGCGCGTGGTGCTCCTTGGCGGCGTGGCGGGTTCGGGCAAGACCTCCCTGGTGGGCGCGTTCTCGCGAACCCTACCCACCGCTACCGTCCGGCTGACCGGAGTTTGCGAACCCATCTCCGCCCCGCGGCCGCTGGGGCCACTGCTCGACTTCGCCCGGCGCCTGGGCGAAGGCTTCGCCGAGCTCGTAGCGCAGCGCGCGGACCGCCAGGTGATCTTCGCGGAACTGCTGGAGGCGCTGCGCTCGACCCCTCTCCCCCAGCTGCTCGTGTTGGAGGACCTCCACTGGGCCGACGATGCAACGCTCGACCTGCTGCGGTTCTGCGGGCGCAGGTTGAGCGGCAGCCGGGTACTGTTGCTCGGTACCTACCGGCCCGACGAGCTGGGCACACGGCACCCGCTGAGACGCGTGCTGGGCGACCTGGCCTCCGCCGAGGCGGTGCATCGTCTGCTGGTCCCCGAACTCACGGCCCAGGGTGTCGCTGCGCTCAGCCGTGGTAGGGACGTGGACCCACAGGCGCTCTTCCGCCGTACGGGCGGCAACCCGTTCTTCGTCACGGAGGTGCTGGCCACGGGCGGAGACCAGCTGCCGGTGACCGTGGAAGACGCGGTGCTGGCACGTGTCTCGCGGCTGCCTAACCGGGCGCGGCAGGTCATCGAGTTGGCGGCCGTCATCGGACCCGCGCAGGACGTTCACCTGCTGGAGCGCCTGACGGGCGACACGTCCGGGATCGACGAATGCGTGGCTCATGGCATGCTCGTGGGGAACGGGCCGAAGGTCGCCTTCCGGCATGACATCGCCCGTGAGGCCGTGCTGGGCTCCATGAGCGCCGGCCGGCTCCGCCGCTACCACGAGGCCGTGCTGTTGGTGTTGGAGAACGGCGCACTGCCCGGCTTTGCCACCGGTCCGGGTGAGCCGTACGCGGCCGAAGGAGTCGGACTCGCCACCCTGGCGCATCATGCTGCCGGCGCGGGCGACGCCCAGCGCACGTACGAGTACGCCCTGGCCGCCGGCCGCGCGGCTCTGCAGCTGAGGGCCTACCGGGAAGCGAAGGTGCAGTTCGGCCGCGTGCTGGCCTTGCCTGGCAGGGTGACCGGCGAGGAGCGCGCCGAACTGCTGCAGGACTACGCCTCGGCCTGCGCCGCCTCATCCGATGATCCCGGCTCGGCGCGCGCCCTGGCCGAGAGCCTGACCCTGCTCCGTCGCGGGTCCCATACGGGCAAGACCGCGAGAGCCCTCATGCGCTACGCGGGGGTGCTCTCGGTGCTGGGCAACGTCGACGACGCCGAACGCTGTCGGCAGGAGGCCCTGGGCCTGGTAGGCAAGGTAGACGACGGCGCCGACCGGGCGTGGGTGTATCACTTCTACGCCTACGCGCTCATGCTCGACCGCAGGAACGACGAGGCGCGTGACTGGGCACGGCGCGCCGTGGCCAGCGGCAAGCGCGCTGGTGATCACCGGGTGGTCGCCAGCGCCTATAACGTCCTGGTCGGTGTGATGACCATCAAGGAACGCATAGGCGAAGCCAGGCGGTACCACCGCGCGGGACTGACGCTGATAAACGAGGGCCACGGTATGGACCGCACCACCGCCACGGCGTCGATGAAGAGCATGCTGGGCTCCGGCCTAGGCGAGGTCTACCGCCTGCGGGAGGCCGAAGCGGCGCTCGCGGAGGCCAGTGACCTTGCGGCGGCCGTGGACCTGGACAGCGTCCATCACTACGCCCTAGCGTGGCGCGCTCTGGTCCACCTGTACCTTGGCCGCTGGTCCGAAGCGGGAGAGCTTGCCACCTGGCTCCTTGGGATAGCCAACCTGAGCCTGCCCACGCGTGTCATGGCCGGCGCCGCTCTCGGCAGGCTGAGGCTCAGGCGGGGCGACCCGGAGGTATGGCCCGTTCTGGACGAGGCGCTGGCCGACGCGCTCAGTACCGACACGCTTCAGCGGCTCGCTCCCGTGAGGGCCGCGAGGGCGGAGGCCGCGCTCGCCGCTGGCGATCTGGACGTAGCCGCGTCGGAGGCCTTGGCGGCGCTGCCCCTGGCCCTCGAGCACCGGCACAGGTGGTTCGTGGGCGAGCTCGTGTACCTCGCCAGGCGGGCCGGAAGCCGCGTGGAGCTGCCCGACTGGGTGGAGGGTCCGTTCGCCATGCAGGTCCGGGCCGAGCACCGCAGGGCCGCCGGCGCCTGGCGCAGGCTGGGCTGCCGTTTCGAGGAGGCGCGCGCCCTGGCCGACAGCGGCGAGGTCGAGCACCTGTGGCGTGCGCACGCCATCTTCCGCGAACTGGGCGCCAAGCCCGCCGCTGGGCGCGTGGCGGACGAACTGCGCCGCGCAGGCGTCCGCAAGGTGCCCGGCGAACCGCGTAGGAGCACCCGCGCCAACCCGGCCGGGCTGACCCAGCGTGAGGCCCAGGTCCTCCAGCTACTCGCCGCGGGGCTCCGTAACAGCGAGATAGCCTTGCGGCACGGCGTGAGCGAGCGCACGGTAGGTCATCAGGTCTCGGCAGTGCTCGCCAAGCTGGAGAGCACGACGCGCACGCAAGCGGTCAACGAGGCGCGCAGGCGAGGTCTCATCTGACCTGCCGGGCCCCGAAGGCCTCCGGTACATAGGTAAGCGTATCCACCAACGTAGGTAGAAGGGCCGATGAAAGGTGCCCGCACCCAGGCGCAGAATGCACTCACGCTGCGTCCGAGCGGAGCCCCAGCGGGGCTTCGACCCCGGGCAGGCGATTCCAGCGAACGGAAAGGAAGACGCATGCCACGCTACTTGGTAGAACGCGATTTCGAAGGTGGGCTCAACGTCCCCATCGGTCCCGACGGCAGGAACCTGTTCAGCGGCATCGTGCAGAACAACGCCGACGCGGGCGTCACCTGGGTCCACTCGTACGTGTCGGACGACAGGACCAAAACCTTCTGCATCTACGACGCGCCCAACGCGGAGGCCATCCGCAAGGTCGCCAAGGTCAACGGGCTGCCGGTGGACCGCATAAGCATGGTCACCGTCCTGGACCCGTACTTCTACGGATGAGGCGGTCCGCTCGGCGCGGGCCAACCCTTCGCCCCACCCCCGAAAGGGAGATGATCATGCGCAGATCCGCCCAACTGCTGGCACTAATAGCGGCGCTACTGGCCAACGTGGCCCTCGGACAGCCGAGCGTGGAACCAACCACCGAGCAACTCAGGGAGCTCCGCCGGACGCTCACGCGTTACGAGAGCGTAGACAACGCCGTAGCCGACGGCTACGAACGGTTCGGGTCGTGCATGAGCTCCGCGCAAGGTTCGCAGGGCGTTCACTTCATGCACCCCGACCGGATCGCTGATCCCGCGGTGAACATCCTGGAGCCCGAACTCCTCATGTACGAACCTCGCGAGGATGGCACGCTCCGGTTCATCGGGGTCGAGCTCCTCGTGTTCCAGGAGGACTGGCACGCGGCGGGCAACGAACCGGTACCCGTTCAACTGGGACGCGAGTTCGGCATCAACATGACCCTGCTGGACCGCCCGTTCTACGCGCTGCACGCCTGGGTGTGGCAGTACAACCCCCTTGGCTTCTTCGCCAACTGGAACCCGCTCGTGGACTGTGAGTACGAGACCGTGCACGGCGAGGAGCACTAGTCGGACCAGTCGGACCAGTCGAGGACCGTTCCGTTGGGCACCCTGACCAGGCCCGTGTCGGTGGCAACCTGGAGTGCTCCCGAGGAGTCCACGCCTGCCGCGACGCCAGCGACGTGGGCACCCTGTGCGTCGACCCTCACACGCTTCCCCCGGAGATGATCCAAGCCCTCCAAGCGCTCGGCCAGGCCGGGCGCACTCCCCACCACCCGGGTCAGGGCCACGTCCGCTGCTTGCAGGACCAGGCCGTTCACGTAGGTTGGGTCCCAGCCCACCAGCGCTGCGCCGTTTTCAGGCACCGGATTGCCGACGTTCACCCCCACGCCGACGACGAGGTGTCCGCGCAGGTACTCCGTGAGTATGCCGGCCAACTTGCCTGCGCCCAGGTAGATGTCGTTGGGCCACTTGACGCTGGCTCTGGCGCCCGCCTCCCGCAGTTCCGCGGCGAGCGCGGTCGCCAGTTCCAGGGTGAGGACCGGGGTGCGCAGCGCGCCGTCCCAGAGATCGGTGACCGCGAAGCTCTGGTAGCTGCCACCCGGTGCGCTCGCCCAGTTCTTCTCCCGCCGGCCGCGCCCGGCCAGTTGTTCGTCCGCCCGGATAACCAGCCCGTGCACGGCCTGACCGGCCTCGAGCCGTTCCCTCAAGAGCGACTGGGTCGACTCGAGCCGGTCGAAGCGCTCGGTGCGCCACTCGGGAAGGGCCGGCGTGGGCCCGCTGCTCACGGGGCCGCGCTCACCAGTTCGACACGGCCGGGCTCCGTCTCCTCGCGCCGGATGCTGAACACGCGGCTCACGCCCTGCTCGGTGGTCACGCCCCACAGGGTGTCGGCTATCTCGAACGTGGCCTTCTGGTGCGTGATGAGGATGAACTGCGTGCCGGTCTCCGCCAGGCGCGAGACGAAGCCGCAGAAGCGGCGGATGTTGGCCTCGTCGAGCGGCGCGTCGACCTCGTCTAGCACGGCCACCGGGAGGCCCCCGCCGTTCTCGTCGTCGCCCATGAGGGCGAAGAGGAAGGCCAGCGCCCCCATGGTGCGCTCGCCCACGGACAGCAGGTGGAGCGACTGCGTCTGCTTGCCCGGCGGCTGCAGCCTGATGCGCAGTCCCACCGGCCTGGCGCCGTCGAACTCGACCTCGATGGCGCCCCGACCGTCGGCGCCGAAGAGTTGCCTCACGTGCCGCCCGAACGCGTCCTTCAGGCGCTCTATGGCCTTGTTGAGGCGCAGGGTGGTCTCTCGGTCGATCTTCTCAAGGGCCGACTCGAGCTCCGCCACGGCCAGCGTGGCCTGCACGGCCTCGACCTCGAGGCTCTCCTTGCGCTCCCGCGTCTCGGTCAGGTCGTTGGCGGCGCGGTGGTTCACGGGTCCGAGGTTCTCGAGCTCCTCCTCCACCGTCCGCAACCTGGCGCGCGCCGCGCGTTCGCTGAGGTCGAGCGCTTCCAGGCCCGCGGGGAACGAGCGCAGCTCCTCCTCAGCCAGCTCGAGGGCCGTCTCCCGCCGGGCGGACTGGACCTTGGTCTCCTCCAGCTCCTGTGCGCGAGTGGCCTGCGCTTCCGTCTCCGCGCTCAGGCCGGCTTCGATCTGCTTGAGCGCCGCACGCGCCTCGTTGAGCGCCTGCTCCTCCCCCTCCAGCCCGGTCGGCACGGCCGCCACGGCGAGCTCATGCGCTGCGGTGGCCTCGGTGTGCTCGCGTGCCAGGGCCTCTCCCCTGGCCTTAAGTGCGCCCAGCTCCTCCCGGACGGTGGCGGCACGGGCCTTGCTGGAGCGGTAACGCGCGCTGGCGTCCTGGAAGGCGCGCCAGCGCTCGTTGGCCAGGGCGGCGCTCTGCTGCGCGGCGGCGGCCGCCAACCGCAGGTCGCTCTCGTTATCGCGCGCTTCGGTTAGCCGATCGGCGGCCGCGGCGGCTTCCTCGTCCGCCTGCGCCACGGCGGCCGTCATGGCCTCCAGTTGCGCCTCGCCCGGCGCGTCGGCCTCGGCCAGTGCCGCGCTTTCGTTCAGCAGCTGGTCGCGCCTCTCCTGCAGGTCCTCTATCAGGCTGCGGCGCCCGGCCCGCTCCTGCAGCGCGCTGGTCAGCTCCACTTCCGCTTCGTCGCGCGCCGCGGCCACTTGGCGGACCGACTCGATGAGGGCCCGCACCTCGGCCTGTAGGCGTTGGAGCCCCTCGGCGGCGGCGCTGGCCTCCTGTTCCGCCGCCTCGGCGGCCTCCTCGGCCTCCTCCAGGTCCGCAGCTGCGCCCAGCACGGTGCCCTGCTGCGCGCGCCTGCCGCCGCTCATGGCGCCACTCGTCTCCAGCACGTCGCCGTCCAGCGTCACCATGCGCGGGCGCGAGCCCGAGCCGCGCGCCAGGGCGGTGGCGGCGCGCATGTCCTCCACCACCGCCGTACCGCCCAGCAGCTGTTCGAACAGGACCTCGAAGCGGGGGTCCACGTCGATCACGTCGGTGGCGGAAGCCAGGACGCCCGGTCGGCGCGCGAACTCACCCAAGGGCCGCTGCCCCTGCGGCCGCAGCAGGTCGAGGGGCATGACCGTGACGAACCCGCCGGCGCGGCGCACGTGCTCCAGCACCTTCTGAGCCGTCTCGGCGGTGTCGGCCACCACGTACTCGGCGCGTCGGCCCAGCGCGCCAGCGATGGCTTCCTGGTACTTCTCCTCCACCCGCACCAGGTCGGCCACGGAGCCAACCACGCCGCTTATGCCGGCGGCCAAGGCGTTACGCGGGCCTTGCGCGTAGCCGCGCCGCGCCTCGAAGGCGGCGCGCTGACGCTCGGCCGCTCGGCGGCGCGCCACGCTCTCCGCGCTCGCCATGGCGTGGCGTTCGTGCGCCTCCTGCAAGCGCTTCCGGCCGGCTTCGAGCGCCGCCTCGGCCCCGGCCGCGGCCTGGCTGGCGGCCTCCGCCTTCTCCTCCAGCGCCGTCAGGTCGATAAGGGTGTCGGTCCCCGCCAACGCCGCGAGCCTCTCCTCCACCTGCTCCAGCTGGGCTGCCAGGCCCGACCGCCTCGAGGCGTTGCCGGCTGCCTCCAATCGAGCGGCGGACAGCTCCGCACGGGCCCGCTCGGCGGCCGTGCGGGCAGCCGTCTCGGCTTCGGTCGCTGCCACCAGGTCCGCCCTGGCTGCATCCAGCCGTGCCTGCGCCGCCGCGGCCTCCCGCTCAGCCGCAGCAGGTTCCACGTCCGGCGCCGTGGGCGGTTCCAACGCCTCGAGCCGCTCGGCCTCGCCCTCGAGCGACGCCAGCGTAGCGGCGTGCGCCGAGCGTCTTTCCGTTAGGCGCTCCAACCGCTCGGCCGCCAGGCGGACGTTGCCGCGGCGGAACTCCAGTTCGGCGGAGGCCGTGCGGTACCTCTCCTCCGCCGCGTCGCGTGCCTGGTCGGCTGCCCTGCCGCGTTCCCGCAACTCGGCCAGGCGCTCCCGGCCGTCCAGCAGGTCGGCCTCCAGCGTTCCCCGGCGCTCCTCCAGCGAACCCAGCTCGCTGCGCAGCGCCGTCCGGCGCGTTGCCGCCGCCGTGAAGCGCAGAACGAGGGCCTCCCCGGTGAGCTCCGTGTGCCGCTGCGCCTCCTGCGCCTCGGCCTCAAGCGACTCGCAGCGCTGCTGCAGTTCGAGCAGCACGTCCTGCAAGCGGTCAAGGTGCGACATGGCGGTGTCCAGCCGCGACTGCGTCTGGTCGCGCCGGGCGGCCAGGCGCGCCACGCCGGCGGCTTCCGCCACGTATTCGAGGAGCTTGGCCGGGTCGGCTATCAGTACTTGGCTCACCTCGCCCTGGCCGATGATGGCCAGGCCGCTACGGCCGAGGCCGCTGCCGGCCAACGCCTCCTCCACGTCCAGGAAGCGCGCCGCCTTGCCGTTGAGGCGCAGGCGGGTGGTGCCCTCGCGGTCGAGGCTGCGGTACACCTTCAGGCTGCCGCCCGGGCTCTCCAGCTCGACCTCCACCTCCGCCAGGCCGACGGAGCGCTTGCCCGCGGCGCCGTGGAAGATCAGGTCGGTCTTGTCCGCCGCGCGGAACTCGCGCGCCCGTCCGCCACCGCTAGTCCACTTGAGGGCGTCGATCACGTTCGACTTGCCCGAGCCGTTGGGGCCGATGATGGCGGTGACGCCGGGGTCGAACTCTATGGTCGTGCGGTTGCCGAAACTCTTGAAGCCCTGCAACGTCAGCGAGGCCAGCCGCATCAGCTATCCGACGCCTCGGAGGAGCCTTCCCCGTCCTCGGCCTCCGCCTCGTCCGTGCGGCGCTCCTTGGGCGCCGGCAACTGACGGTTACGCAGTGAGTCGAGGTGGTTGCGGAGCTGCGACTGCAGGTTGGAGATGCGGCCCTCCATGCTGTTCTGCAGCTCGTCCAGGCGGGAGCGCAGCCGGATTATCTCCTCCACGCCAGCCAGGTTGACGCCTAGTTCTTGCGTCAGGCGCCTTATCTCGCGCAGCTGCTCGATGTTGCGCTGCGAGTAGAGGCGCGTCTTGCCGGCGCTGCGGCTCGGCTCGATGAGACCCTTACGTTCGTAGAGCCTCAGGGTCTGGGGGTGCATGTCGACGAGCTCGGCGGCGACGCTGATCACGTAGAGCGGCTTGTCCATGTCGATGCCGCTGCCGCCGCGGTCGTCGCTCGCCGCTCCGGCACCGCCAACATCATTGTCGACGGTCTCGCCGTCGACTTTAGGTTCGTCGCTGCTCAACTTGCGTCGCCTCCTCCCCCCAGCTTACGAAACCACGACCCGATCCTGCGTCCAGCCCCCCTCAACCAGTCCTCCTCCACCGTGAGCACCAGGTCGCCGGTCTGCCCTCCACTGCGCACGCCGCCGCCCATCACCCGGATCTCCGTGCCGGCGCGGGCGCCGGCGGGCACCGCCACCTCCACCCCCTCGAACTCGGTGGCCGTGCCCCTACGCGTCTCCAGGGGCGTGAGAACCAGGGGAGCGTGCACGTCGCGGCCGACCACCTTGGCGCCCTCGGGCAGCAGTAGTGCGAGCTGCACCAGCACGTCGCCCGGCGGCTGCCCCGGGCCGCCCGCACCAGCCAGGCGTAGCTTGGAGCTGGCCGACGCGCCGGCGGGCACCCGCACCTCCAGCTGCTCACCGCGGCGTACGCCTCGCCCACCGCACTTGGGGCACACGGCCACGCCGCCCACCTGGGGTTGCTGACTGCCAGCCTCGAACGGCCCGGGTGACGTGGCCTGCACCTCACCCGTCACGCGGCCCGTGCCCTTGCACGTCTGGCACACGCTCACGCCGGGCACGCGAACGGACTTCACCGCGCCGTCCTTCAGCTCGCCGAGCCTGAGCGGCAGCTTCAGCTGATACGTCTGGCCCGGCAGCATGCCGGCGCCGCGCAGCATGCCCGCCATGACGCCGAACAGGGCGTCGAACACCGCGCTGCCGGTGCTGGGCATGCCGCCACGGGCGTCCCAGTCGATGTTGATGTCCGCCTCGCGGAAGATGTCCTGCCAGTCCACGTTGCTCGTGTCCGGGCGGTAGTTGGCGGGGTCGGCGGCGCCGTAGCGGTCGTAGCGCGCTCTCGCCTCCGGATCGCGCAGGGTGGCGTAAGCCTCGGACAGCTCCTTGAAGCGCTCCTCGGCCTCCTTGTCGCCCGGGTTGCGGTCGGGATGGTACTGCATGGCCTTGCGCCGGTATGCCGACTTCAGGGTGTCCGCGTCCACGTCCTGCGGGACGCCCAGTACTTCGTAAGGATCGCGCCGTGTAGCTGCCACCAGCCGAGGATACTTCGGACCGCCGGTTCCGGGTGCAGTTCGGCATCGGCGCGTAGGGGACGGCGGAACCGGTGCTATCCTCGTACTGTTTTCGACGGTCGGCCAGGCTGCCGACATCCGGAGGTTGAGAAGTGTCCACACGTACTAAGCGAACGCTCGCGATCGTGATGCTGCTGCTGGTAGCCCTTCTACTCGCTGGATGCCGCAACGAAACTCAGAACCGCATACGGCGCAGCATCCAGGAATACACGGCGCAGCGCATGTTCATCACCGTCTACTCCTATGACGGCAAGCCCATCTTCGAAGGCATAGTCGACGGCAAGGTCACGCGCTCGGGTAACGCCAGCGAGGGCGGTCAGGGCAGCGAGGCGCTGGGCGACTACGTGTTCTGGTACGACGAGCGGGGCCGTTACCACCAGACGGACCTGCCATACATAGTCTCCACTTACGACCGAGCACAGACACCCGCAGGCCCGGGCAACTGACCTGCCGGCTGACCGGCGCGTGCCAGCAGCCTGAGCGAGGCCTAACGGACGGTTAAGGGCCCCAGGCCCGTCCAGCAGAACACCGTTGCTACACTCGCCCTTAGATTGGGAGGCCCATGATGAACGGCAAGCGTGTCCACTTAGCGGTAGCCGCCGTGCTCGTAGCACTGCTGGTTTCCGCCTGCACCATCACCGTCAGGCCCGGTAGCGTCGGCGGGATCGACGTAGCCTTCAACAACGTCATCGAGGAGTTCCGCCCCACCCGTGGTGACGGCGCTTCCTACAGGGTCGGCGACCAGATCGAGTTCCGGCTCGTGGTCAACCAGCCCGGTTACATAACCCTCTCGGCCATCGACCCGGACGGGCGCGTCTACGTCTTCGCCCGCAACGTGCCCGTGGAGCGCGGCGTCAACTATCTGCCCACCCGCGGTCAGCGCGTGGTCTACAGCGCCGGTCCGCCCCGCGGTCTGCACTACGTGAGAGCGTCGTTCACCTCCGGCCGGACCGACAGCACCGTCACGTACCGCGGCCGCATGGGTAACGGCGAATGGAACTCCGCCATCCAGCTCGAGGTCCGCAGTTTCCCCGTGCGCGACGTGGTGGAGACCAGCCTGTACATCCGCTGACCAGCAGCACCGGTCACCTCTGTAGAAACCTGCAGGATGACAGCCGCCACGGGCAGAAGTCCGTGGCGGCTGTCATGTGGAGTACAATGGAAGGCATCGTGGCGCGCAGGAGCTAGTAAGTGCGCCGACGCCACCGTGGAGGAAAACAGTCTTGGCAGGCCATAGCAAGTGGTCACAGATAAAACGTAAGAAGGGCGCGCTCGATCAGAAGCGCGGCAAGATGTTCAGCAAGCACATCAGGGCCATCCAGGCGGCTGTCCGCTCTGGCGGGGGCGGCGATCCAGCCACCAACCTGGCCCTGAAGAACGCCCTATCGGCGGCTAAGAGTGACAACGTGCCGATAGACAACGTGGACCGCGCCATCGAGCGCGCCACCGGCGGCGGGGAGGGCGGCAACTTCGAGCCCGCCCTGTACGAAGGCTACGGCCCTTCGGGCGTGGCCGTGCTGGTCGAGGCGTTGACGGACAACAAGAACCGGACGGCAGGCGAGGTTAGGCACGTGTTCACCAAGCACGGCGGCAACCTCTCGGGCTCGACGGCCTGGCAGTTCGACTCCAAGGGCATGATCGTCGTGGAGCAGGTCGGCGAGGCGGTCGAGGAGGCGGCCATCGACCTGGGAGCGGAGGACCTCGAGGTCGAGGATGGCTCCACCGTCATCTACACCGGTCCCACGGAACTGTACGCGGTGGTGGAGGGGCTGCAGGAGCAGGGCCTGTCCGCCGAGGTGGCGCAGCTCACCAAGCTGCCGCAGACCATGACGGAGCTGAGTGGCGAAGAGGCCGACACCGTCATCCGCTTCCTCGAGGCGCTCGAGGACCTCGACGACGTACAGAACGTTTACACGACAGCCGACCTGGCGAACGCTCCCGAGAGCGTCGAGTGAGCCTAGAAAGGGTGAGCATGAGCTTCCCGATCATCAATTGGGATGACGTTCCGTCCATAACCGCAAGCCAGATGCAGCAGCTGATAATGCTCGCCACCGGGAAGTTCGGGCTGGACAACCGCGTTCTCGTGGAGCACACGGCGCGCAATCTGGTGACGCTGACCGAAGAGTTCTGCGAATCCGGCCCCGTGCTGGTGGTGGCCGGCCGCGGCAACAACGGTAGCGGCGGCCTGGCGGCGGCCAGGCTGCTGGCGGCCCGCGGGCGCCGCGTCTGGGTGGTACCCACGCATGAAGCTGAGAACTACTCCGGCACGCCCAAGGAGCAGCTCGAGCACCTGCGGCACTTCGACAAGGTGCGGGTGCGCACGAGCCTCCCCAAGATGAAGTTCGGCTGCGTCATCGACGCCGCCATCGGCACCAACCTGGAGGGGCCACCGCGCGGCCGCACGCTGGACGTGATCACCGTACTCAACCAGGCGGACGACAGCGTGGTCATCTCCCTCGACACGCCCACGGGCATGCTCGCCGACACGGGTGAGACCCCGGGCGACGTGGTCAGGGCGGACATCACCATGAGCATCGGCCTGCCCAAGGTCGGCGTGAAGCCCGGCGGCAACGTGGGCCGGCTGTTCGTTGGCGACCTGAGCCTGCC
>CAZPWN010000047.1:0-14577 GCA_964590475.1 uncultured bacterium | reverse complement strand
TGAGGTTCGTGATGGGCTACGTGGCCACCGGCGGGCAGGACATCCGCTGGGACGAGCGCCGCGTGGAGATGGGCCGCAACTACGCCAACAAGCTCTGGAACGCCGCGCGCTTCGCGATGCTCAACCTGCAGGGCGAGGAGCCCGGGGCGGAGCCCGAGCCCACCCGCCTGGCCGACCGCTGGATCCTGAGCCGCCTCTCGCGCACCATCCGGGAGGTCACCGAGGACCTCGAGGCCTACGACTTAGGCGCCGCAACCCGCAAGCTCTACGACTTCGCCTGGTCCGAGTTCTGCGACTGGTACCTGGAGGCCGCTAAGCCCGCCCTGCAGGCGGGTGACTCTAGCACCAGGGCCACTCTCAGGTACGCGCTGGAGGCCATCCTCAAGCTGCAGCACCCGCTCATGCCGTACTTCACAAGCGAGCTCTACAGGGCCCTGGGGCACGGCGAGCAGGTGGCGCTGGCGCAGTGGCCGGAGGCGCGCGAGGAGCACCTGGACGCGGCCGCCGAGCGCGAGTTCGGCCACCTGCAGGCGGCCGTGGGCGCGGTGCGCGCGCTGCGGTCCAACGCGGAGGCTGCGCCCTCCGCCCGCCTGGAGGTGCACCTAAGCGGCCCCGGCGCAAGCAGGATCGAGGCGGCCGCCGAGCTGTTCGGGGCACTGGCCCGCGCCAGCATCGCGAGCGGCAAGCCCGAGGGCCCGGCGCTCACGCAGGCGGTGCCCGAACTGGAGGTCACGCTGCCGCTCTCCGGGCAAGTAGACGTGGACGAGTACGTGGCGCGGCAGGAGCGCCGCCTGGCCAAGCTCGAGGCGGAGCACACCAAGTCCGAGCGGAAGCTCGGCAACGAGAAGTTCGTGGCCAACGCCCCCGCCGAGGTGGTGGTGGAGGAGAGGCGCCGGCTGGAGGAGGCCGCCGACGTCATCGCGCGTGTAAAGGGGCTGCTGGCGCAACTCCGTAAGTAGGCCTCCTGCAAGTACGCTTGGGGGCGATGCTAGAACTTGACGTTCATCTCAGTCTCGAGGAGTTCGAGGACGTGGCGCGGCGGCGCAGGCGAGTGAGCCTGAGCGCCGCCGCGCTCTCCCGGCTGGAAGCGAACCGCGCCTTCGTGGACCGGCTGCTGGACGAGGGCGAGACGGTTTACGGCGTGACCACCGGCTTCGGGCGCTTCGCAAACACCCGCATAGCAGCCAGCCAGACCCGGCAGCTGCAGCGCAACCTCATCCTCTCGCACGCCGTGGGGGTGGGCGAGCCGTTCCCCCAGGAGGTGGTGCGCGGCATGCTGCTGCTCAGGGCGCAGTCGCTGGCGCACGGCGCCTCCGGGGTGAGGCCCGTGGTGGTGGAGAGCCTGGTGGCCATGCTGAACTCCGGCATCCACCCCGTGATCCCCTCGCAGGGCTCGGTAGGGGCCTCTGGCGACCTGGCGCCCCTGGCGCACATGACGCTGGCGCTCATCGGTGAGGGCGACGTGGAGGTGGACGGCCGGATCGTCCCCGCCGCCGACGCCCTGGCGCAGGCGGGCCTTACGCCCGTGGTGCTGGAGGCCAAGGAGGGCCTGGCGCTCATAAACGGCACGCAGGCCATGGCCTCGCTGCTGGCGCTGGCGCTGATAGACGCCGAGCGGCTGGCGCAGGTGGCCGACGTGGCCGCTTCCATGACCGTGGAGGGCCTGCTGGCCAGCCACATGCCCTTCCACCCCGCCGTGGGCCGCTTGCGGCCGCACACGGGTCTGCAGCTGGTGAGCCGCAACCTGCGGGCGCTGCTGGCGGACTCGCAGATCGTGCTGAGCCACGTGGGGTGCGGCAAGGTGCAGGACCCGTACTCGCTGCGCGGCGTGCCGCAGGTGCACGGCGCCAGCCGGCACGCCCTGAGCCACGCGCTGGAGGTGCTGGAGACGGAGATGGCCTCCGTGACGGACAACCCGCTGGTAGTGACCCACGGGCTCACGGACGCCGAGCGCGAGTACGGCGCCCACGGGGTGGGCACGGCCGGAGAGGGGGCGGACGGCGCGTTCGGTGGGGGAGAGGAGCTAGGCGTGGTCATCTCCGCCGGCAACTTCCACGGGCAGCCGCTGGCGCTGGTGGCCGACTACGCCACCATCGCCGTGGCGGAGCTGGCCAACATCAGCGAGCGCCGCACGGAGCAGATGGTCAACCCCGCGCTCTCCGGCCTGCCGGCCTTCCTGTGCGAGAACGGCGGTCTGAACTCCGGCTTCATGGTGGCGCAGTACACGGCGGCCGCACTGGTGAGCGAGAACAAGGTGCTCTCGCACCCGGCGTCGGTGGACTCCATAACCACCAGCGCCAACCAGGAGGACCACGTGAGCATGGGCACGCACGCGTGCCGCAAGCTGAGGCAGGTTCTCACCAACGCCCAGTACGTGCTGGCGGTGGAGCTGCTGGCCGCGGCGCAGGCGTTGGACTTCCGGGCGCCCCTCACCGCCGGGGTGGGAGCCGCCGCCGCGCACCGGCACGTGCGCACGCTGGTGCCGCACCTGGACGACGACCGTTACCTGAAGCCCGATGTTGAGGCCATGGCGGGCGCCATACGTGACGGCAGCCTGCTGGCGGCCGTGGCGGAGGCGGGAGTGGAGCTGGCATGAGCGGAGACCGTACGGGCGAGCGGCACACGGAACTCACCTTCACCGGCCCGGCCTCCTTCTTCAAGGCGCCGTACGTGCCGGGCTTGCAGGCGGATGACGGCGAGGCCAACGCCGCCGAGCTGCCCGCCGAGTTCGTCTACGACGCCGCCTTCCTGGGCGTACCCCACGACTTCGCGGTGGGCTTCAGGCCGGGCGCGCGGTTCGCCCCGGCCGCGGTGCGGGCCGCCAGCGGCCGCTACGCGCTGCCGCCCCAGGGCTTCTACGACTTCGCCACTCACTCGTACCGGCTGGCCGGCGCGCGCCTGGCCGACGCGGGCGACGTGAACCTGGCGCAGACCGAGGCACAGCTCAACGCGGACCGCATCACGGCCGCCGCCAAGGCCGTGCGGCGGGCGGCGCGCCTGCCGCTGTTCGTGGGCGGCGATCACTTCGTGAGCTACCCGCTGCTGCGCGCCTTCCACGACGTGGACGACCTGCACGTGGTGCAGCTGGACGCCCACCTGGACTTCACGGACAGCCGCAACGACACGCGCTTCGCCAACTCGAGCCCCTTCCGGCGGGCGGTGGAGGAGATGCCGAACCTCACGCATATAACCGTGGTGGGCCTGCGCGGGGTGAGGGCCGACGCGGGGGCGTTCAGGGCGGCGCGGGAGCGCGGCCACACGCTGGTAAGCGCCGCCGAGGTGCACGCCTCGCTGGAGCGCGTTACGCAGGCGCTGCCGGAGGGCAAGAGCGTGTACCTGAGCGTGGACGTGGACGCGCTGGACCCGAGCGAACTGCCGGGCACGAGCAGCCCCGAGCCCGAGGGCCTGAGCTACGCGCAACTGCGCGACCTGATAGGCGCCACGGTGGGGCGCAACCGGCTGGTGGGGCTGGACGTCACCGAGCTGGCGCCCAACCTGGACGCCAGCGGCCGCAGCGAGCTGCTGACGGCGCGGCTGCTGGCGGAGACGCTGGCGCTGTGGTGGGACCAGCCGGGCTGAGGCGGCGCGGGCAGGGCGTCAACGGGGCGCGCGGCAGACCGGGCAAGGCTAGCCGCGCCCGATCACCCAGCTCAACCCTCGGAGCGCCACACCGAGTTGCCGCCTATGACCATCTCCTTCAGCGAGGGGTTGCCCCAGGAGTAGAGGGGCGTGAGCGCCTGCGGCGCGTTGACCACCAGGTAGTCGGCCACCGCGCCCGCCTGCACGCGGCCCCACTCGGGCCGCCCGAGCGCGTCCGCGGCGTTGGCGGTGCCGGCTATCAGGCTCTCGTGCACGCTCATGCCGGTAGCCACCAGCGCCAGCTGCAGGGCGGGTAGCAGGCCGTACATGGGGCTGCTGCCCGGGTTGTGGTCGGAGGCCACCGCCACCTTGACGCCGCTGGCCCGCAGGTCGGCCGCCTGGGGCAGGGGAGCCTTGAGCAGCATGGCCGCCAGCGGCAGCAGGTTGGCCACGCTGCCGGCCTCGGCCAGCGCCGTAAGGTCCTGGAGCGTGGCGTGCTCCAAGTGGTCGGCCGAGAGGCCGCCCAGCTCCGCTATCAGCTTGGCGCCGCCCGAGTTGCCGAACTGCTCCACGTGCGCCTTAACCGGCAGGCCGAGCTCCAGCGCGGCCTCCAGGATGCGGCGGCCCTCCGCCAGCGTGAAGGCGTTCTTCTCGATGAACACGTCCACCGCGTCGGCCAGGCCCTGCGCCTTGGCCTCCGGCAGGGTCTCGCTGATGAAGCGGTCCACGTACTGACCACGCTCCACGTCCGGGTCGGGCATGTGCGCCAGCAGGGTGGTGGTCACGTGCTGCGGGCCGTCCTGATCCAGCTGCCGGGCCACCTTCAGCATGCGCAGCTCGTGCTCCGTGCTGAGGCCGTAGCCGGACTTGACCTCCAGGGCCGTGACGCCGCCCCGCTGGAAGGCGTTGGCGCGGCGCCGTGCCTGCATTAGCAGGCCGGCGTCGCTCATCTCGCGGGTGGCGGCCACGGTGCTCATGATGCCGCCGCCCTCCTCGCCGATCTGCAGGTAGGTGGCGCCCTCGGAGCGGCGCACGTACTCGTTCACGCGCGCGCCGGCCCACACGAGGTGCGTGTGGCTGTCTACCAGGCCCGGTATGACGCCGCTGCCGCCATGGTCGATCACGGGCCAGCTGGCGTACTCGGCGGGCAGCTCGCTGGCCTGCCCTACCCAAACGAAGCGGCCGTCCGACACCGCGAACGCCGCTTCCGTGACCAGTTCGTAAGGAGTGTAAAGCTCGCTCACTCCGCGCACCACATGCTGACTCAAGTTCCGTCTCCTTACGCTTCTTCGGTTCCGGGCACGCTCGGGAGGTCCACGCCGCGCTCTTTTGCCACGTTGATAGCGTGATCGTATCCGGCGTCCGCGTGGCGCATGACGCCCGTGCCCGGGTCGTTCAGTAGAACGCGTGCTAGACGCTCGGCCGCTTGGTCCGTGCCGTCCGCCACGCTGACCTGCCCCGCGTGCAGGGAGTAGCCCATGCCCACCCCGCCGCCGTGGTGGAAGCTCACCCAGGCCGCCCCGCTGACGGCGTTGAGCGCGAAGTTGAGGAGCGCCCAGTCGGCCACGGCGTCGGAGCCGTCCTGCATGGCCTCCGTCTCGCGGTAGGGGCTGGCCACGGAGCCCGAGTCGAGGTGGTCGCGGCCTATCACTACGGGCGCCTTCAGCTCGCCCGAGCGCACCATCTCGTTGAACTTCAGCCCGGCCTTGTCGCGCTCGCCGTAACCCAGCCAGCAGATGCGGGCGGGCAGGCCCTGGTAGGCGAACTTGCTGACGCCCTCGGTGAGCCAGCGCTTCAGCCCCTCGTCTTCGGGGAAGAGCTCCAGCAGGGCCCTGTCGGTCTTGGCTATGTCCTCCGGGTCGCCCGAGAGCGCCACCCAACGGAACGGCCCCCGGCCCTCGCAGAACTGGTCGCGGATGAAGGCGGGCACGAAGCCGGGGTAGGAGAAGGCGTTGGCGTAACCGCCCTCCTGGGCGAAGGCGCGCAGGTTGTTGCCGTAGTCGAACGCCACGGCGCCCTGCTCCTTGAGGTTCACTATGGCCTCGCAGTGGCGCGCCATGGCCTCCAGCACGCGGGCGCGGTACTGCTCCGGGTGCGCCACACGTGTGACGTCCAGGTCCTCGTCCGCTTCGGCGGGCGGCAGGTAGCCGTACATGGGGTCGTGCGCGCTGGTCTGGTCCGTGACCAGGTCCACCTGCACGCCGCGGCGCACCAGCTCCGGCAGCACCTCGGCGGCGTTGCCCAGGAGCCCCACGGACAGCGGGCGGCGCTCGCTCATGGCGCGCGCCAGGCGCGCGAGGGCGTCGTCTAAGTCCGTGGCGGCCTCGTCCAGGTAGTTGGTCTCCAGCCGGCGCTGGATGCGGGTGGGGTCTATCTCCACCACCAGCACGGCGCCGCCGTTGAGCGTTACCGCCAGCGGCTGCGCGCCGCCCATGCCGCCCAGGCCCGCCGTGACCGTGAGGGTGCCGGCCAGGGTGCCCCCGAAGTGCTGGCGCGCCGCGGCGGCGAAGGTCTCGTAGGTGCCCTGCAGGATGCCCTGGGTGCCGATGTAGATCCAGGAGCCCGCCGTCATCTGGCCGTACATCATGAGGCCGTCTCTGTCCAGGCGGTCGAACTCGTTCCAGGTGGCCCACTTGGGCACTAGGTTGGAGTTGGCGAGGATGACCCTCGGGGCCATCTCGTGCGTGCGGAACACGCCCACGGGCTTGCCGGACTGCACCAGCAGGGTCTCGTCGTTCTCGAGCCTGTCTAGCGTGGCGATTATGCGGTGGTAAGACTGCCAGTCGCGCGCCGCCTTGCCGCGGCCGCCGTACACCACGAGCTTCTCGGGCGCCTCCGCCACCTCGGGGTCTAAGTTGTTCATCAGCATGCGCTTGGCGGCTTCCTGCAGCCAGCCTTTGGCGGTGCGGGTGTTGCCGCGCGGGGCGCGGATGGGCCAGGGGGAGGGCAGGCCCGCGGACGGTGAGCCGTTGGGTTTACCGTTGAATTTATCTGAATCCACGATAGGTGCATTATCGCCCGGAGCGGGGCTGCTAGGCCGGGCTCCGGGCGGCGGCCGTACTCCAAGCTTGGTGCGCCGGTGCGTTGTTGCTCATGGAGCGTGGCCGGCGCTTCGGAAGCTAAGGCGCCCGGTCAGTGTTCCTTGGGGCTCAGGTCCATGCCGTTTACCTGGTTCATGGCCGTCTCGAGGTCCTTGTTGAGGTAGAGCTCCACGGCGTCGGCGGCGGCGTGCACGACCTCCGCCAGCAGCTCCTCCTCGTGGGCTTGGAACTTGCTGAGCACCCAGTTCTCGGTGCTCCACTGCGCTGGCGGCCGCCCCACGCCGACCTTGAGGCGCAGGAAGTCGGGCCCCAGGGCGCCGATGATGCTGGCCACGCCGCGCTGGCCCCCCGCACCACCGCCCTGCTTGAAGCGCAGCCGCCCCAGGGGCAGGTCTATGTCGTCGTGGATGACGAGGAGGGCCCCGGGTTTGGCGCGCGAGCGGGTGAGCGCCGCCTGCACGGCCTTGCCGGAGAGGTTCATGAACGTGAGGGGTTTGACGAGCTGGAGCTCCATGCCACCGGGCGCGAGCGCGGCGCCCAGCCGGCCCAGCTCCGCCTGGCGCTCGCTGCGCATGCTTACGCTCAGGCGCCGCGCCAGCTCGTCTACAACCAAAAACCCGGCGTTATGCCGGGTGTTGGTGTACTTGGGTCCGGGATTGCCGAGCCCGACGATGATGCGGACGCCGTTGGCGTTCGGTGCTTGCGCGGCCTTACGCCGGAACACCGGGGATCAGTCCTCGGATGCGGCCTCTGCTTCGCCTTCCGCATCGGCTTCGCCACCCACGAGTTCGGGCTCGCCAGCGGCTTCGGCCTCTTCGGTCTCGTCGGCTTCGGCCAGGCGCGGCGGCACTACGGCGCACAATGCCAGGTCTAGGTCATCCAGCACGGTGGCCTCGGGGGGCAGCTTGCCCACGAGGGAGCCCACGTGGAGGCTGTCGCCGATGTCGAGGGCCGAGACGTCCAGCTCGAGCTCGGAGGGGATGAGGCGGGGGAGGATGGAGATGCGGACCTCACGGCGCTGCACGTCCAGCAGGCCGGCGTGCTCTTTGACGCCCACGGGGACGCCCACGAACTCGATGGGCACGTTGACCTCCACTGCCTGGTTGGCGGTGATGGCGAAGAAGTCTACGTGCATGGGCTCGCGGCGGCGCTTGTTCATCTGCACCTGCTTCACGAGCACGGGGTAGACGGTGCCTTCAACGTCGAGGTCGATCAGGCTCGAGGTGCCCTGCTCACGGAACGCCTTATCGAAGGCGCGCATCTCGATGCTGATGGACTCGTTGACTTCCTGGTTGTAGATGACAGCGGGGATGCGGCCGGTGCGGCGCAGTTCGCCGGACTTACCCGGCTCCCGCTTCATAGCTTCAAGTTTCATGATCCCTCCGGAAGCGCCTACTACGAGGCGCGGCTGCGACTAATAAGCATACTCGGTTCGGGTGGGGGGTGTAAAGGCGGGCTAGGCGAGGTGCTTATCAATCGACCATCAAATTACTAGATGAGCAGCAGCGCGCTATGCCTTGGCTTCAGTACGCACTTCGTCAAGGGACTGATCGAGGAGTACTGCCCATTCGTTGCCCGAGTTAGGTAGAAAAACCCCGGTCTCACCGATTACCCGGCCAGCCCTAAGTTCACTCACATCCCAAATAATGTCAATTTCACTTTTTAGCCTATAAAGCTTAGCCTCGGAATCGTATTCAATTTCTACACCATCCAAGTTTTCTCGCAGTTGATGTCGAAACTGATGGAAGTAAGATTTCGCTGCTGAAGGTTTCTCGTCAGGAAACACGTCAGACATTATTTTGCGTAAGGACACGGCCTTGTGCTCCAAGAAGTAGGCTAGAACTTCGACTCCTCGGCGCAGTGGAATATGAATAGGCTTTCCGTCTATTTCTAGCCGCTCATTCCCGAGCGTATGCACCTCCAAAACTATGGGTGCCTCGCCAGCGATTCGCGGGTGAGTTGAGAAGGCCAACTCTCGCAACTCGGGTTTAGTTAGTAGTACCCACTCCCGCGCGAGTAGAGCTGGGTTCTGAAGTGAAACGCTAAGGGCTTGCAACTCGTCTAATTCTCGCTTCCACAAAGCAGTACCGAGAGATCGAAGGAGGTCTGCACGATGAAGTCGTACTAAAGCCTGTTCCTGCAGGAGGCCCATCTCCCCAAACGCTAAGACCAAACCTTCGAGTTCTTGGAGAGCATGAGGTTTGGTGTAACGCTCCATCCACAAGTTCAGTAGGACTTCTCGGAAGCGGAACTGTAGCCGATCTGATTTGTCTGAGATCAGCGCCTGGGCTCGGGTCAGGTGTTCGAGGGCACGTCCAAAATCGCCACGAACTCCTAAGGCTCCTACAAGCGCGAGATGGCTGATTAGCTCCTCGTAGCTGAACTGCAGCCGAACCGCACCCTCCACAGACTGATTGAATCGTTGAATCGCTAATGGCAAACTTCCATTTGCCATTGCAATCTGCCCTAAGAGCCACAAGCGTTCTGGCTCGTATCGCCCCATGTCAGCTGCAAGCTCGAGGGCGTCAAGCTCAACCAGCGCCTCGCGATACCGCCCTAGATTGACTAAGACAGTAGCGCGTCGGATTCGCATCTTGATCAGCTCTCCGCCAGTCGTAGACACCAGTCCACGCTCTAGGAACCAAAGCGCTCTTTGTGACCGCCCAATCCTCCCATGGAGGACGGCAAGTTGAGCAAGAATCGAGGGCGCAAGAACCGCATACTCCGGAACGCCTTGAATGCGTCTCCACGCTTCCTCTGCAGCTCGAAGCGCCTCTCGGAGGTTGCCATTGGTTTCCTCACGAATACTAAGGACGCGGTGGTAGAGCGCCTTGTCGTACGGAGACAGTTGATCAAAGTCGGCCTTTAGCAGTTCATCTGAAGCGTCCGAGCCTCTATCTACAAACGGAAGCACATGAGCCAAATAGACGTGTGCCCCCTCCTCGCCCCTGTTCGCGGCGCGGAAAAGGGCCTCCAACGCCTCCATGTCACGCAACAACTGGAAGTAGCAGACCCCTACCCAGCGATCGTCCTTTGGGCTCGGACTCGGGAGTGCTTGGTAGGCTGCTATTCCCTCTTCAAAACGCTCCAGAAAAGCCCACCCCTGAATCGGGCTTTCCAGACGCACACCTGGAAAGGAGTCTTGAACCAGTTCCCATATGTCGATCACTACCCGCACAGGATAGCTCATTCAGAGGGCCGAAAGCGTATAAGCCGTGCTCCCGTCAACTCTAGATGTAAGGATGTGCGGAATATACGTAGCCTTCGTTACCTGCTGTCTTCCTGCCCCAAGATGAACGAACATCTCCGTCGGAGACTGCAAATATGCGTCCTGCGCGGAAAAATGAGACCTACGTGAGCCTTGATTTTAGTTGTTGAAGCTGCTAAATTGACGGCAATCGAAAGGGTTGGGAGATCCTTCGATTCGCTACGTGGGAGCGTGGTGTATCGGAAGAGGTTGGGTGGAGTTCTGAGCCGGTCTATTAGCTCATGCCTACCCTGAAGCATCTTGATAGCTCGCATGCGAGCTAAACGGGTTGGGAGACCCGCGAAACTCTTCATATGCGTTTGGGAGATAGCTATGAGGAGGTTTGCCCGGTTAGCTGGGCGAATTCGGAAGGATGGGACTAATGAAGAACACCGGAAAGCGAATCTTTGCTGCAATTGTTTTCGCCGCGATCATCGCCATGCCTGTGATTGTTTCAGCAGGTATGACTGCTTCGCAGCGCTAGAGCTAGTAGCTCAATGATTTACGTGGCCCCTAAATGGGGCCACGTTTTTTCGTTCTACACAACATATATACGAAAAATAATTGTAGATGAAGTATCGTCCGTGCTATGCCTGACCAGGTAGAGGCCACATGGAAAGCCTTGGGGCACCCGCCTCGCTTGAGATTCATTCAGGAACACCGCTTTGATAGAGATTCCCGGGGCCTAGACCATTGGTCCTTTTGTAGGAAGGCCGGTGTTCTCTATCTGATTACCATTACTGGATTAGGAATTCTGAATCTTTTGGTTGCGAGGGAGGCTTTGAATCTCGGTCTACTACCTTCTGCAGTAACGTTATTCATAGGCCTTCCCTTCATGGGGGCGTTGTTCTATGTGTTCCGGGAACGGCAGTCTGGTGTAAAGCGTTCAAACGTGGCAGGTCTTGGCGATCAAACCCGTAGTGACTTGGGTTCTGTAGGCGGGCTGCCTGAAGGAAACTCAGTGTCCTTCAACTTGCGCGTTCTTCAGCGGATGGATGACTTAGGCGTCCCTCTGGTTGGGCGGCACGGAGAACTCGAGAACATTCTGCGAGTCGGCGCAGAACATAGGCTATTGTTGGACTCACTAAAACCCTTATGCCTAGCAGATGATGGCTCAGACAAACTCAGACTTGATCAAGCACTAGTGTTGCTTCGAGTAATCGGCCCACTTTATGGGATCAAGTCTAGGCAGCTGTCATTTTTGGAGAGCATCGTTACAGCACAATCAATCGGCGAGGATACGATCGCTGCTTGTGAAGCAGTCGACCGGGAAGTCACATCGGGCCTTTAGCCGATCAGCATTTCCTGAACTTCTAGGCTAAAGCCTAGTGCGTGGAACCCCACATCTGGGTTAATGTAAACCTATCCTCGCATACACTTTTCGTGTTGCTTGGTCAATCAGCGCGTGTAAGTAATGCTTTCAGTGTGAGGGTAGCGTGCATTCGCACTGATTCTGCGAATCGTCTTATTCGCTGAAGAAATGGGGGCATGGTGTTCAAGCGGCCTTGGTATGAACGAGTTGTTCCGAAGCTCTTGCACGCGCCTGCGCGAACGATCCTTCCGTGCTCAAGAGAATCGGGGATAGATCTCGCCTTACAGCGCCTTCACGGTTTGAACTCACCTCCCATTGTGGTCTGGGTGGACGAGAGTAACCAATACATGGATGTAGAACACGTGCTTGCAGATGCCGTGGTTGCTGGACTCGGATCAACTTTATTGCGCGAGCGAGCCGGCAAGGAGCAAGTCCTCCGAGCCTTAACAGAATATCAGCGTGTAATTGGACCAATCTTCGTCGCGGTTGGCTGGGCTGACAGAGTTGGCAGCTTAGTGACGTCAATCGCCGGCCACATCGCACCTGAATCTCAATTACTTGTAATAGCTGACGAGGCTCTGGAGATCCCCGAGTTTAGTGGGTTCGAAAGGATTGATGGAGGGTTTCTAAACATTGAATTTGAGGAGGCGCTCAGAGAATCCCGCGGAGCCATATCGGACGAAGTCTTAGCCGAGCTTTACGCTCAGTCCGAAGGAAAGTTTGGACGCTTTCGATCTAGCCTCCTCAGTAATTTAAGCATGGAGCATCGGGTTGCCCTAACAGTCGATACAGGGAACTTTGGCGAAGCAGTAACAATCGACGGGGTCGTAGATGCTTTGATTGGTTTAGAGAGATGGGGGGACGCTTTCGAGCTAGCGTGTGCACGAGCATGCGAAAGGCTACCCGAGTTCATCGACGACGTAGGGAACTACTACTTCAACGCCGGCTCCTATTCTTACCTTTGGTCCCGACTTCAAGCACTTCCCCCTGACGTCAAGCGTAATGAGAAGATTGCCTATTGGTTAGTGACAGTAGCGCTCGCAACGAACCGACCAAGAGAGTTTAGTAAGCATGCCCATCAAGCTCTGTTGAGTTCGGAAGCGCCAGAGATCCGCGCTACTACAGCCGTGGTTGCACCGACAAGAGAAATGGTACGTGAAACCTCAGCGGCACTCGCAAAGGTTAGATCTCCTGCAACACTGCGGGCCCACGGTTTTGCGTTGGCATGGGAGGGCCAAAGCGCAGAACCCATTGCATTGTTTCGGGAAGCAATGAGACTGGCCGAAGGAGATGGAGCAGAACACTTAGTTGTTGCATGTGGTGTGGATATTGCTGAGGTGGAGATTCGCCAAGGGCAATACAAGAGCGGAGCTGAGTGGGCCGATTGGGCCCTCAAGGAATATGGACGAAGAGGTCTGAACGAAAATCTTCGTTACATGTCGGCACTTTCGACGAGCGCCTTTGCAAGGCTTCTCCTCGGCGATCTCGCCGCTGCTACCCGAATGCTTGAGAAACTTGATGTGAATCCCTCCTACATCAATGTTCCAGGATACGAGGTCATCACTTCAACCCTGGGTGACCTTGCGTTTATACGGAAAGACTTTGAAAGGGCTCTATCCTTCTATTCAAGCATTCATGAAAGTGCTCCCATTGAGGTTTACTCCTTTACGACGCTGAGTCTGGTGTCCGTCTATGTGGCGCAAGGGGATTGGGAGACCGCAATAAGGCTTGCCGAGAGCGCTTACTCTCTAAGTCGCTCGTCTACACCTTATGAGCAGGCTATCGCGGAACTTGTTCGCGGAATCGCACTTAGCGAAAGTGACCCCTCAAGTGCCGAGCAGCACCTGGTCGCAGCACTCGGGAGCGTGACATCTCAGTTTCATGCTGCCCAAGCGGCTGCCTGGCTCGCGTTAGTCCGGCTTACGAAAGGTAAGAGAAAGGACGCCGTACAAGCACTAAGCCTGGGATCGTTGGGATTACGTGAGTTGGGATCTTCAGGCTGGCACCTCATGTGTGCGCATCACCCGAAGACTGAAGACTTGATGAGGCTTTGGACCAAGTCGGAGTTTGAATATGAGTTCGTGTTTCTGGGAACCAGGAAGGTGCATTCCGGCGGGCGAGAAATCAAGATCGGGTTGAGGGCAGCAGAAATTCTAACTGCGCTCACAATTCATTCGAGTGGGTTGTCCGGAGAACAGTTACATACCCATGTTCTTGGAGACGTCCCATTTCCCCGCTCTACATTGAAGGCGGGTATTTCTCGATTGCGCCACACCGTTCCCATCGCCTCAAGTCCATATCGAATTGATGCGACGTATCGAGCTGATTTTGTGCGAGTCCTTGAACTTGTATCCGAAGGTGAGTTACAGCAGGCACTTAATCTGTACGGAGGCTCGCTCTTGCCGGAGTCAGAATCACCACTGATAGAAGAATGGCGAGGGCACATAGATGAGGTCATTCGATCCGCTGTGCTTGAGACTCGGGATGCCGACCACCTAATACAACTAGCAACTATTCTCAACGACGACTTGGAGCTCTGGGAAGCGGCCAAGGATTGCGTAGCACCCAGTGATTATCGGCGCCCAGTAATCAACTCTAGAATTCGGCGAATCCGCTCGACTTGGTCAAAAGAAGGCGCCCACACCTAACGATAGCTGGATAGTGGACAACAAAGAGTGGGGGCACCTATTAGTGCCCCCACAATCAATTACACGAGATGCCTGGGATCAGCGGTTACGCCAACTCGTCCTCATCACCCTCGTCATCGCCAGCGGCTTCCTCTTCGGGAGCTTCTTCGTCGGCGCCTTGGGCACCTTCGTAGTTCTCCTCGGCGGCGGCGCCGGCTGGGCGCTTGCCTTCGCGGAACGCGGCGGTCAGTAGGGCGGCCGCCTCGGCGGCGTCGATGGCGTTCTCGGGGTCGGCCTCGGGCTCTTCAGCCTTGGGCGCCTCTGCCTTCGGAGCTTCGGCCTGGGGGGCCTCCTCCGCGGGAGCGGCTTCTTCCGTCACGGCCTCGGCGGTTGCGGGCGCCTCTTCGGCGGCAGGCGTTTCGGCCTGGGCCTCAGTTCCGGCGTCAGCGGCTTCGGCAGCGGCTTCCGGCTGGCTGGCGGCGGCCTCGTCGGCGCCTTCAGCGGCCTCGTCCTCGGCCTTGGTGTCGCCCAGACCGAACTGCGCGAAGAGGTCTGCGTACACGTCGCCCAGCTTGGTGGTGGACTTGCTGCCGGCATCGGACGACACGTAGCTGTAGTCGTAGTCGATGCCCTCGCTGCGACCGCGGCGGCGGCCCCTGCGGGCGCCTCCACCGGCACCAGCGGCGGGCGGGAAGCCCCCACGCTGACCGCCGGCCGGAGCGTTGCCACCGAACTCGGCGGCGTTCTCCGGGGTGAAGGGCAGCATGCGCT
>CAZPWN010000046.1:2067-14685 GCA_964590475.1 uncultured bacterium | reverse complement strand
GCGATGTGGCTGGCGGCGTTCTCGTCGAACAGCGTGTTGAGGAAGAGGATGCCGGCCTGCGCGATGGGGCTGGAGGCGGGCACGAGGGCCACCTCGCCCAGGCGCCTGGCGCCCTCGTCGGAATCCAGTATGGAGTCGAGCACCGCCTGGCCCCTGCCCGCCTCGGCCTTGACCACCTGGCCGCCCTCGAAGGTGAGGGTGAAGTCGTCGATGAGGCTGCCGTTGTACGAGAGCGGCATGCTGGCGCGCACCACCCCGTCGACCCGCTGGCTGTGTGGGGCCGTGAAGACCTCCTCGGTGGGCATGTTGGCCACGAAGGGGTTGCCATCAGGAGTGTGCGAGACGCCGCCGTCCCACCGGTGGCCGTCCGCCAGGCCCACCCGCAGGTCCGTGCCCGGACCCTTGAAGTGCACCGCGGCGTAGCGGCGTTCGTTCAGCAGCTCGCGCTTCTGCCGCAGCTGCTCGTTGTGCCTGCGCCACTCGCCAACAGGGTCTTCGGTGGTGATGCGCGTGGCGGTGAAGATGGCCTGCCACAACGCCTCCACGGCCTCCTGCTCCTTCAGGTCCGGGAACGCCTTGGTGGCCCAGCCGGCCGAGGCGGCGCCCGCCACGCACCAGGCTATGGAGTCGGACATGGAGAGGTTCATGTACGGCCTGACGGCCTTCCGCCAGGCGGCCTGGAAAGCGGCGACGTTCTGCGGGTCGACGCCTGCCAGGAGGTCGGGATCCTCGGAGGTTATGGCCAGCGAGGCGGCGCCCTCCTCGGCCAGCTTGATCATGCCCTCGGCCCGGTACTCCGGGATGATGTCGAAGCTGCCCTCGGGACCCTTCAGGAAGCGCGAGCGCGTGACCGGGCCGTCGCTCCAGAACACCTCGACGAAGGGGCTGCCGAGCGAATAAGCGATGTCCACCACCTTGCGCACGAGGGGCGCGTCGTCAACGTTGGCGCGCACGATCAGCTTCTGGCCGGGCTGCAGGTTGACGCCGACCCGTACCAGCAGTTCGGCGTAGGAATCTAGGCGGTCTTGGAAGGTTGGGCTCGTCATGCTCAGCATGCTAGCAGCGTCGGGGCGGGCGCCGCGTCGGTTCTGGGTCGGGGCCGAGCGGGTGTGGGCTCCTCTCCTGCGGCAGGCGGGTTCAGGGGCGTTCGTAGGCTGCCGAGCACGACCCACCGCCGGTAGGTGTCAGTATGGGGACGCTCCCACGCGGACGTTCGGTCCGTTGGGACTTCCTTCAGGGCAGGGTGAGATTCCCGACCGGCGGTGATGGGACCTTGGAAAAGGCCCTTAGTCCGCGAAGCCCCGCGCACGGGGCCCGAACTGGTGAGAATCCAGTGCCGACGGTGACAGTCCGGATGAGAGAAGGAGGTGAGGCGACCCGCCGCTGCGGGGACGCTTCCATGGACGACATCACCGGTACTGGCACCTTCAGCGCCACCGACAGACTCTACATGCGGCGCGCTCTGGAACTCGCCGAGCGTGGCAGGGGTCGCGTGAGCCCCAACCCGTTGGTGGGTTGCGTGCTCGTCGCCGACGACCAGATCGTGGGCGAGGGCTGGCACGCGCGCGCCGGCGAGGCGCACGCCGAGGTGGTGGCCCTGCGCGAAGCTGGCAACCTCGCCGCCGGCGCCACCCTTTACGTGACCCTCGAGCCGTGCGACCACCACGGCCGCACCCCGCCGTGCACGGAAGCCCTCATCGGCGCCGGCGTGCAGCGCGTGGTGGTGGCGTCGCTGGACCCGAACCCGCGAGTGAACGGCGCCGGCGTTGAGCGCCTGCGGCGGGCCGGCACCGAAGTCGTCACGGGCGTACTGCGGGACGAGGCGAACCTCCAGAACGAGGTGTTCCGCACCAACCAGATGCTCGGCCGGCCGTTCGTGCTCTACAAGACCGCCATGTCGCTCGACGGCAAGGTGGCCGTGCGCGGCGGACCTGCGCGCTGGATAACGGGCGAGGCCGCTCGCACGAGGGTCCACGAGTGGAGAGACGAGTATGACGCCATAGGCGTCGGCATCGGCACGGTGCTGATGGACGACCCGTCACTAACCACGAGGCTGCCCGAGAACCCGAGAAGCACGGCGGGTGCCACTGCTGGTGGCGCAGCCAGCGCCGCCGGCACGCCACCGGGCCGCACGCCGGTGAAGGTGGTCTTCGATACGAGCTTGCGCATACCGCCCTCCGCGCGGCTCTTCGAGCCGGGACCGGATGGCGCCGCCGCCCGCGTGATCGTGGTGGCGGGCGAGCACGTGCTGCAACGCAACCCCGACGCAACCCACCTCCTGCGGCAACTCATGAACCTCGGAGCGGACGTGATCTTCGCGCCGGAGACGGACGGCCGACCCGACCTGAAAGCGGCGCTGCGGGAGCTGCTGTCGCGCGGCGTAACCAGCCTGCTGCTCGAAGGGGGCGGCGAGTTGGCGGCGGCGTTCCTGACGGCCGAGCTCATCGACCGGGTGGCCTGGTTCGTGGCGCCTACCCTCATCGGCGGCGCGGGCCTGCCGGGGCCGCTCGGCGGCGCGGGCGCAGCCAGCATGGACGACGCGGTGCGCCTCCCCGACCTGGAGGTGGAGGTGGTCGGCGCGGACCTGCTGCTCACCGGCCACCCCGACTACCCCGTGGTGCTGGTAGCGGACGGTCCCGAGGCGGCGGAGCAGGGAACGGAAGACGGAGCGGAACGAGATACGCGGAGTGGGGGCCACACGGACGGCGCGCGGCAGAAGACCGCCGCCCCAGCAGGCAGGAGAGTGACCTGATGTTCAGCGGCATAGTCGAGGAAGTAGGCAAGGTGACGCGCGTGGCGCCCGTCCCGTCCACGGGAGAGTCGCAGGGCGGACTGACCCGCGTGAGCATCGAGGCGAACGAGGTGCTGGAGGGCACCCGGCTCGGCGACTCCATCGCCGTGTCGGGCTGCTGCCTGACGGTGGTGGCGTCCGGTGAAGGCGAGTTCGAGGTGGAGCTGTCGTCGGAGACGCTGGCCAAGACCGCGCCCCGCTGGGAGGAGGGAAGGGGCGTGAACCTGGAAAGGGCGCTGCGCGTATCGGACCGGCTAGGTGGCCACATCGTCTCGGGGCACGTGGACGGCGTGGGCGAGGTGCTGGAGGTCAGCGCGGAGCCCGGCGCCTACGTCATGCGCCTGCGGGCGCCGGAGCACCTGGCCCCGCACCTGGTGCCCAAGGGCAGCGTCACGGTGGACGGCGTGAGCCTCACGCTGGTGGACGTGGGTGGTGCGGGCGGCACGCGTCCGGAGTGGCCCGCCGCGGAGTTCACGCTCTGGCTCATCCCTCACACGCTGCAGGTCACCACGCTGGGCGAGCTGAAGGTGGGCGACCGCGTGAACGTAGAGAGCGACATCCTGGCCAAGTACGCCGAGCGTCAGCAGCTCCTGCGCGGGGCCGGCATGCCGCCGGCCGACACGTCCACTGCCGACCGCAGCGGCCGAGCCACCGAGGAAGCGGGGCAGCCATGAGTCACCCAACTAAGACCCAACCTGAAGTAGCGCCGCTCGCCACCGTGGAGGAGCTGGTGGCGGAGCTGCGGGCCGGCCGGCCGGTGATAGTGGTGGACGACGAGAACCGCGAGAACGAGGGCGATCTGGTGCTGGCGGCCGACTTCGCCACCGAACAGCAGCTCGGGTTCATGATCCGCCACACGGGTGGCATCGTCTGCCTGGCGCTGGAGCCCGCCATCGCCGACCGCCTGGAGTTGGCGCCGATGGTGGAGCACAACACCGCCCGGCGCGGCACGGCCTTCACCGTCAGCATCGAGGCACGGGAGGGCATCACCACCGGCATCAGCGCCGCCGACCGCGCCACCACCATCCGCACCGCCGTGCGGTCGGGGGCCACCGCCGCGGACCTCTCCAAGCCGGGGCACGTCTTCCCGCTCCGCGCCAGCCGTGGCGGCGTGCTCAGGCGCGCTGGTCATACCGAAGCGGGCGTGGACCTCACCCGCATGGCGGGCCTCACCCCCGCCGCCGTGATCTCGGAGCTGATGGACGACGAGGGGCGCATGCTGCGCCTGCCGGCGCTGCGCCGCTTCGCCGCGCGGCACGGGTTGAAGATCGGCACCATCGCCGACCTCATCACCCACCGGCTCGCGCACGACGCGTTCGTGTCGCACGAGGCGTCCGCGGCCCTCCCCACCGACGTGGGCGAGTTCCGCATCCACGGCTACCGCGACGAGCTGACGGGCGACGAGCACGTGGCGCTCACCATGGGCGACGTGACCACGTCCGAGCCCGTGCTGGTGCGGCTGCACTCCGAGTGCCTCACCGGCGACGCGCTGCACAGCCTGCGCTGCGACTGCGGCGCCCAGCGCGACGCGGCGCTGGCGGCCATAGCCGCCGAGGGCCGCGGCGTGCTCGTCTACCTGCGGCAGGAGGGCCGCGGGATCGGGCTGATCAACAAGCTGCGCGCCTACCAGCTGCAGGACGAGGGAGCCGATACGGTGGAGGCCAACGAGCAGCTCGGCTTCGGCGCCGACCTGCGCGAGTACGGCGTCGGGGCCCAGATGCTGGTGGACCTGGGCGTGCAGCGCATAAGGCTCCTCACCAACAATCCGCGTAAGGTGGCCTCACTACAGGGCTTCGGCCTCGAGCTGACCGAGCGGGTGCCGCTCCACGTTGGGCGGAACCGCTTCAACCAGCGTTACCTCGAGACGAAGGCGGTCAAGCTCGGGCACATGGCCGACCAGTGAGGGGAGGCGCCTGATCCAAGCACTGTTCGAGGACCGGGTGGACGCGGGACGGCGTCTGGCTCGGGCACTTCTACTGCGGGAGCAGCGCCGGGCCGGCGGCGCCGAGGACGCGCCGTCAGCGCGGCTGCCGCTCGTGCTGGCGCTGCCTCGGGGCGGCGTGCCGGTGGCGTTCGAGGTAGCCAAGGTGTTGGAGGCGCCCCTCGACGTGCTGGTGGTGCGCAAGCTGGGCATGCCGGGGCATGAGGAGTTGGCGCTGGGCGCTCTGTCCAGCGGCGGTGCGGAGTTCGTGAACGAGGAGCTGGTGAAGTCGCTGGGCGTGAGCCAGGCGGCGCTCGACTCCGTGCGCGAGCGCGAGCTGGCGGAACTGCAGCGCCGCGAGCGGGCTTACCGCGGCGAACGCCCGTCCCTGAACGTCAGGGCGCGCAGGGTGATAGTGGTGGACGACGGCGTGGCCACTGGCGCCACCATGCGCGTGGCGGTCTCCGCCCTGCGGCGGGCGGGCGCCGCGCGCGTCACCGTTGCCGTGCCGCTCGCGAGCCCGGAGGTGGCCAAGCAGCTCATGCGCCTGACGGACGAGCTTCTCTGCCTGGAGACGCCTACGCCGTTCCGCAGCGTGGGCCAGTGGTACCGGCACTTCGAGCAGACCACGGACGAGGAGGTCCGCCAGCTGGTGCAACGGGCTGCGGAGGCGATCTGACCAACTGGTACCTGGCCGCCTAGAACCTGCCCACTTGGAGGTCAGGCCGCCCGGAACTGAGGCGCCTAGAGTCCGAGCTCCGCCTCCAGCACCGCGACGCGCTCCTCCAGCTGCTCGATGCGCCGCACCAGGCGCCCGAGTTCCTCGCCCGTGGGGGCGGTGGCGGGAGGCGTGGCCGCGCTCGGCACCGCTGTGGGATCGCTCCCGCTGGGGGCGCCCGCGGCGCCGGTGGCCGTGGCTGCGCTCCGAGCCGCGTCACCGTTCTCGGGCCGCCGCACGCGCGGCTGCAGGCGGCTCTCGTCGAAGCCGAGCGTGTGCTCCCAGCGGTCCTGGCTCTGCCCGGGCGAGCGTCCGGTGTTGCGCACGAGCGGCACGCTGCGTTCGGCTAGCGACCACAGGCACGCCTCGAAGTCCGGCAGGCTGCGCAGCGAGAGGCGGTAGCGGTCGGTGCGGGTGCGCAGCTCCCCGGCCGTCTGCGCGCCGCGCAGCATGAGCACGCTGAGTAGCCCGAGCTCGTCCACGTTCACGCCGAGCGCGCCGTTCAGCCTATGCGCGTGCTTGGGCACGCGGTCGGTGACCTCCTGACGGGTGCCCACTAGGCCCTTGTCCCGCAGCTTCTGCAGCGCGTCGTTCACTTCCTGCAGGTGGTAGTCCGTTACGGGCTCCCGGCTCGTCTTCTGGTTGCAGGCGGTGAGGAGCGACTGTGTGGTCAGCGGGTAGGAGTCGGGCGTCACCCGCTCCTTCTCGGTCAGCGCGCCCAGCACGCGCAGTTCGATGTCGGATAGTGCCATGCGACCAGGATAATTGAAGCGCGGAACCGGGCGCGCAGCTGCCCTGTTCTCACCTACAGGTGGCGAGTGAACGCTTCGGGAGCCGCCAGGAACTCGCGCAGCAGCTTCACGTGCTCCAGGTCGTCGTAGGCAGGTCGCGTGATGTGCGCACCGTCCAGCTGGTAGAGCAGGGCTCCCGGGTAGGCCATGAGCACGGGTGAATGCGTGGCCATCACGAACTGGCCGCCGCGCGCCACGGTCTCCTTCACCAGCGCCAGGAAGGCCAGCTGGCTCACGGGCGAGAGCGCCGCCTCGGGCTCGTCCAGCAGGTAGAGGCCGGGCCCGGTGAAGCGCCCCTTGCAGAACGCCAGGAACGACTGACCGTGCGAGCGGGCGTCCAGGTCGCCCTGGTAGCGGGAGTCCATGGCTGCCGCCGAACCAGCGTAGGGAGCCATGCGGCGGCGGCGCTCGCCCTCGTGGACGCCCTCGGCCTGCTCGTAGACGCGCGCCGCCTCCGAACGGAGCTCCGCCACCATGCGCCGCTGACGCTGCACGTAACCGAAGTAATCTTCGGCGCGCATGAAGAGGCCGCGGCGGCTGCGCTGCGTCCAGCTGAGGCCGAGCGCGTCGGCTAGCGGCAGCACGTGCCCTAGTGTGTCGTCCGGCCGAGCGCCCTCGCTGCTCTGCGCCGCGGGCAGCTCGGTGGCCAGCGCCAGCGCCTCGAGGAGCGTGCTCTTGCCGCTGCCGTTCTCGCCGACGAGGATGGTCACGCCGGGGTCCAGAGCCACCTCGTCGCCGCCGGCCAGTAGCGGCAGGTCGAGCGGGAAGCCCGCCTCCGGCCTTCGTGCCGGCAGCCTGAGCGCGGTTAGCGACATGCTTGAGCTTACCGGGCGGGCGGCTCCGCGCCACTTGCGCGGGGCCGACAGCGCCACCCGGCCGCGGCCAGGCTGCGCACGCTGCGTGGCTCATGGCTTAACCTGGGCGCGTGCCTATCCGCGACGAGCTCATACAGCGAACCATCCAGCAGATAGCCGACATGCTTGCGCGGCTTGTCACCCAGCGCACCGCCCAGGAGATAAGCGCGCCCGAGTTCGCGGCCGCCGAGCAGGAGCTCGACGAGCTTTACCTGGCTAACCTCGGCACCTCGCGCTCTCTGATCCACCGTCTTGGCACCGAGGACCTGCTCGACGTACTGCGCAGCTCCGGCACGGTTCATGCCGAGCGCGCCTACGTTCTGGGCGCGTTACTCAGTACCGAGGCCGCGATACTGGCGGCGCATGCCGGCGCGGACTCAGGCGAAGCCTACGCCATACGGGAGTCCGCCCTGGACATGCTGCTCGAGGCCGGCGCCGCCCAGCTGGGCGAGCCCGACCTGGCGGAGCGCGTGGAGCAGCTGACTGCGCACGTGCCGCAGAGCGAGTGGCCCGCGGAGCGCTTCGAGCGCCTGCTGCGCTACTCCACGGAGCGCGGCGACTTCGCCGCCGCCGAGAACGCCCTCTTCACGTGGCTCGGGCGCGCCAGCAGCACCGAGGAGCGCCTGCGAGCGGCCGACGCGGCCAACGACTACTACGCCAGGCTGGAAGGGCTCGAGGACGCCGACCTGGAGGCGGGCGGCTTCTCGCGCGCCGAGATCTCCGAGGGCCGGGCGGACTTCGCCGAGCGCTTCGCGGAGATGCTGGGCGGCTTGAACTAGGACCGAGCCTGGAGGCGGATCACTCGTCCGCCGCTTCGCCGGGTTCGTCCACGGGCTCGTCGGGCCGCTTGTAGATCTCCACCTGATCGACGCGCAGAGCGTCCATGGACTCCACGTAGAAGCCGTAGCCCGCCCAGAACACCTCGTCGCTAGCTTGCGGCACGCGGCCGAGCTTCTCGGCCATGAACCCGCCGAGGGTGTGGTAGCCGGGGTCGCTCGGCAGCGCGTCCTCCGGCACGTCGAGGATCTTGAGCACGTCGTCGATGTGGGTGCCCCCCGACACGCGCCAGCGCTCCTCCCCCAGCACCTCCACCTCGGCCAGCTCGCCCTCGCCCGCCACCATGGAGCTGCCCACGAGCTCCTCCAGGATGTCGGTGAGCGTGACCAGCCCCTCCACCCCGCCGTACTCGTCGAGCACCACGGCCAGGTGCACGTTGGTGCGCTGGAACTCCTCCAGCAGCGAGAGGATGGGCAGCGTCTCCGGCACGAGGAGCGGCTTGCGGAGCACGGTGCGCAGGTCCACCTTGCGGCCCTCGAGCGCCGCCTCCAGCAGGTCGCGGATGGCCACGTAACCGACAGTCTTGTCGAGGTCGCCGTCGCACACCAGGTAGCGGCCGTGCGGCTCCTCGCGTACGAGCTTCAGCACGTCCGTCTCGATGGCCCTCAGGTCCAGCCAGGAGAGGTCGTGGCGCGGCGTCATGATGGCGTTCACGCGCCGCTCCCCCAGCCAGAAGGCGTTCTCGATGATCTCCTGCTCGGCGGGTTCGATCACGCCGGCCCTCAGGCCCTGCGCGATGACCATGTCTATCTCTTCGTCGGTGATGTTCTCCTCGGTGCTGGCGGGCACGCGCAGCAGGCGCAGCAACAGGTTGGTGGAGGCGCCCAGGAACGACACGATGGGCCGCGTGACGCGCGCGAGGCCCTTCATGAAACCGCCGATGCCCATGGCGACCCTCTCGGGGTTGGCCAGCGCGATGCGCTTGGGCACCAGCTCCCCCACCACGAGCGAGAGGTAGGTGATGAGCACCACCAGCAGGCCGAACGCGAGCGGTTGGGCGATGCCCGCGAGGAGCGGGACCCGCACCAGCAGATCCGCCAGCGAGCCCGAGAGCGTGGAGGCGCCGTAGGCGCCGTTGAAGACGCCCACCAGGGTGATGCCGATCTGCACGGTGGAGAGGAAGACGTTGGGGTTCTGGGAGAGTTCGAAGGCGCGCTTGGCGGCAGCGTTGCCGGCCTCGGCCTTCTGCTGCAGCCGCATCTTGTTGGAGGAAACCACGGCGATCTCGGCCATGGCGAACAGGCCGTTGAGCAGGATCAGGATCAGGATGATGAGGATGCTCACGTTGGCCCAATATAAGGACTCTCGGGTCTAGGCGCGTGACGGAACAAGGGCCCCAGCATGACGATGGCACAGTTCTTCCCGTCCGGGACGGGACATCTGTCCTATGCGGCCCACCGACAGGCGGAGTTAGTTTGAGGTGCGATGTGGCCGTGACGCCACAGGAAGGCAGGTCGAATGTTCACTCGGTTACGCGTACCTCTTGTCCTCACGCTGGCCCTGGGTGCGCTGGCGGTCGGATCGCTGGCGGCCGCTCAGGAGCCGGACCAACTGCAGCGCACCGCTCAGGCGCTGTTCGCTCCGATCCCGGACGTGGTGGAGAACCCGGATAACCCCGTTACCGCCGAGAAGGTGGAACTGGGCAAGATGCTCTGGTACGACCCGCGGCTCTCGCTCTCCGGGGTCTTCTCCTGCAACAGCTGTCATAACCTCGCCACCTACGGGGTGGACAACCTGGAGACCTCCACGGGGCACGGCTGGGTGCAGGGTCCCCGCAACTCGCCGACCGCGCTGAACGCCGCCCTGCACACCTCGCAGTTCTGGGACGGCCGCGCCAAGGACGTGGAGGAGCAGGCTCAGGGTCCTATCCTCAACCCGATCGAGATGGGCATCCCGGATGACGGCTTCGCCGTGGACCGCATCTCCTCCATGCCCGCCTACGGCGAGCTGTTCGAGCAGGTGTTCCCGGACCAGGCCGAGCCGCTCAACTACGCCAACATAGCCAACGCCATCGGCGCCTTCGAGCGCACGCTGGTGACCCCCTCACGCTTCGACGACTACCTCCGCGGCGACGCGGACGCCCTCTCCGCCCAGGAGAAAGCCGGCCTGCAGACGTTCATCCAGCAGGGCTGCGCCGGCTGCCACAGAGGCGTGGCGCTCGGCGGCAACCAGCTCCAGCGCTTCGGCGTCACAGAGTCGTACTGGGAAGCCACCCGCGACTACGTGACCATCGATTCGCCCACCATGGCGATGGACGTGGGCCGCTTCGCCGTCACGCACGACGAGGCCGACCTCTACGTCTTCAAGGTCCCCTCGCTGCGCAACATCACCCGCACCTACCCCTACTTCCACGACGGCTCCGTGTGGAACCTGCGCGACGCCACACAGATAATGGCGCGCGTGCAGCTCGGCCGTGAGCTCTCCGAGGAGAACCTCGACGACCTGATGGCCTTCTACGAGGCGCTCGAGGGCACCATCCCCTCCTACGCCCTGCAGGTACCGGTGCTGCCGGCGGCCACCGACGCCACCAGCAGGCCCGATCACCGCTGATAGCTACTAGGCCCGAACCGGCCTCATGCAGGCGTGCGCCCCGTTCACGGCGGCGCACGCCTACTCCGGGCGGCGCACCCGGACTCCGCGAAGCCGCGCGGGAAGACCTCGCCCACCTCACCGGTTCGCTGGATAGTCTTGACGGATAGCGCATAAAAGCCTATAATTATGACCATCGAACGCGCGGGCTATGCGCGTTCTTCTTTTTTGCCCCCTCTCAGAACCCCTGAAGGTCCCATGATCCCCTGGCAACAAGTCGACTCAACTTCACTCGGCCGCGACGTCACGCTCACGCTGTGGCGGCGTGACCTGGCGGGCAGGCCTTCCGAGTTCTCGCTGCGGATCACGGAACCCAACCTGCCCATGACGGAGCTGATGAACAGCCGGCAGCACGCCTCCGAGAGGCTGCTGGCCGAGCGCGCCGTGGAGGCGTTCGGGCGGCCCCCGCAGGCGGTGCTCATCGGTGGCCTGGGCATGGGGTTCACGCTGCGCGCAGCGCTCGACGTGTTGAACGGATCGGCCAGGGTGACGGTGGCGGAGCTGCTGCCCGCGGTGGTGCAGTGGAACCGGGAGCACATGGGCGGGCTCGCCGACGAACCGCTGGAGGACCCGCGCGTACACGTGCACGTGGGAGACGTGGACGACCTACTGGGCGGCGTCCATCACACCTACGACCTCATCCTGCTTGACACGGACAACGGCCCCGAGGGCACGAGCCGCGACGAGAACGAGGATCTCTACACCATGGCCGGTCTCAAGCGGGCGCACGGGGCGCTGACACCGGGCGGCATCCTGGCGGTGTGGTCGGCCTTCCCCAGCTCGGATTTCACGCGGCGGCTGGGGCGCAGCGGCTTCGACGCCAAGGTCACGCAGGCGCGCGCCTACGGCAAGCGCGGCGCACGTCACGTGATCTGGCTGGCGCGCCGCCGGTAGAAGAAGGCGGCGCCCGGTGGGGCGCCGCATATCGTGAACACTTTCCAAGCCGCCTCTTCAGGCGAACATCAGGAAGAGCTTCTCCACCTCGTCTTTGGTCAACCCCTCCGTAGCCAGCGCCTCCTCGGGCGACTCCAGGCACTCCTGCAGCGCGTTACTCAGGATGGCGAACCCCGCCTTGTCGAGCGCGCTGGTGACGGCCTTCAGCTGCGTGATCACGTCGCGGCACGGCTTGCCCGCCTCCACCGCTCCGATGACCGCGTTCAGCTGACCACTGGCGCGGCGCAAGCGGTTCAGGATGAGGCGCTCCGCGGCCAGGGCCCTTGCGTGGTCCGCGGCAGGGTCCGGTGCCGGCTCCACGGCGAGGGCCGCGGCCGGGTCTACGACTAGTTCTACGACTTCCACCTGCGCCCTAACTCGTCTGCTGAGAGGCCTCTTGCGCTTCCTGCGCGGCCATCTGCTCAGCCACCTTGGCTCTTACGTCTTCCATGTCGAGGCCCTTGACGGCGTCGATGACCTGCTCCAACTGACCGCCGTTGAGCGCGCCCGGCTGCGAGAACACGAGGATGTTCTCCCGGAACGCCATGAGCGTGGGTATGGAGCGGATGCCGAAGCCGGCGGCGAGTTCCTGCTGCGCCTCGGTGTCGATCTTGCCGAAGACGATGTCCGAGTGGGTCTCGGCCGCCTTCTCGAACACGGGCTCGAACATCTTGCACGGTCCGCACCACTCGGCCCAGAAGTCGAGGAAAACGATGTCGTTGCTGTCTATCGTGCTGTCTAAGTTATCTAGGGTTATCTCCTTGGTTGCCATGGGCGCAACATACCCCCTGGGGTTTACCTAGCGTGTGCCCCATACACCACCGGGCCTGGCGCGGTGAAGCGTTCGGCGGCGCGTGGCGCCCGCTACCCTATGCTCGTTGCATGGACAAGCCAGACGCACGGCCGTCCCTGCAGAACCTTTCAACACCCGCCCAGCGCGCGCTGGAGCAGGCGGGTTACACGGAGTTGGAGCAGCTCAGCAACGTCTCCGACTCGGAACTGCTCCAGCTTCACGGCTTCGGCCCGGAAGCGCTCTTGCTCGTGAAGGAGGCGCTGCAGGAGGCGGGCCTACGCACCTCCGCCGACCCGCAGGGCGCCCCCAGCTCGCCGGTCGATCCGGACGCCAAGACGGGTGAGGCCACGGACAAAGACAACCTCTAGGACAACCTGTAGAACGACCCGCA
>CAZPWN010000046.1:0-1967 GCA_964590475.1 uncultured bacterium | reverse complement strand
CGCACGCCTAGCGGGGCGGCCGGTGGCCCGCCCCTAGTTATCATCGCCCCATGGCCAAACCGACCGCGCTACCCACCCGCGCTGAACTCGACCCGGAATACACGTGGAACCTGGCGGCAACCTACGCCACGGAAGCCGCGTACGAAGCCGACCTGGAGGCCGTCGGCGCCTCGCTGGAACGGCTAACGGCCTACCAGGGCCGGCTCGGTGAGTCCGCCGCCACCCTGGGCGAGTTCTTCGAGCTGTACTGGGCCACCATGGCCACGGTGCAGAAGCTGAACATCTACGCCAACATGCCCGTGGCGGTGGATCAGGGCGATCAGGAGGCGCGGTCCCGCGCGGGCCGCTTCCAGTCATTGGTGCACCGGGCGTCGGCCGCGCTGGCGTTCATGCGGCCGGAGCTGCTCGAGCTTGGCCCCGAGAAGGTGGCCGACTTCATGAACAGCGAACCGCGACTCGCCTACCTGGGCCGCTACTTCGAGCGTCTGGAAGCCAGCCGGCCCCACGTCCGCTCGCAGGAGGTGGAGCAGGTGCTGAGCCTGGCGGGCGACGCGCTGGTGACCCCGGGACGCGCCTACGGCAGCCTCGCAAACAACGAGCTGCCCTTCGTTCAGGTGGCGGACTCGGAGGGCCAGGAGCACGAGGTGGCGCAGAGCACATTCGGCGGGCTCTCCGCCTCGGCCGACCGCGCGCTGCGCGAACGGGCGCACACTTCGTACACGGACGGCTTCCTCGCTCACCAGGACACCATCACGGAGCTGTACCTGGGCCGCGTGAAGCACGCCGTGTTCAACGCCCGCGTGCGCAACTACCCCAGCACCGTTGAGGAGCAGCTGGCGCCCGCAGAGGTACCTCGGGAAGTGCTCACCAACGTGCTCGACGTCTTCACCCGCAACCTGGCCGTGTGGCACCGCTACTGGGAGGCGCGGCGCAAGCTCCTGGGGGTAGCGGAGCTCAAGGAGTACGACATCTTCGCGCCCCTCTCGAAGGATCCGCCGCGCGTAAGTTATCCACAGGCTGTGGATTGGATCGTTGCCGGCTTGGAGCCGCTGGGCGAGGAGTACGTCAGCATCATGAAGCGCGGCCTCGAGCAGGAGCGCTGGGTGGACGTGTACCCCAACCGCGGCAAGCGCGACGGGGCGTTCGCCGCCCACGCCTACCGAGGGCAGCCCTACATCATGATGAGCTATCAGGGCGGGCTGGAGTCCGTCTCCGTGCTGGCCCACGAGTTGGGTCACGCCATGCACTCGAAGCTACTGGAACGGCGCCAGCCGATGGCCAACTCCGGCTACGCCATGATGGTGGCCGAGACCGCCTCCAACTTCAACCAGGCGCTCCTCAGGCCCTACCTGCGCGAGAAGCTCACTTCGGAGGAGGAGCGACTGGCGCTCCTCGAGGAGGCCTTCTACAACTTCCACCGCTACTTCTTCATCATGCCCACCCTCGTGCGCTTCGAGCTGGAGATCCACGAGGCGGTGGAGCGGGGCGAGGGACTCAACGCGTCGAAGCTGAACGACATCATGCGGCGCCTGTTCCAGGAGGGCTACGGCGACGCCATCGAGGCGGACGAGCGCACCGGCATCACCTGGGCCACCTTCGGGCACCTCTACGTTCCCTTCTACACGTTCCAGTACGCCGCCGGCATCTCCGCCGCGGCCGCGCTGGCCGCCGACGTGCGCGAAGGCTTCGAGCGCGGCGACGACAGCGCTGCCAAGCGCTACCTCGAGTTCCTGCACACCGGCTCGGCCGAGGACCCCGTGACGCAGCTGAAGCGCGCGGGAGTGGACATGACGACGGCCGAACCGATAGAGAAGGCGTTCGCCGTGCTCGAGGGGCACGTGGCGCAACTGGAGGAGATCGCGGCCGCGCGCGGCTGAGGTTCCTAACGCTCCACGAGAAGAGGCCTAGCTGCGGTTGGCTCCGCGGCTAGGCCTCTTCGGTGTGTCCGGGCAACTGTTCCGGGCAAC
>CAZPWN010000045.1:0-15042 GCA_964590475.1 uncultured bacterium | reverse complement strand
GTGCGGTCGCCGATGAGCAGGTTGAAGCGGCTCTTGACGTAAGCCATGATGTCGCGGTCGAAGGTGTTGCCCGCTATGCGGAGGCTCTCCGACACCACGATGCCGCCCAGGCTGAGGATGGCCAGGTCGGTGGTTCCGCCGCCCACGTCGATGATCATGGAGCCCACGGGCTCCGCGATGGCGATGCCGGCGCCGATGGCCGCGGCCACCGTCTCCTCGATCAGGTAGCACTTGCGGGCGCCGACCTCACGCGCAGCCTGCACCACCGCGCGCTTCTCCACGTCCGTGATGCCGGACGGGATGCACACCATGATGCTGGGGCGGATGAAGCGGCGCGGGCCGCTCAGCACCTTGCTGATGAACGCCTTGAGCATGCGCTCGGTGAGCGTGTAGTCGGCGATGACACCGTCCGCCATCGGCCTGAGGGCCGTGATGTTGCCGGGCGTGCGGCCCAGCATGCGGTAGGCCTCCTGGCCAACGGCCTTGACCTCGGTGGTGCCCTTCACCACCGCGATCACGGCGGGCTCCCGCAGGAGCACGCCCTTGCCCTTCAGATGGATACGCACGTTGGTCGTGCCAAGGTCTACGCCGATCATGGCCAGAGGCTACCAGTTGCGCGGCGCCCCCGATGGCATTCGGGCTGCGCCGGCCGGGCGGCTGGGCGCACCGTGGCCAGAACCCGGCAGCCGGCGCGCGGCACGTAGCATGGGGCATGGAACGGACGAACATGGAAGCCCTGATCCCAGCCGACACTGGCGGCATGCGCGTTGCGCAGGTGCCGGCGCCCCGGTTGGGGCCGGGCGAGGTCCTGCTGGAGGTGGTGGCGGCGGGCATCAACCGCGCCGACCTCTCGCAGCTGGCCGGTCACTACCCGCCGCCACCGGACGCCTCCGACATCCTCGGCCTCGAGGCCGCCGGGCGCGTAGTGGAGGTGGGGGAGGGCGTGGACGAGGCCTGGCTCGGGTCGGCCGCCTGCGCGCTCCTCACCGGGGGCGGCTACGCGCGCTACGCGGCCGTGCCGGCCGAGATGCTCATGGAGGTTCCGGAAGGATGGAGCTTCGCCGAGGCGGCTGCGTTCCCGGAGACGGCGCTGACCGCCTGCCTCAACCTCTTCCTGGAGGCCGGCCTGCGGTCAGGGGAACGGGCGCTGATCCACGGCGGCGCCAGCGGCGTAGGTACTGCCGCCATCCGCCAGGCCAAGCTGGCGGGCGCCACGGTGGTGGCCACCGCCGGCGGCCCCGAGAAGGTGGCGGTCTGCCGCGGCCTCGGCGCCGATCTGGCGCTGGACCGGCATGCGGGACCCTGGCTGGGCGCCCTTCAGGCGGAGGTAGGCGCCGTGGACGTGATCCTCGACATGGTGGGCAAGGATTACCTGGCTCCCAACGTTGAGGCGCTGGCCACGGGCGGCAGGCTCGTCATCATCTCCACCCTGAGCGGGCGGGAGGCCGTACTGGACCTGCGAGCCTTGATGATCAAGCGAGCGAGGATCGTGGGCTCCACCCTCAGGGCGCGGCCGCTGCCCGAGAAGGCGCAGCTGCAGAGGGCGTTCCTGGAGCAGTTCGGCCAGCAGTTGGCGGCCGGGGAGCTCAAGCCCCTGGTGGACACGGTGTTCGCCTGGGAGGACGTGAACGAAGCGCACGGGCGCATGCGCCGCAACGACAGCATAGGCAAGTTCGTGCTGGACTTGGGAGGCGCGGACGCCGTGCCCAGCGGGGGAGGGTAAGGGCCGGCGTCCAGCGGTCCCGGAATTACCGTAGCGTCTGCCGCTCGGCGGGCGGCCGGCAATTTGGCCCGCGCCGCTGGGGTGTAGGCTGCCGCCCTGAGCGGCGCCTCGCCGGGAGCGGCGGTATCATCGCCGCATGTCAACGGTGTCCAACGAGCACGCCGCGGGCGTAGCTAGTCCCGCCCCCTTCACCGCGCTTGCGCGCGTGTACGACCGCATAATGGCCGACATCGAGTACGACGAGTGGGCCCAGTTCGTGCTGGACAAGGCGACCGAACTGGGCTATGCGGGTGGCCCGCTGCTCGACCTGGGCTGCGGGACCGGCAACGGCATCATCCCCATGCTCGAGCAGGGGCTCCCCGTGGAGGGCCTCGACGCCTCGGAAGCCATGCTGGCCGTGGCGCGGACCAAGCTGCCGCGCGTCGAGTTCCACCACGCCAACTTCGAGGAGTTCGACCTGGGCAAGCGGTACGCCCTCGTCTACTCCCTGTTCGACTCCCTCAACAACCTGCTAGACGACGCTTCCTTCGGCGCCATGGCGCGCAACGTGCGCGCTCACTTGGGGCCCGGCGGGCTGTTCGTGTTCGACGTCAACACCACGGCCGGCCTGGAGCTGCTGTGGGAGGGCGGCGTGGCCTCCGGCTGGGCTGACGACGTTTACTACCGCTGGGAGCACAGCTTCGACGAGGAGCGGCAGCTGGCCAAGGTGGAGGCGTTCTGCGACACGGCGGAAGGCGCCTTCACGGAGGTGCACTACGAGCGGGGCTACGACCCCGAACACGTCATCCGGCTGCTGAGGGAGGCCGGCTTCGAGCACGTGGAGGTGTCCGCCCATCCTGACGGCGCGACCGTGACGCCGGAGACCGAACGCCTCTGGGTGGCCGCGCGTAGCTGACCCGCTACCCCGACCGGCAGCTACTCCAGCCCCGCCTGCTCCCTGACTATGCGCGCCACGTTGGACACGTCCTCGTCGCCGTAGCCGCGCTTCACCAGGCTCGTCTCGATCTGCTCCACGTAGGCCGCCACCGGCATGGCCACCCCCAGTTCCTTGGCGGCGGCCAGGGCTATGCCTAAGTCCTTGCGGTGCAGCCGCGTGCGGAACCCGAGCGGGTAGCTGCCCTCCACCATGTTGCGCGCCCGGTTGGCCAGCACCCAGGAGCCCGCCGCGCCGCCACCCAGCGCCTGCAGCGCCGCGTCCACGTCGATATCGGCCGCCAGCGCCAGGGCCATGCCCTCCGCCACCGCGGCGTAGGTGCCCGCGATGATGGTCTGGTTCACGGCCTTGGCCACCTGCCCCGCTCCGCTGCTTCCCACGTGGGTGATGGTGCCGCCCAGCTGTTCCAGGACGGGGCGCACCCGCTCCAGCGCGCCCGGGTCGCCGCCCACCATGATCGACAGCGTGCCCTTCTCGGCCCCTTCGCTGCCGCCCGACACGGGGGCGTCCAGCATGAGGACGCCGTGCTCCAGCACGGCCGTAGCGATGCGGCGCGTGGTGGCGGGGCTGATGGTGCTCATGTCCACCAGCACGCTGCCCTCCTTCATGCCCAGGGCCACGCCCTGTTCGCCCAGCACCACCGCCTGCACGTCGGGGGTGTCGCTCACCATGGTGAACACCACCTCCGCGCCGGCCGCGGCCGCCCGCGGGGTAGTAGCGCGCTTGGCGCCGAGCGCGGCCAGCGGCTCCTCGCGTGAACGGGTGCGGTTGTGAACCGTGACCTCGTGACCCGCTTCCACCAGTCGGCGGGCCATGGGAGCACCCATGGTGCCGAGACCGACGAATCCGATCTTCATGCTCTTCCTCCGTCCACCTCGGAGCTCCACAGCTCCTGCAACGTCTCGATGGTCCGCGCGGCCACCAGCCGGTTACGCCGCGAGATTGCCGCGCGGCGTGGCACGGGGGCGAAGTCGCGCGCGTCCTCCCGCGACGTAGTAGGCAGGTTCACGGCCGCGTTGCCGAGCCGCTCCCGCCACTCGTCCAGCCACTCGCCGGGCAGCTCCTCGGGTAGTTCTTGATGCGTCAGGACGGCCCAGGCGTGCGACCAGGCGCGCGGCACCGTGCGGTAAGGGTCGTAACCGCCACCGCCGGTGACCACCAAGCGGCCCTCCGTCAACTCGTCAGCCAGGGCCGCCACGCGGCGGTAGCTCTCCTGCATGGCGTTCAGCGTGAGGCTCATGTCCGCCAGCGGGTCGTGAGCGTGCATGTCTGCCCCCGCCTGCAGCACGATGAGGTCGGGCCGGAACCAACGCAGCGCCGCCGGCACCACTAGGTCGAACGCCTCGAGGAACGACTCGTCCTCCGTGTACGGCTCCAGCGGCACGTTCACGGAGCGGCCGCGGCCGGCGCCCTTGCCCGTCTCGTACGTGTGGCCGGTGCCCGGGAAGAGGTAACGCCCCGACTCGTGCAGGCTTACGGTGAGCACGTCCGGGTCCTCGTAGAAGATCCACTGCACGCCGTCCCCGTGGTGAGCGTCCAGGTCCACGTACGCCACCCGCAGGCCGTGTTGGTCCACGGCGCGCCGAATGGCCACGGCCAGGTCGTTGTAGAGGCAGAAGCCGGACGCCCGGGCCGCCAGGGCGTGGTGCAGCCCGCCCGAGAAGTTGGCCGCCCGCCGCGCCTGGCCGCTGGCCACGAGGTCCACCGCGGTCACGGTGGCGGCGGCCACCCCGAGAACGGCCTCGTGCATGCCTCCGAAGACGGGGTTGTCGCTCGTACCGATGCCGTAGGCCTGCGCGTTGGGCACCTTCTCACCGCGCGAGGCGGCCTTCACGGCCTCCACGAATCGGTGATCGTGCACGCTCAGGAGCGCCTGTTCGGCGAGCGGCGCCGGCGTTACCAACTGCTCCGGTTGCAGCAGCCCGCAGCTCTCGAGCAGCGTGCGGGTGAGCTCCAGCCTGACTGGCTTGAAGGGGTGGTCGGCGGACAGGTCGAACCCGGCGAGTTCCGGTGCGTAGACGAACGCGTGGTCCGGCCCTTTCACGCTCGTTCGGGCGGCCAGTAGACCGTGTAGCCCAGCCCGCGCAGGTGGGCTGCCAGCTCGTGTCCAGCGGCCGTGCCCACGCGCAGGATGAACGAGACCGTGTCCGCGTCGGAGCGGGACGTCATGACGCTGGAGACGTTGATGTGGCGGCTCGCCACGCGGTCCAGCAGGCCGGCCAGTGCGCCGGGCCGGTTGACCACCTCCACCTCCAGGCGGGAGGAGGCCTCGGTGACGCCGGACATGCGCACCAGCGCGTCCAGCATGTCGATGGCCGTGACGATGCCCACCAGGCGCTCGTCCTCCATGACGGGCATGGCCCCGATCTTGCGTTCCCGCAGCGTCTTGGCCGTCTCCTCGATGGGATCGTCCGGGTCGGCGGTGATGACCGGGGAAACCATCAGGGCGGAGATGGGATCGCTGGACTTCACTCCCGCGGGCGCCTTCGGATGATCCGCCCCCACCAGGCGCACGTCGCGGTCCGACACTATGCCCACCAGGCGGTCCGCCCCGCCGTCACTGGAGGCGTGCTCCAGGATGGGGAAGTGCCGGATGTTGCGCTGCTCCATCAGCAGCTGCACGTCGCGTATCGGCGTGTCGGGCCCTAGCGCGACGACCTGCTTGGTCATGATCTCTCTTACGAGCATCTTCTCTCCTTGGTCAGCCGATGCTACCAGGAGGTAGCCGGCGCTCCCGGGAAGGCCCCGCGGAGCCGGTGGAACTCCTCCACCACTTCCGCGGGCGCGCGGCTGCCGATGCGCGCCATCAGGGCGTTGGCGGGGCTGGAACGGACCTCCTCGTCGGTGGTGCCGAACAGCTCCAGGCCCGCCGAGCCGTAGAGGCGCTCCAGCATGCGGCGGTAGGCCAGATCGCCGAGGCCGCTGCGCGCCAGGTCGTAGTGCCAGGAGTAGAGGGTGGCGAAGACCACGGTGTGGTCGAAGCGCCCGCCCTCGAACGAGGCCTGCAGCAGGCGCTCCGCCCAGCGTTGACCGCGCTCGTCGGGCGCCACCTCGATGGCGCCCAGCTCGAGAATCTGGCCCGTCCGGTCGAAGCCCCACGCCTCGATCTCCGTCGGCGGGTGGAACACCGCGTAGCCGAGGAGTGCCGTGTGCCTCACCAGCGCGGTAACGGTGCCCTGCGGGTCGGTGGCTATGGAGACGAGGGCATCCAACTGGCTGGCCGGGTCGCGGAAGCGGTCGAGCTGCGGGTGCGGCGTGAGGCCGGCCAGGAACTCGGGGTCGGCCGCAACCGATATGCGGGCTTCTCCCGGCCCGGGCCGGCCCACGGTCAGCTGACCGGCACTTGCCTGGAGCGCGAGCGCCACGCGGCCACGAGCGCGTCGGGCAGGCGGGCTGGAGTGCTGGGGCCGGTGCCGTCCACCCCGAGCAGCAGGCGCAGGCGGCGGTGGCTCTTCCAGCCGCCCTCCACCTTGGCCTCGTCGGCGGCCTCACCGAACGCCCGCAGCAGCCCCTCGTGATAGGGCGCCAGCGCCTCGTCGTCGAGGGCCGCCACCAGTACCTCGGCGGCCTCCTTCTCGTTGCCCGCGCCCAGGTGCGCCGCGCTGGTGAGGGCGGCCAGCTGCGAGCGCAGGCCGGTGTCGCCCCGCTCGCCCTCCTGCTCGGCCGTGACGCCGTCCAGCGCCGCGCCGGCCTGCACCAGGTCCTCGAGCGCTCCGTCCAGCGCCTGCCGCCGGAGCTGGGCGGCGGCGCGCGCGGAGAGCGCCTGCGCCCGCTGGTAGTCGAAGGTGGAGAGCTTGAGGGCGGCGTCCGCGAACGCCTGCCCCTCGTCGCCGGTGGCGGCGAACTGGCTGGCCAGCAGCAGCGCCTGGCGCCGCAGGTCTATCTGGAAGCGCGGCGCGTCGGCGAGCGCGGCTATGACCTCTTCGATGCGCTGCCGCGCGTGACGCAGGTCGGGGCCGTCCACCCCCCCACGCAGCACGGGGAACGGCAGCCGCAGGGGCTGCGCCAGCCCCCGGCAGGCGTAGGAGGCGGCCAGGTGGAGCGTGCCGCGCAGCACCCTGAACGTGCCGCTGGTGCCGGTGGACGCCGCGTAGGCCCGGAAGGTGGCCAGCGCGTGGGTCACGAGGAAGGTGGCCTCCTCGAAGTCGCCGTGCGCCAGGGCGGTGTAGGCCGACTCGTCGTCGATCTTGGCGCGCCAGAAGTCGAGCTCGTCCGAGTCCAGTTCGGCGTTGCCGATCATCTCCCGCGCCGCCTCGAAGTCCGCGGCGGAGGCGCTCATCTCGCCACGTAAGCGGTGGAGCTTGCCGCGCCGTGCGAGGTAACGCGCCTGCTCCTGCGCCAGGGCCTCCGAGCGGCGCGAGAGTTCCACCGCCGCGTCGAGCGCCGCCAGCGCCGCGTCGAACCGGCCCAGGCGCAGGCTCACGTCGCCGCGCTGGAACTCCACGCGCGCCCTCACCAGGTCGTCGCCCGCGTCCGCCGAGTCGAAGGCCGCCAGCGCCGCCTCCAGCTCGCCGCGGTCCTTGGCGATCAGGCCCTCCCACACGGCCGCTTTCGTGAGCGCCTGCTTGGCCTGCCCGCTGCTGCGCGTGCCGACGAGCCGCTTGAGTTCGGGGCGCACCTGCTGTCTCACCAGCTCGGCGGCTTCCGCCAGCTCGCTGCGCCAGCGCATGATGCCGGCCCGCGTGAGGGCCGCCTCGGCGCGGATGAGCGGGTCGTCTATGCCGGGGGTGGTGTCCAGCAGTACCTCGGCGCGGTCGTAGCGGCCGGCGAGGACCTCGCCTTCCGCGCGCTTGACCAGCGTCCAGGCCTGCAGCGAGGGGTCGGTGGAGGCCGCGCCGGTCTCGAACGCCCTCAGGGCGTCCGGGTGCTCGTAGGCGCCCAGTTTCACGTAGTGCTTGGCCACCTCGCGGGCCACCAGGTCGAGCTCCGGCTGGCCCTTCAGCTCGTCCAGCGCCGCCTGCCAGATGTTGCGGATCTGGGCGTGGGGTACGGCGTGGCTCGCCAGCCAGTCGGTGAGTTCGCGCCACTCGCGTGCCTCGAACAGGTGATGCAGGAACCGCGCGGCCGCCTCGCTGCTGGGGTTCGACTCCGCCTCGGCGCGGTACGCGCCGGAGGCGGCGCGCTGCACGCGCCGGTAGTAGGTGGGGTCGCTGCCTACGAGGCGGTTCTGCAACTCACGCGTGAGCTGACGCGAGAAGCTGCGGTACTCGTCCGGCTGACCCGGAACCGGGTCGAGGAACGAGAGCTCGAACGGCCCCAGGTCGCGCCGCACGCCCTGCACCTCCCGCAGCACCGTGGCCGAGAAGGTGGGGAAGGCGGGCGGAGAGAGCACGGCCAACGCGGCCAGGAAGGCGCGGAGGTCCGGGTCGCCCGTCTGCTCCACCAGGCGCCCCAGCTGCTCTATATACTCCTCGCCAGCCGCCGCGTTGCCCTCCTGCGGCGTGCGCGCCTGCGCCAGCAGCGTGAGGGTCCTGAGCTCCTCGAACGAGCGGCCGGCCCGCTGCACTATGTCTTCCTGCTGCGCCGGGGTGAGGTGCGGCACGCGCGCCTTCACGAAGCGCCGCGCGTCCGCCGCCGTGGGCGGCGTGAGGCGGATGGGGTCGGCGAACGGCCCGAGGCGCTGCATGGCGCGGGCCGGCAGGTCGGTCATGGTGACGAAGAGCGAGATCTGCGGCTGCCGCGCGAGGGGCTCGATGAGAGTGACCCAGAGCCACTCCGGAGCGTTCACGCGGGGCACCTCGGGCGTGTTGAGGCGTAAGGGCGCCAGGCCCATGCTGTCCTGCGCCGTAAGGCCCTGCGACACGTGCAGCAGGAGAACCGTGCGCTCGGAGCGCAAGCGCACGGCTTCGAGCAGCACGCGCGCCACCTCTGCCTGCGCGTCGGCCTGCACGGCGTAGGCGCTGGCGGTGGCTATGCGTACGAGCCTGGACTCCATGACCTCGGGCGCCACGCCGAGCTGCAGGCCGAGGCGGGTGAGCGAGGTGGCGAGGTCCACGGAGCCCAGCTCCAGCCTCACGCAGTCGTCGGCCGGGATGCCGGCCAGTTCCAGGCCGTGCTGCACGTAGTCGGTCAGTAGCGTCTTGCCGGAGCCGGGCCGGCCGGTGACCAGCACCTTGGGCATCTCGCCCGCCCGGATGCCGCCCAGGAGCGCCTTGTACGCCTTGCGCTTGTCGCGCCCCATGAGCTGCAGCACCTCCTGCTCGGCACTGGCGTTGGGGGAGAGGAGGGCCTGGAGCTCGGGCATGTTCAGGGGGGGATTGCCCGCTCCGCGCCACAGTTCGTCCAGGATGAGGAACAGGGCGCGCTTGTCCGGCAGGCGGCCCTTGTCGCGGTAGATGATGTTGCGTACTACGTTGGGGTTGGCGCCGCGCGCCTCCATGGCGTGCCGCAACCAGTTGATGCTGCCCACCACCCCATGTTCGTCACGGCGGTGGCCTATGGCGTTACGCACATCTTCGAAGATGGAGCGCCACGGGCTGCCAGCCTCGCTGCGGGTACTCGACATGCAGGCAGTTTACCTACAAGGCGCGAGCAAGTACACAGCTAGGGGCAGTGCTATGCTCGCGCCATGAGCCTGCTAGCGAAGGCCGCATCCGGACAACGACTCAGCTTCGGCGAGGCCGTGGCGCTGTACGATCTGCCGCTCTTCGACCTGGCCGCCGCCGCCGACGCCGTGAGGCGGTTGCGGACCGACCCCGAAGTGGTCACCTACCTCATAGACCGCAACATCAACTACTCGAACGTCTGCTCGGTGGGCTGCTCCTTCTGCGGCTTCTACCGCACCAGGCGTCAGGCCGACGCCTACACGCTCTCCTTCGAACAGATCAGCGAGAAGATACGCGAGCTGGAGGCGGTGGGCGGCTCCCGCATCCTCATGCAGGGCGGCGTTAACCCGTACCTGGAGTTCCAGTGGTACCTGGACCTCATGCAGCACCTCAAGGAGCAGCATCCCACCATCCGCGTGGAGGCGTTCAGCCCCGAAGAGATCAAGGGCATGGCGCAGATCACGGGCATGAGCAGCCTGCGGGTGCTGGAGGAACTTAAGGCCGCGGGGCTGGACGGCCTGCCGGGCGGCGGCGGCGAGATGCTGGTGGACGAGGTGCGTCACGCGCCTCACATCTCGCCCGCGCGCATCTCGTCGGACGACTGGATAAGGATCATGGGCGAGGCGCAGGCGCTCGGCCTCTACACCACCGCCACCATGGTCATCGGCTTCGGCGAGAGCCCGGCCCAGCGCGTGGCCAGCATGCTGCGCGTCCGCGACCAGCAGGACGTGGCGCTGGAGGAGTACGGCAACGGCTTCTCGGCCTTCATCTCCTGGACGTTGCAGACGGACGGGGTGCGCATAGACGGCAAGGTGCCCGGCGCCGGCGCCCACGAGTACCTGCAGAACGTGGCGGTGAGCCGCATATTGCTCGACAACGTGCCCAACTTCCAGGCCTCCTGGCCCACCATGGGCTACAAGGTGGCGCAGACGGCCCTGAGCTTCGGCTGCAACGACTTCGGCAGCACCATGCTGGAGGAGAACGTCGTCTCGCAGGCGGGCGCCAAGCACCAGAACACGCCTGAGATCGAGATAGTGCGGCAGATAGTGGACGCGGGCTACAAGCCGGCGCAGCGCGACTCGCTCTACGGCATCGTCAAGGAGCCCGCGGCGGTGCTGGCCGAGTACGAGGCTCTGCTGGGCGGGGGCGTCCAGCCGGACGGCGCCGAGGCCGGGGAGCTGCTGGCGGGGGCCGGCAGGCAGGGCTCCGGCCAGGGCAGCGACTCGCGCGCCGGACTAGATTGAGCCCAGGCGCCTAGCGCGTGCCCACGGTTCCCGTCAGTAACTTCGTGGAAGCAGGGGAGGAGACCACCTCCGCGCGCCTGCTGCTGCACGCCGAGGTCGTGTACGACGGCCTGGGCATGCCGCGAGGCGACGGCGGCGTGCTGCTGCAGCGCGCGGGCTCTCCCAACGGCCCTGCCCGGCAGGATCAAGGCCCCACCGCGTTCACGGTAGCGGACGTTCGCGACCGCGCCGGCACCGCCCGCGCGTTCCCGGAGGCGCGGCTGGTGGACGGGGGCTTCGCCGTCTCGCCACCCGTGGTGAACGCCCATACGCACTTAGATCTTTCGGACCTGGAGTACGCCGAGAGCGACTACCCCTCCTTCATAGGGCGGGTGGTGGCGCACGGGCGCGCCGGCAAGCGCGGGCTGGAGGCGGCGCGCCGCGGCCTGGCGCAGCTGCGGGCAGCTGGCACCACCGTTCTGGGCGACATCGTCACCGACCCGGCGGTCATGCGCCTTCTGCTCTCCCAGCCGGAGCTGAGCGGGGTGGCGTACTGGGAGGTGTTCGCGCCCTTCCCGGAGCAGGCCGACGAGGTGTTCGCGGAGACGGTCCGCCGCCTGGCGGAGTTCCGCGCGCTGGAAAGGCCGGGCGGCATGCGGGTGGGCCTTAGCCCGCACACGCCGCACACGGTGAGCGCGCAGCTGCTGCGCCGCCTGGCTGCCTGGGCCCATGCCGAGAAGATCCCCCTGGCCATCCACGTGGCGGAGTCGCCCGGCGAGGCGCAGCTCAGCCTGAGGGGCACCGGCCCGCTTGCCGAGGGCCTGGCAGCCGCCGGCCTGCCGGTCAAGGCGCAAGGCGTCTCTCCCGTGCGCTACCTGCATGACCTGGGCGTGCTCCAGGCCGGCCCCACGCTCGTGCACATGGTCGAAGTGGACGAGGAGGACGTGCGCCTGACCGCGCGGGCCAACGCGACCGTGGTGCACTGCCCGCGCTCCAACGCCGCGCTGGGCTGCGGCCGCTTCCCCTGGCAGCTCTACGCCAAGCACTCGGTGGAGGTAGCTTTCGGCACGGACTCGAGCGGCTCGAGCCCCGACCTGGACGTGACCCGGGAGGTGAGCGCAGCGCGAGAGTTGCACGGCGCGGCGGCCAACCCGCGGGCGCTGGTGCGCTCAGCGGTGAAGGGCGGCTACAAGGCCCTGGGCATGACGACGCCGCAGGTTCTGAGGGGAGAGAGCGCGGACGGGCTGGTGGTGTGGCGCTGACGCCCTGCGGGCGCTCACCTACCCCTGCCCTGGTAGCGGGCGTGTCGCTTGGTGCACACGTGGGGGCCGACCAGGCCCCGTAGATTATGGTCAGTCGAGCCCCAGCGGCTGCTGGCTCCAGGGTCCCCGATGAGCACCTCGGGCCCACGCCAGCACCGACCTGCGGCGAGCGCGAGTGAAGACGGCGCTACTGGATACGGTGCAACTTCGGACCGTGCAAGCGAAGTCAGCGCAAGTAAGACAAGGAGCTGAAGCTAATGGCTAACCTCATCGAGTTCACCGACGACAACTTCAACGAGCACACCAAGGATGGCCTCGTACTGGTCGACTTCTGGGCCCCCTGGTGCGGCCCGTGCCGCGTGGTCGGCCCGATCATCGAGGAACTAGCTGGCGAGTACGAGGGCAAGGTCAAGGTCGGCAAGCTCAACGTGGACGACCATCAGGCGGTAGCCCAGCAGTTCCGCGTCATGAGCATCCCTACCGTCATCCTCTTCAAGAACGCCGAAGCCGTGGAGATCATGATCGGCTCGCAGTCCAAGTCCATGTACGAGCAGCGCCTGGCCAAGCACCTCGCCGTCGGCGCCTGATAGTTCCGGAGCAGCGTAAGTTCCTAGCCGGGCGGCCGGCGGCCGGCTTCAGCTAGCCGCCACGCGCCTGACGCCGCCAGGTGTAATGCGCCACTCTCCCTGGGTGAACCGCGTCGAGCTCAGCACTATCGTGTAGGTGCTGCCGCTCTCGGTGTCGTACTCCACCAGCGTGAGGGTGGCGCCTTCAGGTATGACGGCGTCGATGAGCGGCGTGGTGGTGTAGGCGCCGAGCTCGAGCTTGCCGAGTTCCATGCGGTGGTAGATGATCTCCGCGGCGCGCTGCAGCTCGGCCACAGCGGGGTCGTCCGGGTTGGCCCCTCCGAACGCCCCCGGGGCGCAGGCCGCCAAGCCGAGTAGTAGCGCCAGCGCCAGAGCGGTGGACCTCATGGTGGCGGCGACGCGCGCACGCTTCACCGCGGAGCGCGTGATGGCACCTTCACTCACATCCAATGTTCGCATGAACCGATGCTACCCGACCCGCGCCGATTCCGGCGTGAGGGCACCCGGCTGCCGCTCAGCCCTCGTGGTCGTCCAGCACGGGCGCCAGGCCCATGCGGACCAGGTACCGCTGCGAGCCCTGCCTACTGTTGTAGCGCTGCACCAGAGCGAACATCTCGCGCTGCAGCTCCTTGGCGTCGGCGAAGTCGAGCGTGAGCTGGTCGCGCCAGAGGCTCAGCACGGCGGGCCCGTCCTGATCCAGGGTGGTGGCGTTCACGTCCGGCGTCACGGCCGTCTGCACCTGCAGGCGTCCGCGCGTGTCGCGGTAGAAGCGAGTGCCCCACGTGCCCAGCCGCTCGCTCCGCGCCCTGACGACGTTGCGCCGCAGCATGGCTTCCCAGTAGGCGTCGCGCTCCGCCAGGGCCGCCTCGAGCGACTCCGAGTGCGTGGCCTCGAACGGCACGAAGAAGACGTCGGCCACCGTGCGGTAGAGCTTCACGGGCCGGCCGGGCCGCTTGCGCTCCCCGACGACCTCCAGCAGGCCCAGCTCCACGAAGCGCTGGACGCGCTTCAGTGTGGTGTTCGGCTTCTCGCCGCTCTCGCGCGCGGCGTCCGCCACCGTCGACGTTCGGCCGAGGAACGGCGCCAGGTGCCGCAGGGTCTGTGGGTCAGTTAGGGCTTCGGCGGCGTCTCCGGCCGTTACCATCAGGGTGCGCCCGGAGCCGATGCGCCCCTCTTCGGCGTCGTACTCAGCAGCCAAGCTAGGTGATTCTGGGGCAGGCATATCACCTAGAGTAGCCTCAAACTGGAGGTACAGGAGAGCTCCCGGACACGTGCCGGAGGCGTAAGTGCAGACTGAACCTCTAGAAGTAAGGAGTTGACGATGGCACAGAGCACCAACCCCAACTCGTTCGGCGCCCGCAAGGTGTTCGACACGGGCTCCGGTGAGGCGTACTACTACAGCCTCCAGGCCCTGCAGGACGCCGGCCTAGCCGACATCGACCGCATGCCCTACTCCGTCAAGGTGCTGCTCGAATCGCTGCTCCGCAACGAGGACGGCTTCCTGGTAACCAAGGAAGACATCCGGGAGCTGGCGGCCTACGACCCGAAGAGGCGTAACCACGAGGAGATCCCCTTCAAGCCCGCCCGAGTGATCCTGCAGGACTTCACCGGCGTACCCGCGGTGGTCGACCTGGCCGCGCTGCGCAGCGCCATGCAGCGCCTGGGCGGCGACCCCAACAAGATCAACCCGCACGTGCCCGTGGACCTCGTGATAGACCACTCGGTCCAGGTGGACGAGTACGACAACCCGCTGGCGCTCATCAAGAACTCGCGCATCGAGTTCGAGCGCAACCGCGAGCGCTACGAGTTCCTGCGCTGGGGGCAGTCCGCGTTCGACAACTTCAACGTGGTGCCGCCCGCCTCGGGCATCGTGCACCAGGTCAACCTCGAGTACCTGGCGCGGGGCGTCCTGTGGCAGAAGCACGGCGACAAGAACGTGGTCTACCCCGACTCCCTCGTGGGTACCGACAGCCACACCACCATGATCAACGGGCTGGGCGTGGTCGGCTGGGGCGTCGGCGGCATCGAGGCCGAAGCCGTGATGCTGGGCCAGCCCTACTACATGGTCATCCCCGAGGTAGTGGGCTTCAAGATGACGGGCCGCCTGCCCGAGGGCGCCACCGCCACCGACCTGGTGCTCACCGTCACGGAACTCCTGCGCGAGAAGGGCGTGGTGGGGCGCTTCGTGGAGTTCTACGGGCCGGGCGTCAGCAGCATGACGGTGCCCGACCGCGCCACCCTGGGCAACATGGCGCCCGAGTACGGCGCCACCGTGGGCTTCTTCCCGGTCGACCAGGAGACCCTGCGCTACATGCGCCAGACGGGCCGCCTGCCCGACGAGGTGGAGGCGCTGGAGCGTTACACCAAGGCCAACGGCCTGTGGCGCGACGACGACTCCCCCGAGCCGGAGTTCTTCGACACCGTGGAGCTCGATCTCTCCACCGTGGTGCCCAGCATGGCCGGACCCAAGCGGCCGCAGGATCGCATCGAACTCACCAACATGCAGGAGCAGTTCCACCACGACCTGCGCGCCCCCATCGACCAGCGCGGCTTCGCGCTCGACGAGGAGGCCATCGCCCGCACCGCTCCGCTCAACTTCCGGGGCGTGGACAAGGACCTCACCCACGGCGACGTGGTGATTGCGGCCATAACCTCCTGCACCAACACGAGCAACCCCTCCGTCATGCTGGCGGCCGGGCTCGTGGCCAAGAAGGCCGCCGAGCGCGGCATGCGGGCCAAGCCGTGGGTCAAGACCAGCCTGGCGCCCG
>CAZPWN010000044.1:0-15134 GCA_964590475.1 uncultured bacterium | reverse complement strand
GCGCGGCCTCGCCAACCTGGACCACCACTCCATCGACCTGAACGCCGACTGACCGTTTGGCGATGCCCTCAGGGCCGCGTGCCCGGCACCGGCTTGGGCGTCAGCTGGGTGATGGCCGGCAGTTCCGGCAGCTCCACCACGGGCTGGCGGCCAGTGAGGGTGTGGAGGAACGCCGTGATGGCTGCAACTTCCTCGTCCGTGAGCTGCTGCCCCAGCTGCGCCGAGCCCATGATGCGCACGGCGTCCTCGAGCTCCCACACCACGCCCGAGTGGAAGTAGGGCGGCGTGATCCCCACGTTCCGCAGGGTGGGCGACTTGAAGGCGTAACGGTCCGCCTCCACGTTGGTGATGGCGAAGCGGCCCACGTCGCCCGGCGGCAGGATCTCCGCGTCGGGCCGCTCGACCACGCCGAACGGGTAGTAGGCGGTGCCGCCCACGTTCACACCCTGATGGCAGCCGGAGCAGCCCCGGCTCATGAAGAGGTCGAGGCCCGTGCGCTCCTGCTCGTTCAGCGCGCCGGTGTCGCCGCGTAGGAACTGATCGAAGGGCGAATCGGGCGTGAGGAGGGTGGACTCGAAGACCTCGATGGCCAGCGCGATGTTCTCGAACGTCACGGGCTCGCCCGCGCCCGGGAAGGCGGCGCCGAACATCTCCACGTAGCCGGGCATGCTCGAGAGCGTGTTGATGACCCGCTCCGGGGTGTTGTTCATCTCGAGAGCGTCCTGGATGGGGCCCACGGCCTGGGCCGCTAAGTCCTCGGCGCGACCGTCCCAGAACTGCGCCAGGTTGAACACGGCGTTGAGCACGGTGGGCGAGTTGCGACCGCCGCGCTGCCACGCGTGGCCCAAGGAACGCGGTTGGAGGTCCACACCGGCCGTGCCTAGGTTATGACAGCTGTTGCAGCTGATGAACCAGCTCGACGACAGTCGCGGGTCGAACCACAAGGCCCGCCCGAGGATCTCCTTCTCGGCCGTGAAGGGGTTGCCCTCCAGCTCGGGTATCTCGGTTGGGATGGGCTCGAACATGGCGCGGGCGCGCGTGAGGAGGAGATCGTCGGTCTCGCTCGCCTGGGCCTCCGTTTCCTGGGTCGGCTCGCCGGCCGGGGCCCCGGGTGCGTCCGGCGGCTCGGCCGTTCCCTGGAGGTATGCGGTGCCGGCCAGGCCGAGGATGAGCGCGGACGCCAACACCAGCAGGGCACTTCTCATGGAGCGGACACTTCTCATGGAGCTGTCTCCTTCGCCACTAGGCTCGCGTTGCGACTGGGACGCACTTCCAACGGGCACGAAAGCCCGTACTCGTGTGATGGGATTCTAAGCGGCGCCCGTTGGCCACGGCGCGCCGGTATCACGACCGGCGCACGACACGGGCCAGGACCGGTAGCACCGTCCCCGTCAGGAACGGTATATCGGCCGGCGCAGAGGTCGGAGGCTCACGCCTCTCCCAGATACGCTCCCGTGTCCAGCACGCCCGGCAGCTGGAACTCACCGGACGGGGACGAGAGATGCGCGGTCAGCACAACCCGGGCTGCGCTTCGCACCTCTACGACTTCGGGAAGAGTCCCGACCGCCTCGAGAAGTTCGCCCAGGGCGTCCGCCTCCGGATGCTCGACGACGAGGCTCGTCAGCAGACCTTCTGCCTTCAAGCTTGCCGAGGGGTGCTCCGAGCCCTGCCAGTCGATGAAGAACGGTAAGGCCCCGCCGAAGCGGTGGCCCCGCGGGAACACCAGTTCCCACGTGAGCCTGCCCCCGCTCGGCAGTTCGCGGCCGCCAGCCACGCGCTTGGTGGCGACACCCGCGGCCGTCAGGCGCGCCTCGATCTCGTCGGCCGCGCCGCACCTCACGCACCAGGCCTGCAACGATGGACCCTCCAGGCGCCTGAAGAGCGTGGCCCAAGGACCATCTCCGCGGGGTTCCGGCGCTATCAGCTCCAGGTACCTGCCGGGCCCCAGACCGACGAGGGCGTTGTGCGTGCCCCACGCCTCGTGGCGCCCGCCCGTGGCGGCTTCGAGGCCGCTGCGCCGGAGCAGGTCGCGCCTCAGTTCGTCCAGGTCGGGACCGGCGTAGAGAAGGTGATCGAGCTCGATGGGGGCCAAAGGTGACCTTCCTCCTAGACGGCCTCGAGCACGCCCTGTTCGGGGGTCACGGCGTCAACGTGCCCGAGCTCCCTCAGCACGGCGCCGATGAAGATGCGGGCCGTGACGAGCATGGAGCGTTCGTCCACATCGAAGCGCGGGTGATGGTGCGGGTAGACGGCCGCCAGCTCCTCGTTGCGCCCGCCCACGAAGAAGAACGAACCGGGCACTTTCTGCAGGTAGTAGGCGAAGTCCTCGCCGCCCATCATGGGCGCGAGCTCCTCCACGTTCTCCGCCCCGACGACCTCACTGGCTACCTCGGTAACGAGGGCCGTCTGCTCCTCGTGGTTCACGACCGTGGGGTAGCCGAACACGTAGTCGAGCTTGCCCTCGGCTCCGAACGCGGAGCACACCTGCTCCACGATGCGCTCCAGCGAAGCCTTCACGTCCACGTGGACCTGGGGGTCGAAGACGCGCACGGTGCCCCGCATGTGGACGCTCTCGGGGATCACGTTGAAGGCGTTGCCCCCGTTGATGGAGCCGATGGTCACCACCGCCGACTTGAGCGGGTCCGTCTGACGCGAGACGATCTGCTGCAGGGCGAGGATGAGGTGGCTGGCCACCACTACCGGGTCGACCGTCACGTGGGGCGTGGCGCCGTGGCCACCCTTGCCCTGCACGGTCACCTCGAACGAGTCGGCCGTGGCCATGGCCGGCCCGACGATGGTGCCGACCTTGCCTGTGTCCAATGGGGAGTGCACGTGCGCGCCGTAGATGACGTCCACGCCGTCCAGGCAGCCGTCCTCGATCATCGGCTTGGCGCCGCCGGGCGTGACCTCCTCCGCGAACTGGTGGATGAACACCACGGTGCCGCGGAGCTGGTCGCGGACCTCGGCCAGGACCTTGGCCACCCCGAGCAGTCCGGCGGTGTGGATGTCGTGGCCGCAGGCGTGCATCACCCCCGGCACGGTGGAGCGGTACGGCACGTCCTTCAGGTCGTCTATGGGCAGCGCGTCGAAGTCTGCGCGCAGCGCCACCGTCCTGCCCGGCATACCGCCGCGCAGGGTGGCCACCACGCCCCTGCCGCCGACCTCGGTGCGCACCTCCAGTCCGAGAGCGCGGTGGAACTCCGCGATGCGCTGCGGCGTGCGCACCTCGTGGAAGGAGAGCTCCGGGTGCATGTGGAGGTCGCGACGGAACTCCACCAACTCCGGGTAAAGGGACTCGAGACGGGCGAACAGGTTCTGTTGCATGAGCTAGATTACCCGACGCAGTCGGCAAACATAGCCATCAGCCGATACCCAAGTAGCCCGATCTGATGTAACCTCGAGCGCAGGAGGTACAACCTATGAAAGCCGTCCTACGCGCGTTCGTGGCTGGACTGTTGCTACTTGGCACGGTTCAGGCACAAGAGACCTTCCGTATCGCCATCGGTGTGGACGCCGACAGCCTAGACCCCGTTCAGGGGACCACCACCACCGTCGACAACATCGTCGACTACATGGCCGAGACCCTCATCGGCATCGACGAGGCGGGCGGCCTGGTGCCGCTATTGGCCACGGACTGGGCGGTGTCGACGGACGGCTTGCAGTTCGACCTCACCCTGCGCGAGGGCGTGGTCTTCCATGACGGCACTCCCTTGACCGCCGACGTCGTGAAGTGGAACCTCGAGCGTCTGCGCGATCCGGCGGTGAACGTCCCGCGCCGCGGGGTGTACACCGTGATCGAAGATGTGGAGGTGCTGGACGATCTGCACCTCAGGCTGCACCTGGCCAACCCGTACCCGGCGCTGGACGGCGCGCTCACGCAGACCACGGCAGCCATCCTCTCGCCCGCCTCGGTGGAAGCTGAGGGCAACAGCTACGAGAACGTCACGCGGCCCGTGGGTACCGGGCCCTACACCTTCACCTCGCGCTCCTTCGGCGAGCGCATCGAGGTGGCCCGCTTCGCCGACTACTGGGGCGAGCTGCCGTACTACGAGCGCGTGATCTTCAACGTGGTGCCGGAAGCCACCACGCGTGAGAGCCTCCTCCTCAGCGGCCAGGTCGACATGATCCTCCTGCCCCCCACCTCCGACATACCGGCGCTGAACGCCAACCCCGCCGTGGAAGTGGTGATGGGGCCTAGCAACCGCACGATCTTCATCGTCATCAACACCACGAAGCCCGGTCTGGACGACGTGCGCGTGCGCCAGGCGCTCAACTACGCCGTGGACAAGGAAGCCATCATCGCCGGCATCCTCTTCGGGGCCGCGGTCCCGATGGACGGCCCCATGGCCGACAGCCTCTTCGGGTATCACAGCACCGGCATGTACGACTACGACCCCGAGCGCGCCCGCGAACTGCTGGCGGAGGCAGGCATCGAGCCGGGCGAGTTGGAACTCGACTTCATGGCCCCCACCGGCCGCTACGTGCAGGACTTCCCCGCATCGCAGGCCATCGCCAACTACCTGGCGGACGTGGGAATCCGCGCCAACGTACGCACCATGGACTGGCCCACCTACATCGCCACCATGACCCAGCCGCGCGAGACCAACGAGACCAACCTGCACCTGCTCGGTTGGGCGCCCGCCTTCCTGGACGCGTCGCAGCAGATGCAGCAGTTCCACCCGTCGCAGCATCCGCCCGCCGGCCTGGCAACCTCCTTCTACACCAACCCCGAGTCCGAGCGGCTCATGGACGAGGCCGCCAGCACCATAGACCCGGAAGTGCGTGCCCAGCTGTACGCCGAGGTGTCCGAGATCATCTGGGACGACGCTCCCTGGATCTTCCTCTGGGTCCAGAGCTTCCCCATGGTCCATTCGGCGGACGTGACCAACATCTGGGGTCTGCCCAACGAGAAGTTCTACGCCGTCTACGCGCGCCCGGCGGACTGAGCGCGCGTAGTACGTGGCGGGCCGCCAGGGCCCGGTGAAGGTTCGGTGGGTCGCCCTCCACGCAGGGCGGCCCACCCCCACAAGAGCGCCGCTGAGCCAGGGCGTTACTATCTGATTCCTCGCTCTATCGGGAGAACGTGCCTACCTATCTGATCCAACGCATTCTCGGTGTAGCCCTCACCGTCTTCTTCGTGGCCATCACCATCTTCCTCATGGTCCGGCTCATGCCGGGCGACCCGGCCCGGGTGATAGCCGGCATGCTCGCCAGCCAGGAGGAGGTGGAACGGACGCGCGTCCGCTTGGGGCTGGACCAGTCGCTCTGGCGGCAGGGGGTCATCTTCGTCGGCGACCTGTTCCAGGCCGACCTCGGTACCTCCGCCCGCACGGGCAACCCGGTCACGCAGGAGATCGGGCAGCGCTTCGGCGCCACCCTGTGGTTGGCCACCGCCAGCACCGTACTGGCCGTGCTCCTGGGCATACCCCTCGGCACGCTCGCCGCGCGGCATGCGGGCAGGCTGGTCGACCTGCTGGTATCCACGGTGGTCCTGTTCGGCATCAGCATGCCGGTCTACTGGCTGGGGCTGATGCTGATAATCGTCTTCTCCATCCGGCTCAGATGGTTACCCGCGGCCGGCGCGGAGGGCCCCTTGTCGATCATCCTGCCGGCGGCGACCTTGGCCTTCTTCTCCATGGCGTTCGTGGCGCGCATAACCCGCTCGAGCATGCTCGAGGTGCTGCACCAGGACTACGTGCGCACCGCCGTGGCCAAGGGGGCTAGCCGCCGGGCGGTGGTGTGGCGCCACGCCCTGAGGAACGCACTCGCTCCGGTGATCACGGTGGTGGGTCTGCAGTTCGGAGAGTTGCTCGGAGGCGCCATCCTCACGGAAACGGTCTTCGGCTGGCCCGGTCTAGGCCGTCTGCTGGTGGACTCCATCTTCGCCCGCGACTACCCCGTGGTGCAGGGCCTGGTCATCGTGTTCGCCTTCCTCTTCGCGCTGGTCAACCTCGCCGTGGACATGACCTACTCCCTCATCGACCCCCGGGTGCGCTATGGCTGAGCCGACCCGCACGGTGGCCGCAGCCGACGCCGCGCCGATGCGCAGACGCGGCCTATTGGCCAACGACACCGTCAGGCGCCTGCTGCGCAGCCCCAGCGCCGTAGCGGGCGCAGTGATAGTGCTTCTCCTCATCCTGGCGGGCATCTTCGCCCCCCTGCTCACCCCGTTCGACCCGGTGCGTCAGGATCTCAGGGCGGTGCTGCAGCCCCCATCCGGCACGCACCTCCTCGGCACGGACAACCTAGGCCGGGACGTGCTGTCACGCATCCTTCACGGGGCGCGTCTCACGCTGTTCATCGGCGCCTTCGCCGTGGCGGTGGGCCTGATCTTCGGTGTGCCCTTGGGGATAATCTCCGGCTACTACCGCGGCATCGCGGATCAGGTCATACAGCGCTTCATGGACCTGATGCTCTCCTTCACAAGTTTCCTCCTCGCGCTGACCCTGGTGGCCCTCCTCGGGGTGGGCCTCACCAACGTCATCGTGGCAGTGGGCATAGCCACCATCCCGCGGTTCGCGCGGCTGGTGCGCAGTACGGTGCTCAGCCTGCGGGAGGTCACGTACATAGAGGCCTCGCAGGCCCTCGGAGCGCATGACCGCCGCGTGCTCCTGAAGCACATACTGCCCAACTCCCTGGCGCCCGTAATAGTGCAGGCCACGCTCTCCATGGGCTCCACCATCCTCACGGCCGCCGGGCTCGGTTTCCTCGGGCTCGGGGTGCAGCCTCCCACCCCCGAGTGGGGCGCCATGCTGGGTGAGGGCCGCAACTACATCTTCTCGCAACCGTCCGTGACCACCTTCCCGGGATTGGCTATCTTCCTGGCGGTGGTGGGCTTCAACCTACTGGGTGACGGCCTGCGCGACGCGCTCGATCCACAGCTGCGCGGTAGGCGGTGACCGAAACGGCGCCGGAGAGCGGCCAAGCAGCCGCTCCGCGGACCCCGCCCATGCGCCTCGTGACCGACATCCTGGTCATAGGCGCGGGACAGGCGGGCCTCTCGTCGGCCTACCACCTGAAGCGGCGCGGCCTCACGCCCGGGCGCGGGTTCCTGGTGCTGGACTCGCGGAACGTGCCCGGCGGCGCCTGGAGCGAACGCTGGCCCTCGCTGACGCTGAGCACGGTGAACCGCATCCACGACCTGCCGGGCCTGGCGTTCGACGAAGTTGTGGATACTTCGGACCACGAGGTGCAGGCGCGGACGGCGGTGCCTGCCTACTTCGCTGCGTACGAGGAGAAGTTCGAACTGCAGGTGCGGCGCCCGGTGCAGGTGGAGAGCGTGCGCTACGAGGGGCCGGGCGCACACGACCGCCTGCGCATCACTACCGACAGGGGGCAGATAAGCGCGCGCGGCCTGATTAATGCCACCGGCACCTGGGACACGCCGTACGTGCCGCACTATCCTGGCGCGGAGCGGTTCCGGGGCCGTCAGCTCCACACCCGCCACTACCGGAGCGCCGACGAGTTCCGCGGGCAGCACGTGATCGTGGTGGGCGCGGGGATCTCGGCCGTGCAGTTGCTGGACGAGATCTCGCAGGTGACTAGCACCACCTGGGTGTCGCGCCGCGCGCCGGACTTCCGCGAGGGTCCGTTCGACGAGAACGCGGGCCGCTTGGCCGTAGCGCAGGTGGACGAACGGGTGCGGGAGGGGCTGCCGCCACTGTCGGTGGTGTCCGTGACCGGCTTATCCGTCACGCCTCGCATAGAGGCCATGCGGGCCCGCGGGGTCCTGGAGCGCCGCCCCATGTTCAGCGAGATACTCGAAGACGGCGTGAAGTGGTCAGACGGCACGGTCCAGCAGGCAGACGCCATCCTCTGGTGCACGGGCTTCCGTAGCAACTTGGGCCACCTGGCGCCCCTGGGCCTGCTGGAGCCCACCGGCGGCATCAGGATGACGGGCCGCTTAGCCACGCAGGCGGCCAGGGACCCCCGCGTGCACCTGGTGGGGTACGGACCCTCGGCCTCCACCATCGGCGCCAACCGGGCCGGCGGCGCCGCGGCTTCGGAACTGCTGGCCCATCTCGAACTGACGTAACCCTAGGTAGGTGAACCGTACTGAACTAAGGGTCCGGGGCCGCCGCAGGTCCCGTTGCAACTGCCGCATGCGCAGGACTCCGCTGCTGGACGTGATGAACGGGGCGAATAAGCTCTCATAGTCTGCTATCTTCCTTTCCTAGATAGCTACTTGCTCACGCTTACCGCCGACGTTATGGAGGCTACGCAATGGCAGACACCGACAAGGAATTCGAGAAGATGCGCAAGGACGTCGAAGCCCTCAAGGCTCAGCTCGCGACCTTGTCCGAGGATGGTGGCGACCTGTTGGCATCGGCCCGCCACAAACTCGAGATGGAAGCCGAAAGGCTGGTCGGCAACCTGAAGGACGCCAGTTCCACGGCCGCCAAGAAGGGCGAGGAACTGGTCCATCAGGCGGAGGACAAGATCAGTGACAACCCCTGGGTCTCCGTTGCCGCCACGCTCGGTCTAGGCGTCGTCATCGGCATGATGTTGCGCAGGCGGTAGATCCGGCCCGTGCTTAGAAGGGTCACGGATTACGTACTAGCGCTGCTCGAGTTGCTCGAAGCGGAAGTCCGCAGCTTCAAGTCCGGACTCGTCCGTACGGGGACCACTCTGAGCATGGTCGTCGTGGGCATGCTCCTGCTGGGCGGGGCGGCGGCCGTGCTCGGCTGGGCGGCCTACCTGGCGCTGGTGCCCGTTCTCGGACGCCCTGGCGCGGCCGCATGCTGCGCTCTGGTACTCGCCATACTCGGGGTCATCTTCCTATGGACAGCAAGCGCGCGGCGCAGCAAGAGCTAGCCGCCACTAGAAGGCGCCTCCGCACGTTGGCGGGGCAGGTGGACGGCTCGCTGGCTCGTGGTCGTCGGCTGGGGTCGCTGCTGCTCTACGCCCGGAGGAACCGGTTACTCAAGTACGGCGTAGTGGCGGCGGCACTGTTCGGTTTCCTGGCCGCCGTACGGCCTAAGAGTGCGCGCGGTCACTGGAGGAAGTGAAGCCAAGTTACATATTGGGCTCAAAGCGTGCCTTGACGACCGGTTTCCAGACGAACAGCGTTAGGTAACTTCACCGAGTCCCGATCTCCTTTACGATCCCACCTTCCTCCTGCGCTGCTCCACGCACCCTCGGAGGACGGAAGTGATCCTACACAGCATCGGGCTCCAGGCCGCAGCCACCGTCACCTCCGTCACCAGGCCGCAGGGTCCAGCCGCCGCCCGGATAAACGAGCTGTGGTGGGTCATGTTCTGGATCGCCACCGTGGTGTGCGTGGTGGTGTTCGTGCTACTCCTCTTCTCGGTAGTGCGCCCCCGGGGCGCGCAGCGCGGACGCCCCCTCTCCGAACGGTTCGTGGTCATCAGCGGCGCCGTCATACCCGCCATCATCCTCGTGGGGCTGCTGGCGTACTCGCTCGGCACGAACGAGGTCCTGGCAGCACCGGCCGCCGACGAGGCGCTGACCATCGAGGTGGTGGGGCGCCAATGGTGGTGGGAGGTGCGCTACCCCGAGAGCGGGGTCGTGACCGCCAACGAGGTGGTTCTACCCGTAGGCGAGACGGTGCGCCTCGAGCTCACCAGCTTGGACGTCATCCACTCGTTCTGGGTACCGGGCCTCAACGGCAAGATGGACCTCATCCCCGGCCAGGTGACCGAACTCCCCTTGCGGGCCGACCGACCTGGCATCCACGAGGGTTTCTGCGCGGAGTTCTGCGGCATCCAACACGCCAAGATGCTCCTAAGCGTCATCGCCATGGAGCCAGGCGACTTCGATGAGTGGTTGGCGGCGCAGGCGGAACCCGCCCCGGCGCCCACCTCGGACCTCGTGCTCGAGGGCCGCCAGGTGTTCCTCGGGTCGGCCTGCGTGTACTGCCATACGGTGAGGGGCACCAACGCCAGCGGCAAGCTCGGACCCGACCTGACGCACGTGGCCTCCCGCGCCACCCTGGGCGCCGGCGCCGTGGTCAACACCCGCGGCAACCTGGCCGGCTGGATAGTGAACTCGCAGGCCATCAAGCCGGGCAACCGCATGCCGCCCATCTACCTGGACGGCCCTGAGCTGCAGGCGTTACTGGCTTACATGGAGACCCTGCGCTGATGCCGGGGGGCTCCGCCGAGAGGTTCGAGCGCACCTGGCGGGCGCCCACCGGGCTACCCGGCTGGTTCGCCACCGTCAACAACAACCCGCTCGGCGCGCGCTACATGGTGACGGCCCTGGCCTTCTTCCTGGTGGCGGGCGTCATGGCGCTCTTCATGCGCACGCAGCTGATAGTCCCGGAGAACACCTTCCTGGACCCGGAGACCTTCAACCAGCTCTTCACCATGCACGGCTCCACCATGATGTACCTCTTCGTGGTGCCGTTCCTGGAGGGGCTGGCCAACTTCATCCTGCCCCCGCTGATAGGCGCCCGCGACCTGGCCTACCCGCGCGTGACGGCGTTCGGCTACTGGCTCTACCTCTTCGGCGGCATCATCTTCTTCTCGAGCTTCCTGGTGGGCGCGGTGCCGGACGCCGGCTGGTTCGCCTACACGCCGCTATCGGACATCGACTTCTCGGGTCTGGGCATGGACTTCTTCCTCCTCGGCCTGGGCGCCATCGAGCTCGGCGGCATCGCCACCGGCATCGAGTTGGCCGTCTCCATCCTCAAGTTGCGCGCGCCCGGCATGACGCTCGGCCGCATGCCGGTGATGGCCTGGGCGCTGCTGGTGATGGCGCTGGCCATCATCTTCGCCTTCACCGTGCTGCTGGTGGCCACGCTCTTCCTGGAACTCGACCGCGCCGCCGGGTTCCGCTTCTTCGACCCCACGGGCGGCGGAAATCCGCTGCTCTGGCAGCACATGTTCTGGATCTTCGGGCACCCGGAGGTCTACATCATGTTCATCCCGGCCACCGGCATCGTCTCGATGATCGTGCCCACCTTCGCCCGGAGGCAGCTCACCGCCTACCTGCTGGTGGTGCTGGCGCTCATCGTCACGGGCTTCGTCAGCTTCGCGCTGTGGGCGCACCACATGTTCACAACCGGTCTGCCGCTCATCGCCGCCGGCTTCTTCACCGCAGCCAGTTTCATGATCGCCATCGCCAGCGGCACGCAGATATTCTCCTGGATCGCCACGCTGTGGCGCAGCCGCCCGCGCTTCAAGACGCCGCTGATGTTCGTGCTGGGCTTCGTGGTCATCTTCATGCTGGGCGGCGTGACGGGCGTCATGGTGGCCTCCATGCCGCTCGACGCGCAGGTGCACGACACCTACTTCGTGGTGGCGCACTTCCACTACGTGCTGATCGGCGGCGTGGTCTTCCCCATCTTCGCGGGCCTCTACTACTGGATGCCGCTGCTGCTCGGCAAACTGCTGAACGAACGCCTAGGGCATCTCAACTTCTGGCTAGCCTTCATAGGCTTCAACCTGACGTTCTTCCCCATGCACATCGCGGGCCTGCGGGGCATGCCCCGCAGGGTCTACACCTACCAGGAGGGGCTGGGCATCGGCGGCTACAACCTTGTCTCCACCATCGGCTCCTACCTGCTGGCTCTAGGCTTCCTGCTCTTCTTCGTGAACTTCGTGCTCACCTGGCTCAGGGGCAGCAAGTCGGAGGAGAACCCGTGGCGAGCAGGCACGCTCGAGTGGGCGGTGCCCGTGCCGGCCCCCAACTACAACTTCGAGGCGCAGCCGGTGGTTGATAGGCGCTACCCCCTGTGGGAGAGCGCCGGGAACGACGTGGTGCAGCGCGATCCGGCCGAGCTCGAGTACCTTGAGGAGCTGCGCGCCGAACCCGACCATCACCGCGCCACGTTGGTAACCAGCGTGGTGAACGCGGAGCCGCAAGGGCTGTGGAACCTCACGGGCCCGAGTTACATCCCCATCCTCACCGCGTTCAGCGTGACGATGGTGGCTTTCGGCCCCATCGTCCAGGCTTACTGGCTCATGGCGCTCGGCGCCGCGGCGGCGATAGTGCTGCTCGCCATCTGGCTCTGGCCCAGCCCGGACGAGCGAGAGCGGCTGCTGCACGACCCGCTCAACGAGAAGCTCAACCTGCCGTTAGAGGGCCGCGGCGCCCGCGAGGCGGGCTGGTGGGGCGTGATGCTGTTCCTGGTGGCCGTTGGCTCCGCCTACGGCATCTGTCTCTTCGCCTACTTCTACCTGCGGCTCTACTCGGCCGTCTGGCCGCAGGGCGGCCTGCCGCTGCCCGACCTGACGGTGGGCGGAGCCCTGCTGGTGCTGCTCCTGACCAGCGTGGTGCTGATGAGCAGCGGCGCCAAGGCCATCCGCGAGGGCGATACCGGCAGGCTCTCGGTCAGACTCTGGACCGCTCTACTCCTGGGCGTGGGCGTCCTCGCCCTGCTCGGCTACCTGGCGGTCACCGCCGGCTTCGTCCCGCAGGACAACGCCTACGGCTCCATCTACTTCGCGCTCACCGGCCTTTCGGCCTTCACGACGCTGCTAGCCGTGGCGCTCTGCGGGGCGCTGCTGATAAGGAACCGCCGAGGCCACTTCGACGCGAAGTTCAACGCTTCAGTGCAGCACGCGGCCATGGTCTGGAACTTCGTGGCGGTGGCCAACGTAGTGACGCTTGCGGTCGTCCACCTCACCCCGCACCTAGCCTGAGGAGTAACCGGTGAGCACGCTTCACATGGACAACGAACAGCGCGAGCGGCCGGGTCCAGCGCTCTGGTTCGGCCTGCTGGGCGGCGCCGCCGCCTGGGCGGTCCAGTTCCTCGTCGGCTACCTGGTGACGGAGAGCATGTGCGTCGCAGCATCGGCCAGAGGCGCGGAGGGCGTGCTCACCGGCAGCGTGGTGGCCGTGGTCGTGGTGTCGGTGGCGGCGTTCGGCATGGCCGTGGCCGCCACGCTGGCCGGCAGGCGGGTGTGGCAGCGGAGCAAGGAACGGGGCGAGAAGCCCTCGGGCGGCACGGGCTGGACGGGGCTGGCTGGCATGCTCCTGAGCGGCACGTTCGCCTTCATCATCGTGGCGCAGGTCATGCCCCTCTTCCTGGCGGGAGGCTGCGCGTGACCTGCTGGAGAATCCCCCTACGCGCGGCCCTCGGATCGTTGCCGTACCTGAGGGGCGCCGCCAGCGCCCACCCCGGCGAACCCCCGGCGCCCCACGACCTGTGGAGCGCCTGGAACCTCTCGCCCTTCACGCTGCCCATGCTGCTACTGGCAGGTTTCCTCTACTGGCGCGGGTACGTGCGCCTGCGCCGCGCCGGCGCCCGCCCCGGCGGGCGCAACCGCGCCGTCGTCCGGCCCTGGCAGGCTCTCTGCTTCCTCTGGGGACTGCTGGCCCTGCACGTGGCGCTGGTGTCACCGCTGGACGCCCTCGGCGGCAGCCTGCTGAGCGCACACATGGCGCAGCACCTCATCCTGCTGGTGGTGGCCCCGCCGCTCCTGGTCCTGGCCAGCCCGGGCTACGTGCTGCCCTGGGCGTTCCCGCTCGAGGCCCGGCGGCGGATAGCTAGGTGGTGGCACGGAACGTCGGCCGCCCGCCTGCTGCGACCCTCGCTCGGGCTGGTGTTCACGCCGCTCCTGGCCTCGCTGCTCTACGCCGGCGTGGTCTGGGTATGGCACGCGCCGGGGCTGTACCAGGCCACGCTCACCAGCGAGACGGTGCACGTGCTGGAGCACCTGACCTTCCTGGGCGGCGCGTACCTGTTCTGGTGGATCCTGCTTGCCCCCCTCGGCCGCTGGAGAGCCCATCACGGCGTGGGCGTCGCCACGCTCTTCTTCGCTTCCGTGCAGGGTAGCGCCCTGGGGGCGCTGATGGCGTTCTCGCCCACGGTCTGGTACCCGGCCTACGAGGCCACGGCCCCCGCCTGGGGCACCACGGCGCTAGTGGATCAGCAGCTTGCGGGCCTGGTCATGTGGATGCCGGTCGGCACCGTCTACGTACTGCTCACCTGCGCGTTCCTGTGGCGCTGGCTGAGGGGCTCCGACCTGAACGAGAGCTCGGTGGCGGCCCGCCCCACGCCCGTGCGCATGGGAGGCGATTGACGTGGCCAGCAGAAGGGGCATCGTGCCGTTCAGCGTGATCCTCGGCTGGCTCGGGGTGGCCCTGATCCTGCTCGTGACCGGCTACGTCGTGGTCCGCAGCACGGGCGACGCCGTGCCCGTGGCCAGCGGCCCCAGCCTGCCGGGGGCAGACGCTTCCAACGGACCGCTGCTACTGCGGCAGTACGGCTGCGTGAGCTGCCACCGCGTGCCGGGCGTGCGAGAGGCCATCGGTGCGGTCGGGCCCGACCTGACCGGCTTCACCAGGCGCGCCGTCATAGCCGGCAAGCTCGCCAACGAACCCGCCAACCTCGTTCACTGGATCCGCTTCCCCCAGGACGTCAGTCCGGGGACCGCCATGCCCAACCTGAACGTCCCCGAACCGCACGCTCGCGACATCGCGGCGTTCCTCTACACGCTCGAGTGACCCCGTTCATGGGTGGCCGCCACCCCCTAGGAGGAGGATGAGATGAGCACGAGACAGAGCCGAGACCCCAAGCGGAAGGGTGACGCACCTGAGGGTCGGGATCTGCCTCTGGATTCCGCCGAGGCGAGAACCGCAGACCCCCAGGGAGAGGGCGCGGCTGCGCAGCCCCGAGGGGCGCCGGACGAGAAGGGCATGGCCCGCCGCCGCTTCCTGCAAGCCTCGGGGGCGTTCCTCGTGGGAGCCGGGTTGGCAAGTTGCGAGCCCGGCACGGAGCCGCCGCTGGGCACGCCCGCGGCACTCCCGCAGGTGCCGCAGCCAGCACCGCGCTTCGTTCCGCGGAACGCGGGCCTGGTGCGCGGCCAGTACCCGGCCGTGCCCGACACCCCGACCGAGCGGCCGCCGGAGGGCCTGCTGAACTTCTTCTCGCTCCACGAGGCGCAGACCGTGGAGGCCATCACGGCCCGGCTCCTACCGGGTACGCCGGACGATCCGGGAGCGCGGGAGGCGGGGGTGGTGTACTACATCGACACGCTGCTGTCGTACACGAGCGGCTTCGGCGAAGCCACCTACCGCATGCCGCCGTTCGCCGAGACCTATACGGGCGACGCCCCGCCCACCACGGATACCAACGGCTTCGACGTCGTGTGGGTAGCGGAGGGCGAGGCGGAGCGCTACGGCTACCAGTCGATCCTCACGCCGCGCGAGACGTACCGCGCGGG
>CAZPWN010000043.1:0-15217 GCA_964590475.1 uncultured bacterium | reverse complement strand
CACGCTCCAGGACATGCTCACCCAGATGCGCAAGATCAAGCAGATGGGCTCGTTCTCGGACGTGCTGAAGATGATCCCCGGCGCCAACAAGATGCTGCCCGCCGGGGCGGATATCGACGAGCGCGAGATCGGCCGGGTGGAGGCCATCATCTCGAGCATGACGGAGAAGGAACGCGCAGCGCCCCGGATCCTCAACGCCAGCCGCCGCAAGCGCATCGCCCGCGGTTCGGGCACCACCGTGCAGGACGTCAACCGCCTCATCAAGAACTACGAGGAGATGCGCAAGATGATGAAGCGCATGGGGCGTAGGCCGCCCGGGCGTGGCCGGCAGGGCATGAGGGCCTAAGGCAACAGGCCGCCGCCGTTCCATCAACGTTTGTGCTGACGGCCGCCTACGTGTACACTGGGTGGCTTGACGTGGGCCCCTGCCAGGGGGCTCACGCCTGAAACCTGGTACCGAAAGAGTCACGGAGGAAATCAACAACTATGGTCAAAATCCGCCTGATGCGCATGGGCTCAACCAAGAACCCGCACTACCGCCTCGTAGTAGTCGACGACCGCAGCAAGCGTAGCGGCGCCTACATCGAGCAGATCGGTTACTACGATCCCCGCGAGACCACCGAGGACAACCTGCGCGTGGACACCGAGCGCGCCAGCCACTGGCTCGCCCAGGGCGCCCAGCCCACCGACACCGCCCTCCGCCTCATGGAGAAGATGGGTGTGGAAGTGCCGGAGCGTCTCATCGCCAAGCGCCGCGACCCCTACGTGAAGCGGCAGGAAGCGCAAGCCTGACCGTAAAGCGGTAAGCTCGGAGCAACCAACCTGTATCCGCGGAGGCCCTGAATGCCAGCCGAACTGGTCACTTTCATCCTGCAGAACCTAGTTGCCGAGCCCGAGCAGCTCGACGTGCAGGTGGCCGGTGACGGCCGCAACGTCCGCATCGAGGTCACCTGCGCCGAGGACGACGTCGGCCGCATCATCGGACGCGGCGGCCGGCTCATAAACGCCGTGCGCACGCTGGCCCGCGCCGCAGCGGACGGCAGACAGCGCGTCGAGATCCAGCTGCTCGAGTGAGCCGCCCGTAGGGCGCAGCCCCGCGGTTCACCAGGCACTCCCACCATGGCGCTCGACCCGACCGCAGCCCAAGCCCCGGAATCGTTCATCCAGATCGGCCGTTTGGGCCGCACGTTCCAGTTGGAAGGTGCGATCCGCGTGCTGCTGGACGAGGCCGTGTCGTACTCCTATGAGGATGAAGACGGGCAGGAGGGCGCGGACCCCGTTGGCGTACGCGCCGTAAGGACCGCCGGAAGGATCTTCGTGGCCGGCCTCGGAAACGTCCGCGTGCGCGAGCTGTACGAGACCGGCGGCTCGCTCCTCATCAAGCTGGAAGGCGTGCGGGAGCGCAACGCGGCGCAGCTGTTGGTGAACGCCACGCTGTGGGTCGACCCCACCTTGCTGCCTCCCGAACTGGCGGACGAGCTGGCGGCTGAGGTCGAGGCGGGCTCCACCGAGGAGCGGCTGATCGGCCGGCCGGTGCTGGTCGACGGACAGCGGGTAGGCGAGGTGAGCGCCGCCATGCTCGAGAGCCCCAACCCCGTGGTGGAGGTGAGCCTCGACCCCACCGGAGTCGAGGCGCCTGCTGACGATGAGAAGGCGCGGCGCCCGAAGAAGGCCGCCAAACCCCTCGTGCCGCTGCAGGCGCCCTACGTGGAAGTCACGGACCTGGGCATAGAGCTGACCGACCCGCCAACGGGTCTGCTCGAACCGGCTTGAACCCGTTCCCCACGGCTAGAACCAAGCACGACAAGAACCAGGAGATGTAGCCAGAGTGCGCTTCACCATCTACTCGCTCTTCCCGGCCCTGCTAACCCCCTACCTGGAGGAGGCGCTCCTGGCGCGCGCCGTGCACCTGGGCCTGGTGGAGGTGGAGGTCCGGGACCTGCGCCGCTTCGCCGGCAACCGTACGGGCCGGGTTGACGACACGCCGTACGGCGGCGGTGCGGGCATGGTCATGCGCGTGGACGTGGCCGGGCAGGCGGTGGCCGAGCTGGCGCAGGACGACCCCCCACCGGACGAGACCATCCTCCTCTCCCCCGCCGGCGAGCCGCTGACGCAGCCGCTGGTACAGGAGCTGGCCGCAATGAAGCACGTGGCGCTGATAGCTGGACGTTACGAGGGGTTCGACGCCCGCACGGAGAAGCTCGTCACCCGAGAGGTCTCGATAGGCGACTACGTGCTGATGGGCGGCGAGCTGCCGGCGCTGGTGGTGCTGGAAGCCGTGGCGCGGCTGCAGCCGGGCGTGCTGGGCGATTCCGAGAGCCACGTGCACGAATCGTTCAGCACCGGCATCCTCGATTACCCGGAGTACACGCGTCCGGCGGAGTATGGGGGCCTTACCGTGCCCGAGGTGCTGCTGTCCGGCCACCACGGCAACGTGGCCAGGTGGCGCCGCGAGCAGGCCCTCAGGCGCACCCTCGAGCGGCGGCCCGACCTACTGGAGCGCGCGCGCCTCTCGGAAGAGGAGCGCGCGCTGATCGAAGCTTGGTTGGAAGAACGCGACGCCGAAGGCGCCTCGTGAGCCGGCCTTAGCGGCCCTGGATCACATGCCCTGCACGCGCTCGATCACCATGTCGGTGATGTCGAGCGCCGGATCGGCGTACACCACCAGGCCCGTCTCGTAGGCGGCCAGCGAGTCGAGCACGATGGTGTAGTTCAGTTCAGCGGCCAGCTCCTTGATCACCTGATCGACGGCCTGACGGGCGGGCTCCGCCGCCGCCGCTATCTCTTCCTTGTAACGGGCGTCCACGGCCATGATGGTGGTCTGCAGCGTGGCGTAGCGCTCGGCCTCGTCCGGGGTGAGCTGCTGGCCGCTGGCGGCCTTCTGCTCGAGAGCGGAGATGGACTCGACCAGCCCGCCTATCTCCTCGCGGGCCTGGGCGTTGAGACCCTCGAGCTGCGCGCCGGACGGATGAGCGTGGATGGCGGCCTGTGAGTTGAGGTACACGACGCGGGAAGGTTGGTCCTGCGCCGTTAGGTTGGAGGCGAAGAACGCCACGATCGCAACTGCGGTTATCCCGAGCAGGGTGAGTCTTCTCATAGCGGTAGGAGTCTACCACCGCGATGATGAGAACCGCCTTCGAAAGGGCGCACCTGGTGCTCACGTTCTCCCAACAGTTCTTCCGTAGTCAGCCTGCTGGACCCCGCGAATGACGACCTTCCTCCTCGTCATCGCGGGCGTCCTCGGCTCGCTCATCGGCTCGTTCGGCAACGTGGTCATCTGGCGGCTCCCGCGGCGCGAGTCCGTGGTGCACCCGGGCAGCCACTGCCCCAACTGCAACCACCGCCTGGGCCCCCTCGAGCTCGTACCCATACTCTCGTGGCTGGCGCTGCGGGGCCGCTGCCGCAACTGCAAGCAGCCGATCTCGCCGCGCTACCCGCTGGTCGAGGCGCTGATGGCGGCGCTCTTCGTGCTGCTGGTGTGGCGCTGGTCGCCACTGGAGTACGGCTGGGCGGTCCTGCCGCTCCTCATCGTGGTGGCCATGCTCACCATGGCAGCCCTCATCGACATAGACCACTTCATCCTGCCGGACGTCCTGACCTTCGGGGCGCTGGCGGTGGCGCTGGCCGGCTCGTTCCTCACGGGCGCGGCGGACGACCTGCCCGTTCCCATGGAGGCGCTAGCGGGCGCCCTCACGGGCGCCGGGGTGCTCGTGCTCATCAACCGCATAGGCGCCCTGGTGCTCAGGCGCTTCACGGACACCAAGGAGCGGCTCTTCCCCTTCAGCCTGGATCAGGCCAACCTGGCGGCGGTGGCGGGAGCCGTGGGCGGCGTGTGGGTGGGCGTGGCGGCGGGCGCCGTCAGCTTGCTGGCCAACCTGGTATCGCGCCGCATACTCCGCATCCCGGAGCCACTCGTCTTCGGCCTGTGGCTGGTGGCGCTGGTGTTCAGCACCACCACCTTCACGGTGTCCACGGTGACCGCCGTGGCGGGCAGCGTGATGGCGGCTGGGGCGTGGGCGCTCATCGGCGCCCTCTACTGGTGGATCCACGACATGGTCTCGGAGGGCGAACAGGCGGAGGAGGCTCCCGAGGCGGCCGAGCCGGTGGCCATGGGCTTCGGCGACGTCAAGCTGGCGGCGGTGCTGGGCGCCATCCTCGGCTGGGAGAAGTTCCTCGTCGGCCTCTTCTTCGCCGTCAGCATCGGCGCCATCTTCGGCATCGTGCAGCGCATGGCGGGGGGCGGACGACTGATCCCCTTCGGGCCCTACCTGCTGGCGGGAGCGCTGCTGGCGCTGTTCTTCGGCGACGCCGTCATAGCCTGGTACTTCGGTCTCCTGCTGGGCGAGTAGCCGGGCGTAAACTGCGCGCAGCGGCGCCGCCTAACCCTGGTCTGCTCCCTGGAAACGCTGCAGTTATGCATGCGTGTGCATAGTCATGCATCTGGTGATAGGATGGTCCGCATTCGTCGCCGACGTGAACGTGGGCGACGCTCTGTTTGGGCGCTAAGCGAGCGCCGCGTGGGTCTCCCGCAAGGAGCCCCGCCCGGCCGACGGAGCCACGACGCGCCCCGACCCCGATAGGAGCACGATGGACCCGCTTCGCATTGATGGCCTGGCAGGCAGCGACCTCATATCGCTGGCCGACCTCACCAACGAACAGTTCGCCGGCTTGCTGCAGAGCGCCGTGGAACTCAAGCACAACTGGGCCGGCGGGGTGCGCCCGGCCTACCTGGAATACCGCAGCCTGGCGCTGGTGTTCGAGAAGCCCTCGCTCCGCACCAGAACTACCTTCGACATAGCCATGTACCAGCTCGGGGGCCACGCGGTGCTGCTGGACCAGCAGCAGATAGGCCTCGGGGTACGCGAGACGGTGCGGGACATCGCCCGCAACTTAGAGCGCTGGGTGGACGGCATCATGGCGCGCACCCACAAGCACGCCACCGTGCTGGAGCTGGCGGCGCACGCCGACGTACCCGTCATCAACGGCCTCTCGGACCTCCTCCACCCCACGCAGGTGGTGGCCGACTACATAACGCTCAAGGAGCGCTTCGGGGAGCTGCAGGGGCTCAAGCTCACGTTCGTGGGCGACGGCAACAACGTCTGCAACTCCCACGTCAACGCGGCGGCGGCCACCGGGGTGCACCTCACCGTGGCGTGCCCGGAGGGCTACGAGCCGGAGCCCGCCATCCTCGAGGCGGCGCGGGCGCGCGGCGCCAGCATCGAGATAGTGCACGACCCCCGCGCCGCCGTGGAGGGCGCGGACGCGCTCTACACCGACGTGTGGGTCTCCATGGGCATGGAGGAGGACACGGAGAAGCGCCGGGCGGACTTCAAGGGTTACACCGTCACCCCGGAGTGGTTCGACGCCCTGAGCGACCGCGGCGTCTTCATGCACGACCTGCCGGCGCATTACGGCGAGGAGTGCACGGAGGAGGCGGTTCACCATCCCCGCAGCGTGGCCTTCGACCAGGCGGAGAACCGGCTCCATGCCCACAAGGCCATCCTGTACCAGCTGCTGGGCGGCAAGGCGGCCAGCAGGTGAGCGCACAAGCGGGCGGCCTCACAGCCGGCATCCTGGGAGCCAGCGGCTACGGCGGCGCCGAACTGATAAGACGCCTGATGCACCACCCGGCCGTGAGTACGCTCGCGCTGGGCTCACGCCAGTACCTGGGGCAGGAGCTCGGCGCCTGCTGGCCGCAGCTGCAGGGGCTCCTGCCGGGGAGCAGGTTCGAGGACACCGACACGGTGATCGAGCGCAGCGACGTCATCTTCTGCGCCACGCCGCACGGTGCCACGGCGCCTCTGGTGGCCAGCGCACTGGCGGCCGGCAAGCGGGTGGTCGACCTCTCAGCCGACTTCCGCCTGGACCCTGGCACGTACCAGGAGTGGTACGGCGCCGCCCACCCCCACCCAGAGCTGTACGAACACGCACGCTACGGCCTGGTGGAGCTGCACCGCCACGAGTTGCCCGGCGCCCGCCTGGTGGCCAGCCCCGGCTGCAACGCCACGGCCGGCTCCCTCGCGCTGGCCCCCCTGGCGGCCGCGGGCCTCCTCGGGAGCAGCGTGGTCGTGAACGTGCTCACCGGCGTATCGGGCGCGGGCCGCACACCGGGCGAGAGCTTCACCTACGCTGAACTGAACGAGAACGCCAAGGCGTACAAGCCGAGCGGCACGCACCGGCACACGGCCGAGATGGAGGCCACCGCCGGGCGCGCAGCCCAAGCGGCGGCCACCGGCGACGGCAAGCGCCTGAACACCCACGCGAACTTCCAGCCACACCGGGTGAGCTTCACCCCCCACCTGGTGCCCATGGCGCGCGGCATCCTCGCCACCTGCGCCGTGCAGGTGCCGGAGGACGCCGACGTGGATACCACTGGCCTGCACGAACTGGTGGCCGACTACTACGCCGGCGACTCGCTCATCACCGTGCAGGAGGCACCGCCGCAGACCAAGGCCGTGGCGGGCAGCGACCGCGCGGTTCTGAGTGCCCACTTCGACCAGCGCACCCGCCAGGCGCTCGTGTTCTGCGCGATCGACAACCTGGGCAAAGGGGCGGCGGGCCAGGCGGTCCAGGGGTTCAACGTGGCGTTCGGCTTCGAGGAGACCGCCGGCCTCTCCCAGGTGGGCACATGGCCGTGAAGCTTCCGAGCGGCTTCCGTGCCGCCGGCATCAGCGCCGGCCTCAAGCGTTCCGGCCGGCCTGACCTGGCGCTCCTCTACTCGGACGCCCCCCTAACGTGGGCGTTCACCGGCACCACCAACCTGGTGCAGGCGCCGTGCGTCACGCGCAACAGGGCCCTCTACCGGTCGGGTGCGCCGGTGCAGGCCGTCGTCGTCAACAGCGGCAACGCCAACTGCGCCAACGGCGAGGCGGGCGCGCGCGACAACGCGACCTACGCCGCCGCTACCGCCGCCCAGCTGGACGTGCCCGAGGAGGCCGTACTGACCGCCAGCACCGGCGTCATCGGCAAGGCCATGCCCATGGAGGGGTTGCTGGCTGGTCTGCCCGTAGTGGCGGCGGAGCTGGGCGAAGAAGCGGACGGTTTCGCGCGCGCCATCCTCACCACGGACCTCGTGCCCAAGGTGGCGGAAGCGGTGCTGCCGGGCGGTGCCCGGGTGGTGGGCGTCACCAAGGGCTCCGGCATGATCCACCCGAACATGGCCACGATGCTGGCGTTCGTGACCACGGACGCGGCCGTGGATCAGGCAGCGCTCGCCGGCCTGTGGCCGCGCGTGGTGCAGGGCTCGTTCAACCAGCTCACGGTGGACGGCGACACGAGCACCAACGACATGGCCATCGTCCTCTCGTCCGGCGCCGTGCCATGCGAGCTGGCTGCACTGGAGAGCGCCCTGCTGGAGGTCTGCGTGAGCCTCGCCAAGCAGATCGCCCGGGACGGCGAAGGCGCCACCAAGCTCATCACGGTGAAGGTGACGGGCGCCGCCACCCCGAACGAGGCCCGCGCGGCGGCCAAGACCGTGGCCGGCAGCTCACTCGTAAAGACCGCCGTGCACGGCTCCGACCCCAACTGGGGCCGCATCCTCGCCGCCGCGGGCCGCTCGGGCGCCGCCAGCGACCCCGCGCGCGTGCGGGTGGCGGCCCAGGGGCATGCGCTCTACGAGGGCGAGCCTCTGCCCTTCGACGAGGCCGAGGTCTCCACGGCGCTGAAGGCGGAGGACGTGCTGCTGGAGGTCGACCTTGGCGTGGGCACGGCGACTGCCGAAGCGTGGGGCTGCGACATGTCCGCCGAGTACGTGAGGATCAACGCCGACTACACCACTTGAGGTAGTCGGCGCTCAGCTTGAGGTAGTCGGCGCTCAGCGCCGGCGCCGGTTGGCGATGTGGATGGCGCGGCCGTGAGCGTGCTCGGCGGCCTCCATGACCCCTTCGGAGATGGTCGGGTGCGGGTGCTGCGTGAGGGCGATGTCCTCGAGCGTGGCGCCCATCTCGATGGCCAGGGCGGCCTCCGCCACGATGTCGCCCGCGTTCGGCCCCACCATGTGGAAGCCGAGGAGCAGGTCCGTCTCCGCGTCGCCGATCAGCTTGATCATGCCCGCATCGACCCCCAGGGTGGAGGCGCGCCCGGAGGCCATCATGGGGAACTTGCCGATGCGCAGCTCGTAACCGGCCTCCTTGGCCTCGGCCTCGGTCATGCCGACGCTGGCGAGTTCCGGGGAGGTGTAGATGACGGACGGCACCACGGTGTCGTAGGCGGTGGGTTTGCCGGCGGCGTGCTCCGCTGCCACCAGGCCCTCCTTCATGGCCTTGTGGGCCAGGAGCGGCGCGCGCGCCACGTCGCCGATGGCGTAGATGTTGGGCACGGTGGTCTGCATGTGGTCGTTGACGACCTTCACGAAACCGCGCTCGTCCACCTCCACCCCAGCCTCCTCCAGGCCGAGGTTCTTGCCGTTCGGGCGGCGCCCCACGGCCACCAGCACGCGGTCGGCCGTGAGCGTCTCCTTCTTGCCGTCCTTGTCCTCCACCTCGACCTCGGTGCCCTTCTTGCCCTTCTTCTGGCCCAGCACCTTGGTGCTAGTGAGGATGCGGATGCCGCGCTTCTCCAGCGCCTTACGGAGCTCCTTGGAGGCGTCCGCGTCGGCGGCGGCGGCTATCTGGTCCAGCATCTCCACCACGGTCACCTCGGAACCCAGGGCGGAGTAGACGTCCGCGAACTCGAGGCCGATGGCGCCCGCGCCGATGACCACGAAGCGCTTGGGTACCGCGTCCCCGATGACCAGCGCACCGGTGGAGTCGATGATGCGGTCTTCGTCCAGCTCGAAGCCGGGGATGGAGGCGGGGCTCGAGCCGGTGGCCACCACGAACGCCTTGGCGCTGTACTTCTTGCCGGCCACCTCGATCTCGTTGGCGGAGACGAAACGCCCCTCGCCCTCGATGAGCTCGATCTTGTTGCCCTTGAAGAGCATCTGGACGCCGTTGGTCTGCTTGCCTACGACCTTCTGCTTCCACTCCTCGACCGCGCCCAGATCGACCTTCGGCTTGCCGAAGTCGATGCCGAACTCCTTGGCCTCCTGCGCCTGGCGCAGTTCGGAACCTACGTGCAGCAGCGCCTTGGTGGGGATGCAGCCCACGTTGAGGCACACGCCGCCGACCGCGCCCTTCTCCACTACGGCTACCTTGAGGTCCAACTGGGCCCCTCTGATGGCCGCGTGGTATCCACCTGGGCCTGAGCCCACTACGATCAGGTCGAAATCCATTACGTCCTCCAACGTCCGAATGCACGGGGCTGACGCCACGGGTCGCGTGACGCACCTACTCGCTGCAAGTGTACCAGCGGCCGGGGCTCATTCTCTCGGTCGGTATCTCGGTCGGTACCTCGGCCGGTCCTTAGGTCGGTCTCTGGGACGGTCTCTAGGCCGGTGCCCAGGCGCTAAGGCCAACCCCCTCCGGAACCCTCCGGTTTTCCGCTTCCATACGTGCGGTTCCCGGCTGAACTGCACGTATGGACCTGGAAATCGTGAGGGTTCCGGAGAGGTATGTCATGCCCGCGAGGCGGCCAGCCGGGGCCACCCGAGGCCACCCGGGGCCAGCCGGGGCCTCCCGGGGCCTCCCGCAACGCCCGCCACCTACACTTGCTGTTGACACCGGTTGGCGCCGGGCCTACCATGCGCCCATGTTCTCTCGTGCCACGCAAGTTATCGCCACCGCGGGGTCACGCCGTACATCCAGCCAGCTAGCTCTACTAGAGCCGCCGAGCTGACGCCAAGACGCGTCCGGCTCATGGCGGCCCCGACCCCCGCAGGTCGGGGCCGAGAACTGTGGCGAAATGGCACCTTTCCAGCACGACATATAATGGAGAAACGATGACCGAATCCGTCAAAGAACCCGCCGGCAGCGGCCGCCAGGAGCGCTACAGCCCGGCCGACATCGAGCGCAAGTGGCAGCAGCGCTGGCGTGAGGAGGGGCTCTACGAGGTCGACCTGCACGACGACTCTAGGCCCAAGTACTACTTCCTCACCATGTACCCCTACCCGTCCGGCGACCTCCACATCGGCCACTGGTACGCCGAGGTGCCCGCGGACGCCGCCGCGCGCTTCACCCGCATGCGCGGCAACAACGTGCTCTTCCCCATGGGCTTCGACGCCTTCGGGCTGCCCGCCGAGAACGCCGCCGTGAAGGCCGCGCGCGAAGGCGACAAGAACGTGCACCCCGCCCGCCTCACCTACGAGCGCATCGACCGCATGAAGGGGCAGTTCGCCCAGATGGGCGCCATGTTCGACTGGTCGAAGGAGCTCGCCACCTGCGATCCGGGCTACTACAAGTGGAACCAGCTCTTCTTCATCGAGATGATGGAGCGCGGCCTGGCGTACCGCAAGGAGTCGATGGTCAACTGGGACCCGGTCGACCAGACCGTGCTCGCCAACGAGCAGGTCATCGACGGCCGCGGCGACCGCTCCGGCGCCCTCATCGAGCGGCGCCTCATGCCGCAGTGGCACTTCAAGATCACGGACTACGCCGACGAGCTCCTCGACTTCTCGAACCTCGACTGGCCCAGCCGCGTGGTGGCCATGCAGACCAACTGGATCGGTCGCTCCGAGGGCGCCGAGGTGGTGTTCAGGAGCGAGCAGGGCGACGACATCCGCGTCTTCACCACCCGCCCGGACACGCTGTGGGGCGCCACCTTCATGGTGCTCGCGCCGGAGCATCCGCTCGTGGCCAAGCTCACCAGCCACGAGCAGCAGGCCGCCACCGAGGCCTACGTGGAGCGCGTGTCTCACATGTCCGAAGTGGACCGCATGGCGGACGCCAAGCAGAAGTCCGGCGTGTTCATCGGCGCCTACGCCATCAACCCCGTGAACCAGGCGCGCATCCCCATCTGGATCGCCGACTACGTGCTCATGGGTTACGGCACCGGCGCCATCATGGCCGTGCCGTACGGCGACCAGCGCGACTTCGAGTTCGCCCGCGAGTTCGGTCTCGACATCGTTCCCGTGGTGAAGCCCGACGGCGCGGAGGGCCAGATCCGCGCCGAGAACCTCGAAGAGGCCTGGGACGGCCCCGGCACCATGATCAACTCCGGTCCGCTCGACGGCCTCGGGCACAACGGCGAGAAGGGGCGCGCCAGCCCCGCCATCGCCGCCGCCATAGAGCATCTCGAGAAGATCGGCGCGGGCCAGGAGCAGGTCACCTACCGCCTGCGCGACTGGCTCATCAGCCGCCAGCGTTACTGGGGCACGCCCATACCGGTCCTCTACTGCGACGAGTGCGGCATCGTGCCCGAGAAGGTCGAGAACCTCCCCGTGGTGCTGCCGGAGGACGTGGCCTTCCTGCCCACGGGCGAGTCGCCCCTCAAGACCCACGAGGGCTTCCGCAACGCGCAGTGCCCCAAGTGCGGCGGCGCCGCCAAGCGCGAGACGGACACCATGGACACCTTCATGGACTCCGCCTGGTACTGGTTCCGCTACCTCAGCCCCAACGACGACAGCCGCCCCATCGACCCCGAGCTGGCCGCCAAGTGGACGCCGGTGGACATGTACACCGGGGGCATAGAGCACGCCATCCTTCATCTGCTCTACGCCCGCTTCTTCACCAAGGTGCTGCGTGACCTTGGCTACGTCAACGTGAGCGAGCCCTTCAAGCGCCTCCGCAACCAGGGCATGATCCTCGGCTCGGACAACGAGAAGATGTCGAAGTCGCGCGGCAACGTGGTGAACCCGGACGACCTGGTGGCGCAGTACGGCGCCGACACCGTGCGGGCCTACCTCATGTTCCTGGGACCGTGGGACCAGGGCGCCCCCTGGAGCTACACGGGCATCGACGGGCAGGCGCGTTTCCTCAACCGCGTGTGGAGCCTCGTGGTGGACGACGCGGCCGGCGCCGCGGGCAACGGCGGCGACGCCGACATGAGCGAGGCGGACGTGCGGCGCGCCGTGCACCACGCCATCAAGGAAGTCACGGAGGACCTCGAGGCGTTCCGCTTCAACACCGCCATCGCGGAGCTCATGACCCTGCAGAGCGCGCTCACCAAGGCGCGCGCGGCCGGCCTCGGCGCCACCCAGGAGTGGCGCTCAGGCGTGAAGACGCTCCTCACGCTCCTCGCCCCCATAGCGCCGCACATAACGGACGAGCTGTGGCGCCGCCTGGGCGAGGAGAACTCCGTGCACCTGGAAAGCTGGCCCACCCACGACCCCGCCGCGCTCGTGTCGGCCACCGTCAGCATGGCGGTGCAGGTGAACGGCAAGGTCCGCGGGCAGATCGACGCGCCGGTGGACGCAAGCAAGGAGGCCATCGCCGAACTCGCCAAGGGCGAGCCCAACGTCCAGCGTCACTTGGAGGGCAAGGAGCTCGTGCGCGAGATCGTGGTGCCGGGCAGGCTCGTCAGCTTCGTGGTCAAGTAGGCGCGCTCACTGCGGCGCCAGCACCACCACGTCCTGCAGGGTGGCCAGGTCTACCCCCGGCTCGACGATGAAGCTGCGCCGCAGTTCGTTCGGGTCGGGCGGCAGGACCTCCCGCACCACCCCCACGCGCAGGCCGGCGGGGAACAGGCCGCCGAAGCTCGACGTCTCCACCACGTCGCCCACCTCCACCGGGTCGTCGACTATGAAGCGCGTCACGCGCACCAGGCTGCCGACCTCCCCCACCGCTATCCCCTGACCGCCCTTGCCGCGCACGGTGACGCCCACGCGCGACTGCGGGTCCAGCACGGTGGTCACCACCGCGCTCCACGGGGCTACTTCGGTGACTATGCCCACCAGCCCCGCAGGCACCGTGACGGGCATGTTGCGCTGCAGGCCGGACGAGCTGCCCATGCCGACGCGCAGGCGCGCGATCTCCGGCCCGGCGTCGCCGCCCACCACGGGCGCCACCGCCACCACGGCGGGCGCCTGCGTGGTGCCCACCGTTACGGCCTGCTGCAGGCGACCGAGCTGCAGCTCGAGGTCGCGCCGCGCCTGCTCGGTGAGCGCCAGCTCCTCCTGCAGGCGCGCCACCTCGCCCCGCAGGTCGCGCCGGTCCACCGCGCTCTGGAGCGTGAGCTTGAGGTTCACCCCGGCACGGTGCAGCAGGTCGTGCGGCAGCGCCACGGCGGCCGTGAGGTCGGTCGGCACGCGGCCCACGAAGGCCGTGAGGAGGAAGGTGGCTAGCCCGAGCGCCACGAAGACGTACCAGGCGCGGATGACGCTAGACAAGGTGGACCCCCAGACGGCGAGCGGCAACGACCAGGTTCGGCAGGCTCAGCCCCACCACGTTCGACCAGCAGCCCTCCAGCGCCTCCACCAGAACCGCGCCCTTGCCCTGCAGGGCGTAACCGCCCGCCTTGTCGCGGCCCTCGCCCGTGGCGGCGTACCAGCGGATCTCGTCCTCGCTGAGGGGCCGGAACGTGACCCCGCTGCGCACGACCACCAGCTCCGTCTCGCCGCGAAGCACGAGCGCATGGCCCGTGAACACCTCGTGCCGCCTGCCGGCCAGGCGCCCGACGAACTCGCGGTTCTCCTCCTCCGACGCGGGCTTCTCCAGCAGCTCACCATCAAGCGCCACCACCGTGTCGGCCGCCACCACCAGGGCGCCGGGCCGCGTGGCCGCCACGGCCCGCGCCTTGCCCTCGGCCAGGCGACCGGCCAGAGCAGCGGGCTCCTCACCCGCCCGGGGGGTCTCGTCGATGTCAGCGGGCTGCACCTGGAACTCGAGCCCGAGCATGCTCAGCAGCTCCGAGCGGCGCGGCGAGGCGCTGGCCAGCACGATAGGAGGCACGCCGGTCGCGGCATTGTCTGGAGTCGTTACGGGAGAGGCCGGCACAGACCATAAGGATAACCATCTGCCGCCTACCTAGCCCGAGTGCGGGGTCGCGGGGCCTACAAGGGCCGCCCGTAGGCGCGGTGGAGCAACGGCGGCCCACCGGTCGAGACCCTCCAGCAGCCCCTACCGGTATGCTCAGCCCGTGAACGAGAAGAGTAACGACGGCCCCCACACGCCCCAGCCACCGAGCGGCGTGGAGCACTTCAAGCGCGAGGCCGCCATGCGTGCCCTGGCTCTGGTGGAGAGCGGCATGCTCCTGGGCCTGGGCACGGGTAGCACGGCCTACTGGCTGGTAGAGGGCCTGGGCGAGAAGCTGAAGAGGGGCGAACTGACGGACGTGGCCGGGGTGCCCACCTCCAAGGCGACGGCGGAGCAGGCCACTCGCTTAGGCATACCGCTTGTCGATCTGCCGGCCGCCGGCGTGGACCTGGCCATCGACGGCATGGACGAACTGGCCCCCGGCCTGGACGCCATCAAGGGTCTGGGCGGCGCCCTGACGCGCGAGAAGATCGTGGCCGTGGCTGCCACGCGCTTCGTGCTGATAGGCGACGACAGCAAGTACGTGCGTCAGCTCGGCGAGAAGGCGCCGGTGCCCGTAGAGGTTGTCCGCTTCGGGCACGACCGCACCCGCACGGCGCTCGAGTACCTGGGCGCCGGCGTGGAGCTGCGCATGGTGGGCGGCGAGCCCCTGGTGACCGACAACGGCAACTTCATCTACGACTGCAGGTTCGAACCCGGCTTCGAGGCGGCCACCACGGCGTTCGCCCTGGCCGAGATCCCAGGGGTGGTGGAGCACGGCCTCTTCCTGGACATCGCCGACGTGGCGTTCGTGGCAAGTGAAGGAGGCGTCGCGGAGCACGGGCGCGACTGGGACGGATGATCGTGGCCATCGGCCTCGACCTCGTGGAACTCGGGCGCATCAGGCGCGCCATGCAGCGGCACCCGAAGCGCTTCGTGCGGCGCGTGTTCCACCCGGAGGAGGTGGCGGACCTGGCCGGTCGCATCGATCAGGTGCCGGGCCTCGCCGCGCGCTTCGCGGCGAAGGAGGCGTTCCAGAAGGTTTGGCCCACCACCTTCGGCTGGAAGGACGTGTGGGTGGCCAAGGACGGCGTCAAGCCGTACCTGCGGTTCGCGCCGGACCTGGCGCAGGCCATGGAGGAGCAGGGTCTGCGCGCGCACCTCTCCCTCACGCACGACCGCGGGCAGGCGGGCGCCGTGGTGGTGCTCGAGAAAGTAACAGAGGCAGCATGAGGACGGAAACGGAACCTAGAGAAGCAGCCAGCGGCAAGAAGGAGCTCAAGTCCGTGCAGGCGTGGACGGACGGCTCGTGCGATACGGCCAGCGGGCACGGCGGCTGGGCCTACCTGCTCCGCTACGGGGAGCACGAGACCAAAGCTTCGGGTTACGAGGCGGGCACCACCAACAACCGGATGGAGCTCACCGCGGCGGTGAAGGCGCTGGAGGTGCTC
>CAZPWN010000042.1:11755-15238 GCA_964590475.1 uncultured bacterium | reverse complement strand
CCCTTGGAGGAGAGCGAGCGCGAGGCGCTCCTCAGTACCGCCAGGGCCGCAGTGAGCGCCTGGCGCGGCAGCGGACCGGAGGCGTAGCGGTGGCGGGGACGGGTGCCATCAAGCGTCGGCTGGAGACGGCCGAAACGTTGCAGGGCGTGGTGACCACCATGAAAACGCTGTCGGCGGCGCGCATAACACAGTACCGGCGAGCCGTGGCAGCTCTGGACGCTTCCACTCGAACCTTGGAACTAGCGGTGCAGGCCGTTCTGAAGGTGCATCCGGAGCTGCTGAGCGCGGTGGCGGAACCGCGCAACTCGGCGGTGACCGCCATAGTTCTAGGTTCCGACCGTGGTCTTTGCGGACCGTTCAACGACCGCATCGCCCGGCATGTGGGCGGGCTCCTGGCGGATAAGGCCAGCCGGGAGCAGCTCAGCCTCCTCACCGTCGGTCGGCGGCTGGACTCGCGTCTGGCGGCCCAGGGTTACACCTCCACCGCCTCCGTGCGTCCTCCCGGGAAGATGGACACCGTGGACGGTGCGGTAGTGGAGGTACTGTCGCATATCGACAGGTGGACGGAGGAGGGCCGCGCGGGGCGGATATACCTGGCCTACAACCGGCCGGCCCGGGGCGCAACGTACGAGTCCTTGGCGCTCCGCCTGGTGCCGGTGCACCGCCGCTGGCTCGAGGGTCTTCGGGACCGTCCCTGGCCCACGAACCGCCTTCCCATGCCGCTGGGGGACGGCCGGGCATTAGTTCAGGGTCTCGTGCGGCAGTTCGTCGCTCACGCGCTGGTGCAGGCGTTCGCGGCTTCACTCTCCAGCGAGAACGCAGCCCGCCTAGCATCGATGGACGCGGCGGAGCGGAACGTGGACGAGCGCCTGACACAGCTGCGCACGTCGTACAGGCAAGCGCGACAGAATGCGGTCACGGCGGAACTGCTCGATATCCAGGCCGCCTTCGCGGCTACGACCTAAGGGCAAGAAGGCGCCCATAAGCGCCTCGCAGAGATGAACCATCAGTGAGGTAGGCATGAGCCGGCAATGAGGTGCTTAAAGCCAGCACGCCCCTCACAGACACACTTTAGCCGCACCTCTATCCTGCCAATACAGAGCACTTTCGAGGCGACTCCGCCCCGAGTGCTCTGAACGGACCGGACGCGAGCGAACGTGGCTCGCCGGCCGGAGGTGATCTCTGGACCTCCACCGCCACCGGACGAACACCGCCCGCTCACCGCATCCGCGGTCGCTCACCTTCCCTACCGGGCCGGCGCCCCGCGGAGCCGAGCGAACTAGTTGAAAGGTTAGGAGGACCGAATGCACCAGGACTCGAAGACCGGTGAAGCAGCCGCACGTTCGTTACCCCGACTGGTGACGAGACTCCACAAGATCGTTGCCGCTTTCCTTTTGGTCGTAGCAGGCAGCGCTTTCGCCCTTGACAGTTCGGAAGAACAGACCGTGCTGCAGGCATTGCAGGAGTCCGACCAGTTCACCAACTTCCTCGCGCTCGTCGAACAGGCCGGCCTCACCGAGACTCTGCAAGGCTCGGAACCGGTGACGGTGCTCGCACCCCCTGACTCCGCGTTCGAGGATCTGAGTGAAACCACGCGCGGCGCCCTGCAAGCGGGCGGCGAGCAAATTACCAACGTGGTGAACGGCATGATCCTCTCCGGCGCCTACATGCTGAACGAGATCCAGGACGCTGGCGAGGGCGGGATAACCCCCCTCTCGGGTGAGGTCTACGCGGTGGAGACCACCGCCGGCGGTCTGACCGTCAACGGCGTGGGCTTCGACGCTACCGACGTGGACAACACCTACGCCAACGGCGTGGTGCACGTGACCAACCGCGTGCTCCTGCCGGCCGAACTCCGCGCGGTCGAGGATGCCGAACGCGAAGCCGCGCAGGAGACCGCTCCCGACGCGACCGACCCGGCCACCCCGGCCGATCCCGCCGATCCGACCGACCCTGACGATCCGGACCGGACCGACGACGAGACCGCTCCGCCCGCCACCACCACCGACCCGGTGGCGCCGAGCACCCCGGTGGCGCCTGCGGTACCGCCGACCGGCACCGCCGACCCCGAACCCACCACGGCCTTCGTACGCGTCGTGCAGCTGTCGCCCCAGACCAACGTCCACATCGTCATCAACCCGCAGGAGGAGGGTCTCACCCCCCTCGATATGAGCGGCATGGAATACGCCACGGACTCGGGCTACCAGGAGATCCAGCCTGGCAGCTACTCGATCAGCGCCACGGCCCAGGACGGCCAGGACGCCCTGTTCGACCCGCCGACCGAAACGTTCCGTGCGGGTAACTACTACACCATCGCCATCACCGGTCTGGTGGTGCCCGCAGGGGACGCCGCGGCCGACGAAGCCAACAACGAAGGCTTCATGGGCTGGCTGAACAACCTGTTCGGCGGCGATGGTGACCGCGACGCGCTCGCTATCCGCGCCACCACCTACCAGGACGAGGTACGGCAGGACGCTCGGGACGCCGGGGCCGCTCAGGACGCTCAGGCCACCGTCGAGACCCGCGTGCGCATAATCGACGCCGCCCCCGGCTCGCCCGCCTTCGACGTGGTTGCCATCAACGCCGAGGGCGAACGCAACACGATCGCCAACGACATGACGTACGGCGACGACAGCGGCACGCAGACGCTGGACGAGACCGTCACCGGCCTGGAAGTGACCGCAGCGGACAGCGAAGCGGTAGCGGTTGACCTCACCGGTCACCTGCCGCTCAACGCCGACACCACCATCTTCCTCATCGGCACCACGTTCGAGGGCCTGCCCTTCGACGTGATGGTCCTGCCCAACGGACCGGCAGCCGGCAACGGTACGGCGGGCCAGCAGTAAACGCACCACTCCCAGCCCCCTGAAGGGGAGCGGAAGGAGATAGACATGGACAGGAACGCCTACAACGACAGAGACAGGAACATGCACGACCGCGACATGGACGGCAGGAACGACGGGACCGAGGTCGTAGCCGCGCTGTTCGGCACCACCTCGCGCGCGGTCGCCGCGCTCGAGGACCTGGCGGCCAACGGCTTCGACCGGAGCCACATCAACCTCATCGCCAACGACGTCGAGGGCCAGTACAGCATGTACTTCGATGACGACGGCAACTACATCGCCTCCGAAGACGACAACACCACCGCCGGCGAAGGCGCCGCGGCCGGCGGCGGCATCGGCGCGCTGCTCGGCGGTGCGGGCGGCGTGATCGCCGGCCTAGGTCTCATAGCCATCCCCGGCATCGGTCCGGCACTCGCCGCGGGCCCGATCGTGGCGGGGCTAGTAGGCGCCGGCGCCGGCGCCGTGGCTGGCGGGCTTGTTGGCGCCATGGTCAACGCCGGCATGCCCAAGGAGGACGCGGACAGGTACGCCGAAGGCGTAAGGCGCGGTGGCACGCTGCTGCTCCTGCGCGTGGAGCCGGGCGAGCGCGCCACCGAGGCCCACCGCATCCTCCACTCGCATGACCCCATCGACCTCGAGG
>CAZPWN010000042.1:0-11655 GCA_964590475.1 uncultured bacterium | reverse complement strand
CGCGCCACCGAGGCCCACCGCATCCTCCACTCGCATGACCCCATCGACCTCGAGGACCACTCACGCCGCTGGCAGGAGTCGGGCTGGCGCGGCTACGAACCCGACGCTGCGCCCCTCACCCGGCAGGAGATCCTCCGCGAGAGGGACGACTGGCGCGTCTGATACTTGAAACAGAGTAGCGCCATACGCGGGCCGGGCACTTTCGCCCGGCCCGCGGCGCTATAGCCCCAAGGCCAGAAGCGCCGCGTTCGCTGCGGCGGACCCATCCCGGGGAGAGGCGGCCGGAATGTCCGCCGGTAACACAGACCCAGGAGTCGGCTGTATTCGGATATCTCCGCGGGACGCCCGGCGTTCGTATAGTGTTGTAGCCGTCCTGGACGGCAGTAGCAGCACCTTCACACTTCATCAACGCCTTATCGACGGAGGAACGATGCGTAAGATCACCACCCTACTGTTAGCGCTAGCCCTGGTTGTCCTCATGGGGGCACCTCAGGCGCTCGCTCAACGTCTGACCATGGCTCAGGTCTCCAACCCGGTGACCCTCGACCCCAACCGCACCTTCAACGGCCTCTCCTTCTCCATCACCAACCAGGTCTACGAGAACCTCGTCCACTTCGGAGAGGACGGCTCCATCCAGCCCCGCCTGGCCGAGAGCTGGGAGTTCACGCAGCCCAACGTGCTGGAGATGAAGATCCGCCAGGGAGTCACGTTCCACGACGGCACGCCGCTCAACGCTGAGGCCGTGGTGGCGTCGCTCGAGCACTTCCTGGATCCGGAGGCCACCAACCCCGGCCGCTTCGTGCTCACCAGCCTGGTAGACGTGCGCGCCACGGACGAGTACACGGTGGAGCTCGAAACGGCCACGCCGTTCGCGCCGCTGCTGGCCCACCTGGCGCACCCGGTGGCCGCCATCGTGCAGGCCGGCCTGGGCGAGAGCCTGGAGCGCAACCCCGTCGGCACCGGGCCCTTCCGATTCGTTTCCTGGGAACAGGACGCCGAGGTGGTGCTGGAAGCCAACCCCGACTACTGGGGCGGTGAGCCCGCCATCCAGGAGTTCGTCATGCGCATCATCCCCGACGTGTCCACCATCATGGTGGAGCTGCGCAGCGGCGGCGTGGACGCCTACTACGGCATCCCCGCCGACAGCTTCGACTCGGTTGCCAACGCGCCCGGCCTGGAGGCGGAACGCTTCCTGGGTTGGGGCAGCAACTACGTCGGTTTCAACCTGGAGAACCCCAAGCTGCAGGACGTGCGCGTGCGCCGCGCCATAGCCCACGTGATCGACAAGGAACTCATCGGCGAGATCGTCAACGGCCTGCCTGCCGTTGCCGCCATCCCGCCCACCGTGGCTCACGCCGCGGAGGACCTGCAGGAGCCGTATCCCTACGACCCTGAGCGCGCCCGGGAGCTACTCGCGGAAGCCGGCGTGGAAGGCCTGAACCTCCGCATCGACGTCTACACGGACCCCACGCTCGAGACCATCGCGCAGATCCTGCAGGCCGAGCTCGCCGACATCGGCATCAACCTCGAGATCCGTACCCAGCCTTACGCCGCGTACGCGGAGGCCGTGCTGCAGGACGACCTCGAGCTCTACGCTTCCGGCTGGGGCACCGTGACCCTCGACGCCGACTACGCCCTCTACGGCTTCCTGCACCCCAGCGAACGGGACGGCGGCAGCAACACCAGCAACTTCGTCGACGATCACGTGACGGAGCTCCTCGAGGAGGGCCGCAACAACCCCGACCCGCAGGTGCGTGAATCCGTCTACCACGAGGTGCAGGAGATCATCCTTGATGAGGTGCCGTTCGTGACGGTGAACTACCCCCTCTCCACCTTCGCCAAGACCACCGCACTGCAGGGCGAGAACATCGGCTTCTCGGTCATCAACCTCGACCTGCGCGACGCCACGCTGAACCGCTGACCCGCTGACCTCGCCTAGCCCCGGAGGCTGATGCTCAGGTACGTAACCGGACGCCTACTCGGTCTATTGCCGGTCCTGTTGGGTGTCACCGTCCTCGTCTTCGTGATGCTGAGGATCGCCCCCGGCGATCCTCTCATCGCGCTCCTGGGCGAGGAGTCGCAGGGGATAAGCCGCCAGGCGCTCGAGGAGATGCGCGAGCAGTTCGGCCTGGACGCCAACCCCGTGAGCCAGTACTTCACCTTCCTGGGCGGCGTGGTGCAGGGCGACCTAGGCACCTCTGTCAGGACCAAGCAGCCGGTGGTGCGCGAGATCGGCGCGAGGCTGCCGGCCACGCTTCTGCTGGCCGGCTCCGGCATGCTGATATCGCTCACCATCGGCCTCACGCTCGGCATCCTCGCCGCGGTCTACCGCAGGACCATCGTGGACTACCTGGCAATCGTGGTGGCGCTGGCGGGCGTCTCCGTACCCGTCTTCTGGTCCGGGCTCATCCTCATGCTCGTCTTCGCGCTGCAGCTCGGCTGGCTCCCGGCCTCCGGTTACGGCACGTGGCGCCACCTGGTACTGCCGGCTACCGCCATCGGCTTCGCCTCTTCCGCCATAGTGGCCCGCGTGACGCGCAGCAGCATGATCGAAGTGCTCCGCGCCGACTACGTGCGTACGGCGCGGGCCAAAGGCGTGGGAGAGCAGCGCGTGAACCTGCGTCACGCCCTAAGGAACGCCATGCTGCCCATAGTCACGGTCATCGGCCTGCAGTTCGGCGGCTTGCTGGGCGGCTCCGTTCTCACGGAGACGGTCTTCGCCTGGCCCGGCATCGGGCGGCTGGTAGTGGACTCCATCCGCGCGCAGGACGCCCCGCTGGTGCAGGGCACCGTGCTGTTCATCGCCGTGATCTTCATCGTCATGAACCTGCTGGTGGACCTCTCCTATGCCCTGCTCAACCCGAGGATCCGCTATGGCTGACGCCCGGGCGGTGCCCGAGGTTCGCACCGGCTTCCTGCGCTCGCCGGCGGTGCGCCGCTTCTTCCGGAACCGCATGGCCGTGTTCGGCCTCGTGCTGGTGCTGGCGCTCGTGCTTGTGGCCGTCCTGGCGCCGGTCATAGCCGACGCGCCGCCCGCCAGGCAGAACCTGCGCGCCCGCCTGCAGCCGCCCTCGGCCGAGCACTGGTTCGGCACGGACGAGTTCGGGCGCTCCGTCTTCAGCCGGGTGGTGTACGGCGCGCGCGTCTCACTTCTCACGGGCACGATCCCCGTGCTGGTGGCGGGCACCATCGGCACGCTGCTCGGCCTGCTCGCCGGCTACTACCGCGGCTGGCTCGACAGCGTGCTCATGCGCCTGATGGACGTGCTGCTGGCGTTCCCCTCCATCCTGCTGGCGCTGGCCATCGTGGGCACGCTGGGCCCGGGCCTCACCAACGCCGTCATAGCCGTGGCCATCGTCAGCATCCCGGAGTACGCCCGCATCGTGCGCAGCGTCGTGCTCGGCGCGCGCGAGGAGGAGTTCGTGCAGGCGGCCACCGCGCTCGGTGCCAGGTCGCCGCGCAAGATGTTCAAACACATACTGCCCACCGCGATGGGCCCACTCTCCGTGCAGGCCAGCCTCGGCGTGGGCTACGCCATCCTCAGCCTGGCCGGCCTGAGCTTCCTGGGCTTGGGGATACAGCCGCCCGCGGCGGACTGGGGCGAGATGCTGAACCGCGGTCGCAACTTCCTGCCGGACTCGAGCTGGCTGCTCATCTATCCCGGCCTGGCCATCTCCATCACGGTGCTCGCCTTCAACCTCGTGGGCGACGGCCTCCGCGACGCGCTGGACCCGAGAGACTGACAGCACGAACACCCTCCAACCGACGGGCCTCGCCAGCGCGGCGGTAGTGGCGGTCGACCGTCTCCACCTAACGATTGATGCGAGAAGCTCGGCCGGGTGGTGAACTGTGGCTGTACGGCCGCACTTCGGGCCGAGAACGGATCAAGTGATGAGTGAACCAAGCAGTACCGAGAAGACCTGGGCGTACGCGCTGATAGCGTTCGGCGCCCTCGCCTTGGCCGCGAACCTGGGCTGGCTAGGCGCCTTCGGCGCCGGCGGCCCCATATTCCTGGCCTTGCTGAGCGCCGGTTTCCTGGCCCTGTTCGCCACCAACAGGAAGCGCTGGTGGGCGGTGATCCCCGGCGGCGTATTAGCCACGCTCGCCCTCGTGGACTGGGCAGAACTGGCCGCTCCCCGCATGGAGACCGGTTGGCTGTTCTTCCTGGGGGTGGCGGCCACGTTCGGCTTCCTCTACCTCAGACCCGATGGCGGCCCACGGAAGCGGTGGGCGGTGTGGCCGGCCGCCATCGCCGTGGGCATCGCGCTCCTCGATCTACTGGAGACCTCCAGCGGGGGGCTCGTCGCGCCGCTGGCGCTGATCGGTCTGGGCGCCTTCCTCTTCACGCGCGACTCCAAGAAAGACCGGGACACCACGTCCCAGGAAGGTGATCCTCGATGAGCGACGATAACGACACGCGGTCCCAACTAGAGCAGAGCCCTCCACCGAGCGGTGCAGACGGCGCGACCAGCGGGCCGGCAGCCCAGCCCCGCAAGGACAACAGGCTCACCCACCTTGCCTACGCGTTGGTGCTGCTCGGTGCGCTGCTGCTGATAGCCCGACTGGGCTGGTTCGACCTCTCGTTCCTTCTCGGCATCGCGCGCTATTGGCCCGTCCTGGTGATAGCCGCGGGCGTCGACCTCCTCACTCGCGGCCGGTGGCGTGTCCCCGTCTACGCCGCCGGTATCGGCGTGGCGCTGCTCCTCTCCTTCACGGGCGGCTGGTTCGGCACTTCGAGCGACACCGTCGAGGTAGCACAGGAGCTGCAGGGCGCTAGAAGCGCCGACGTGCACATCGCTTCGGGCGTGGCGAACCTGGATCTGACGGGCGCACCGCAGAGCGCCTACATAGCCACGGGGAGCCTCGGTCAGCATGCCGGCGAGCACGTGACCGTGGAGTACGACGTGCGGGGCGGCCGCGGCCACTTCCGCGCCACCAGCCGCTGGCGGTCGCTCATGGGACCGCGGCGCGCGGAGGCGTGGGACCTGGCCCTCACCGACCGGATCCCTCTGGCGCTCTCCCTCGACATGGGCATCGGCAGCTCCACACTGGACCTCAGGCAGCTGCAGCTCGAGTCCTTGAAGGTGAACGGCGGCATCGGTGAGACTACCGTTCTGCTGCCGCGCACGGGCGGATTCCGCGGCGACATCGATGCCGGCATCGGCGAGATCGTCATGCGCGTGCCGAGCTCGCTGGGCATCCGGATCGATGTGGATACGGGCATCGGCAACGTGAGAGTGGACGGCCACTTCTCGAAGGACGGCAATACCTACACTTCCCCCTCCTACGGCTCCTCCTCGCAGCGCGTGGAACTGACCATCGATGCGGGCATAGGCAGCATCCGCATAGAGTCGATCAACTGACCCACTTCCCATAGAATCCAGGATTCTTACCTTCATGCCCAGGCGCGCTAAAGTCTGGGCATGAACGAATCCTTCAGCGACATGCACGAACCGTCGCTCGATTACCTGGACCTGAACCTGAGCGCCGACAAGCCCGAGCGCTACCGCGAACTCCGCGCCCGCGTGCGCGCGCTCGTTGAGCACGAGACCGACTGGCTGGCCAACCTGGGCAACGCCGCGGCCGAGATATACGCCTGGTTACCCAACCTCAACTGGGCGGGCTTCTACCTCATGAAGGGCGGCGAGCTGGTGCTGGGCCCGTTCCAGGGCCGCCCCGCCTGCGTGAGGATCGCCGTGGGGCGCGGCGTGTGCGGCACCGCGGTCAGCACGCGCGCCACCCAGGTGGTGCCCGACGTTCACGCCTTCCCGGGCCACATCGCCTGCGACATCCGGTCCCGCTCCGAGATCGTGGTGCCGGTCCTGAGGGACGGCGCCGTAGTGGCAGTGCTCGACCTCGACTCGGCAACGGTAAACAACTTCGACGAGGAGGACCGGGCGGGTCTCGAGGCGCTGGTCGCCGACCTGCTACCGCACGTCGACTGGGACCAGGCCACCGCCAGCTAGCAGCCGGAGCCTCCAGAGCCATGATCCGCACGCCCCTGAAAGCCAGTCCCAACGCCGTGACGGTGGAACGCACCTTGCGCAGTACCGGCGCCACCGTGAGGTTGGTGCTGGAACCGCTGCCAGCCAGGCACGTGCTCATAGTGGAGTACCGGCGCCGGCGCCGGCGCGGCGACCGCTTCGAACGCCTGCGCGACGAGGAGGGGGTGCGGGTACCGTTCGAGCAGCTGAAGCTCGAGCAGTCGTACGAACAACTCTTCCCGCAGGGCCGCCTGTTCGACTAGGTTCGGTACCGGTTAGGTGCGTGCGGCTATGGTCGGGTGAACATAGAAAACGGCCCGCTGGCAGGGGGATACCGGCGGGCCGAGGTTGGAGGGGTTACCCCCACGGATTCATTGGAGCACGCCAATATGTGAAGTAGATGTACGGCCGTACAAGGGTCCCTGAAGCCGCGCAGTGGGGTAATCTCGGGCAACTCAAAACGAGGCAAGCCGACCCGGCCACTTACGGCCACAGCGGCGGCAACCCGAGGAGGTAGCAGATGAGCTTGGCAGCCACCACCCGCTCGCATAAGCACGTTCTCACGCCGTGGAGCAAGCAGGGCGCCGTCGGCGGCCCCGCGTTCGTAAGGGGCGAAGGTTCGTTCATCTACGACGACACCGGTAAGCGCTACCTGGACCTCAGCGCCGGCCTGGTATCCACCAACCTTGGCCACGGCCACCCCGCCGTGGTGAAGGCCATCCAGGAGCAGGTTGCCAAGGTGGCCTACGTGCCGCCCTCCCTCATGAACGACACGCGCAGCGAGTTCGCTGAGCTCCTCTCGGACATCAGCCCCTGGGAGGAGGGCGCGCGCACCTTCTTCGGCACGGCCGGCGGCCAGGCCAACGAGGACGCGGTGGCCATGTCGCGCATGATCACGGGGCGCTCCAAGGTCCTCACGGCGTACCGCTCGTTCCACGGCTCGGCGCCCGGCGCCGGCAACCTGACGGGCGAGGACCGCCGCTGGGCGCACGAGCCCGGCATGCCCGGCGTGGTGCACTTCTTCGCGCCCTACCCCTACCGCAGCCCGTTCTTCACGGACGACCCCGCGGTGGAGACCCAGCGCGCGCTGGAGCACCTCGAGCAGGTGATCACCTTCGAGGGTGCCAAGAAGATCGCCGCGCTGCTCCTCGAGCCGGTGGTGGGCAGTAACGGCGTCATCGTCTACCCCGAGGGTTACCTCGAGGGCGTGCGCGCCATGACCGAGAAGTACGGCATCGTGCTCATCTTCGACGAGGTGATGACCGGCTTCGGGCGGGTGGGCGACACGTTCGCCGCCACGCGCTTCGGCGTGAAGCCCGACATGATCACGTTCGCCAAGGGCTCCTCCTCCGCCTACATCCCCCTCGGCGGCGTGCTGATGCGCGAAGGGCTGGCGCAGCACTTCGACGACACGCCCCTGATGATCGGCCACACCTACGCCGGTCACCCCATGGCCATGGCCGCCGGCCTGGCGACCGTGACCGCCCTCAAGAAGGAGGGCCTCTTCGAACGGGCGCGGCAGCTGGATCCGATCCTGAAGGCCGGCCTGGAGGCGTTGAAGGAGAGGCACTCGGTCATCGGCGACGTGCGCGGTATAGGCGCCTTCTACACCATCGAGCTGTGCAAGGACAGAGACACCAAGGAGCCGCTCGTGCCCTGGTACGGCGGCGACAACACGCCCATGGCTCAGCTGGTGGCGGCGCTGCGCAGCAACGGGGTGTACGCCTTCGGGCGCTACAACGTGCTGCTGGTAACCCCGCCACTGAACATCGCGGAGAGCGACATCAACTTAGGCTTGGAGGGGCTCGACAAGGCCCTAGCGGTACTGGCCTAGGCGCGTTCGGCCTGCGCTGCTCGCCTCAGGCGGCCCCGCTGCCGGGCGCGCCTCGCCGCCGCACCACCACGTCCACCAGGATGGAGGCGAGCAGCACGACCGCGGTAGCGATTAGCTGGATGGCGGCGCTCAGCCCGAGGAGCGCCATGCCGTTCACGATGGCCGCTATGACCACGCCCCCCAGCACCGCGTGGAGTGGGTGACCGCGGCCCCCGAAGAGGCTCGTACCCCCGATGACGGCGGTGGCCACCACGTACAGGACGATGGTGCCGCCATCGAAGCTCGTGGACATGGAGCGGAGCCGCGAGGCGTAGACGATGCCGCCGATGCCGGCCGTGAGCGCGGCCAGGGTGAACGCGAGGGTACGCACGCGGGCGAGCGCGATGCCGGCGCGGCGGGCCGCCTCGGCGTTGCCGCCGATGGCGTAGATGTAACGCCCGAAGCGGGTGCGCCCCAGCACGAAACTCCAGAGGAGCAGAACTCCGAACACCAACGGGATGACGTACGGCATGCCGCGCAACTGGAAGGCGCCCACGCCGCGGTCGGCGTTGGTCACCAGCAGTAACGCCACGGCGGCGAGGGCCGCCACGCCTACCTTCAGCCAGCTGTACAAGGCGGGCGGCGCCGCAAGGCCGCTACGCCGCCTGCGGCCGTCCGCGCGGAACGTGATGAGGGCGAAGAGCGCCACCACTACCGCCGCGAGCACCCAGCCCGCGAGCGGCGACAGGCTGCCGTTGGCGATGGCGTTGATGGTGCGGTCAGGGATAGGAATGGTCCCGCCGGTGCCGAGCAGGATGATCATCAACCCCTGCCAGCCGAGCAGGCCCGCCAGGGTTACGACGAAGGAGGGGAGCCTGAGCCGCGTGACCAACGTTCCCTGCAGGAAGCCGATGGCGGCCGTCACCACGAGCGCCGTAAGTACGGCCGCCCACCATGGCCAGCGCACGTCCGGTTGCACGAGCTCCGTTACCACCACCCCGCCGATGCCCGCCACGAAGCCGAGCGATAGGTCGATCTCGCCCAGCAGCAGCACGAAGACCTGCCCCATGCCGATCAGCATGAAGACCGACGCCTGCACCAGGAGGTTCACGAGGTTGCCGGTCGAGAGGAAGCGGTCGTTCAGGCTCTGGAAGATGACGGCTATGACGATGGCGCCGATGATCACGGGCAGCACACCGCCACCGTCCAGCCGCGGGAGCCGCCTCGCTGGTCCGGCGCCAGCGTGTGTGCCCTCGTCTGCCGCCACCTCGCTCACGCCGCCCCCCGCCGACCGGTGGTCATGAGCTCCACCACCTGCTGAACGTCGAACTCCGCCTTGGGCCCCTCGGCAACGACTTCGCCGAGCCGCATGACCGCCAAGCGGTCCGCTACCCCGAAGACGTCGACGAGGTTGTGCGAGATCATCATCACCGCCAATCCTTGTTCCGCCAGGCGCCTTACGAGCGCCAGCACCTGGCGCGTCTGCGCCACTCCGAGCGCTGCCGTGGGTTCGTCGAGGATCACGAGCTTCGAGTTCCACATGACGGCCTTGGCCACCGCCACGGACTGACGCTGGCCACCGGACAGGGACGCAACGGGCTGCCGCACCGACTGCACGGTGGTGACGCGCAGGTCGGCGAGGGTGGCGAGCGCCGTGCGCTCCATCTCGTCCTCGGCGAGGAGACCGTTACTCAGCAGCTCGCGTCCTAGGAACATGTTCTGGACAACGTCCAGGTTGTCGCAGAGCGCCAGGTCCTGGTAGACAACCTCGATGCCGAGTTGCCCGGCCTCGCGTGGGGTGCGGGGACGGACCTCCCTACCCTGCCAGATGATGCGGCCGGCGTCGGCCTGGTAGGTGCCCGCGATGACCTTCACGGTCACCGACTTGCCGGCGCCGTTGTCTCCCACCAGCGCGGTCACCTGTCCGGGCCACAGGCTCAAGTTCACGCCGTTGAGAGCGCGCACGGCGCCGAACTCCTTGCGCACGTCCTCTAAGCGCAGCAGCGGCTCGGCCTGGGCGCTGCCGCCTGTCCGAGCCGCCTGCGAGCTCAAGGGTCGCCTACTCCCCTATCCCGGCCGCCGTGCACTCCTCCTCGAAGCCGGCGCAGAGCTCCGCCGCCGAGACGAAGCCGTCGGCAACCACCGTCTGGGCCATGTTCTCGGGGGTGACCCAGATGGGCGTGAGGAGGACGGAGGGCACGTCCATGCCGCCCTCGGTGTCGGGCGTTACGCCGTTGACCAGCGCCGCCGGGGGCTCAAGGCCCGCGCGCAGGAAGAGGGCGAGGGCGGCGGCTGCTTGCGCCTCGAGCTTGATGGACTTGTAGACGGTGCCGCACTGGTAGCCGGCCAGTACGTTCTGCAGACCCTGCAGGGTGGCGTCCTGCCCGGTGGTCGGGAAGGTGTTGGGCGGCACGTTGAGCGTGCGCAGGTAGGAGATGACGGCGTTGGCGTTGTCGTCGTTGGGAGTGACCACCGCGTTGATAGCCTCGTTGGCGGTGTACTGACCCTCGAAGGTAGTGCGCGCCTGCGCGGGGTCCCAGGTGCCGGCGGGCTCGCCCGCGTTCACGAAGGATCCGTCATCGAAATGTGGCTGAAGCACCTCCATGTAGCCCTGCGCGAAGAGGGTGGCGTTGTTGTCGGTGGGTGCGCCGCTCATCACCAGTACCTGCGGGCTCTCCACACCCCAGTCGGCTATGCAGTCGACCAGCCCCTGGCCGATGAGCCTCCCCACCTGCACGTTGTCGAAGCTGACGTAGTGCGAGCGCGTGCCGCCCAAGGTCAGGCGGTCGTAGTCTATGACCGCCACGCCGCGCTCGGCGGCGTACTGCTCGATGGAGGCGCCCACGCCCGACGAGATCGGGTCGAGTAGGAGCACCACGGCACCCTGCGTGATGGCCGCTTCCGCCTGGGTGAGCTGCGTGGACTCGCTGCCCTGAGCGTTGTTGATGATGATGTCCGAGTCCGCTAAGCCGGCTGCCTGCAGCGCCTGGCGCAGGAACGGCTCGTCGAAGGCGGTGTAACGCGCGGAGGTGGTGGTCTCGGGAAGCAGGACGGCTATCGCGCCGCTGCCCTGAGCCGCCACGTCGCTCATCTGTTCCATCACCGAGAAGTCTGCGGTGAACGAGTCCACGGCTATCGAAGAGGCGTCCTGGGAGTGAGCTACCCCGACAACGAGAAGCGCCAGTAAAGCTAGGCGCCTCACCCGCGTAACCGAACGGAACGCTGCTTGCATGCTGGCCGGCTTTCTCCCTGAGGCTTGAGTCTTCGGCCGGGCCGAAGGCAAGCCAGCGGAAGGGATGGGCTCGGTCCGGTTCTATGGTCGAGGAGGCTCAGGGTGCCGCCCCGTGTCTGCCCGAAGCGGTTCCAGCGTAGCGCCACGGGTACACGGAAGTGTGCTGAGCCGTCACGTAGGGCCGACCGGCCAGGGCGTTCCGCAGCGCGGCAGCTGTGGGGCCTCAGGGGCGCCGAGGTGCAAGGGCCCCGGGCCTAGCCGCCGTTCACTCCGATAAGGAGAGGTCCGAGGCGGATGATCGCCTCGGACCTCTTTTTCGCGCGTGGCCGTAATGCGTTGGCTAACGTCCTAGGGACGTCAGGTCACACGCTGCGTTAGTTAGCGAGCCACTCCTGAACCTTCTCGGGGTTCTCGCTGATCCACTCGCGAGCGGCGTCGAACGGCTCCATGCCGTCGAGGATCTTGAGCATCACGGCGCCCATGTCCTCGCCGGTCCAGTTGAAGGCGTCCAGGAAGGCAAGGGCGTCCTCGGGGCCGTTATCGGCGAACTCCTGGCTGACGATGGTGTGGATCTGCTCGGCTTCGCCGAACACGCCTTCCGGGTCCTCGAGGTACTTGAGGTCGTA
>CAZPWN010000041.1:0-15311 GCA_964590475.1 uncultured bacterium | reverse complement strand
CGTGGCCGGCGTGCTCATCACGCCCATCACCAAGATGGCCTACGACTTCGGCTTCATGCTGGGCCTCAAGGGCTTCATCGGTGCCATCATCGGTGGCCTGGTGAACCCCGCACTCGCCGTGGCGGGCGCGCTCTTCGTGGGGGTGGCCGAGCAGTTCACCGCCTTCTACATCAGCTCCGCCTACAAGGAAGTGCTCGTGTTCCTCCTCATCATCCCGGTGCTGCTGGTGCGCTCGTTCCAGCACCTCGACTTCGAGGAGCACGTGGAGTGAAGGCTCTTTTCAGCCCCAGCGCGGCGCGCTGGATCAGGGCCGGCCTACTGGCCCTCTTCCTGATCGGCATGGCGCTTATGCCGCTCTTCGCCTCCGCCTTCACCCTGCGGCTCGCCAACGTCATAGGCATGTACGCCCTGGTGGTCATGGGCCTCGTGCTGCTCACGGGCTACGCCGGCCTGGCGTCGCTCGGCCAGGCCGCCTTCATGGGCACCGGGGCGTACACCGCCGCCATCGTGGCCAGCCGCTTCGGCGTGAACCCCTGGCTCGCGTTGGTTGCCGGCATCCTCCTGTCGCTGCTCATCGCCTGGGTCATCGGCCTGGTGACGCTGCGGCTCAAGGGGCACTTCCTGGCGCTCGCCACCCTGGCGTGGGGGTTGGTCATCACGGGCATACTGCGCAACTGGATCCCCGTCACCGGTGGCAGCACCGGCCTCGGCGGGGCCACAGGGCACCGCTTCCCGCCCCTGTCGCTCTTCGGTTACGAGCTGCGGGGCGACCGCCTCTACTTCATCGTCGTGTGGGGCGCGGTGCTGCTCGTGCTGCTGCTCACGTCCAACCTCATGCGGTCGCGCGTGGGGCGCGCCATCCAGAGCCTGCGCACGGGCTCGGTGGCCGCCGCCAGCTTCGGGGTGAACGTCCAGTCGCTCAAGATGCTCACCTTCCTGCTGGCCGCCGCCTTCGCCGGCCTGGCGGGGGGCCTCTACGCCTTCCGCGAGCGCTACGTGGTGCCCGGCATCGCCAGCCTGGAATCGAGTATCGACGTGCTGATCATGGCGGTGGTGGGCGGCCTCACCAGCCTCTGGGGCGCCCTGGCGGGAGCCGCCATCTTCGTGTTCCTGAAGGAGGAGCTGCAGCAGGTCATGCCGCTCATAGTTGGCCGCACCGGCAACTACGAGATAATCGCCTTCGGCCTCATACTCATCGTCGTGCTGCAGCGCGCGCGCCGCGGGCTTCTGCCCATGCTGGACGGGCTGCTGCCCAAGCCGCCGCCGCGGCCCGTGCGCGAGGACGCGCCACCGTTGCCGCCCGGCCCGCGGCCGGTGGGCGGCGAAGGCGGGGCGCTGCTCTCGCTCAACGGCGTGGGCAAGAACTTCGGCGGCCTGGCAGCCGTGCAGGACCTCGACTTCGAGGTGCGCGAGGGCCAGATCACCGGCCTGATCGGCCCCAACGGCGCCGGCAAGACCACCGTCTTCAACCTCATCACCGGGGTGCTCAACGTGAGCAGCGGCGAGATCCGCTTCGCCGGCCAGCCCATACAGCGCAAGCCGCCCCACGCCGTGGCCCGCGTAGGCATAGCGCGCACCTTCCAGCACCTCAACGTCATAGGCTCGATGACCCTGCTGGACAACGTGCTGCTGGGCGCCTACGTCCGCACGAACGCCGGCCTGTTCCGCGGCATGCTGCGGCTCGACCGCGCCGAGGCCGAGAGCGCACGGGCCGAGGCGCTCAGGCAGCTCAGGCGCGTGGGGCTGGGCGACGATCCCTTCGCCGCCGCCGACAGCCTGCCGCTCGGCAAGCTGCGCCTGCTGGAAGTGGCCCGCGCGCTGGTGGCGGACCCGCTGCTGCTGCTCCTCGACGAACCGGCCGCCGGTCTCAGGCGCCACGAGAAGGAGGAGCTGATGGCCCTCGTGAGGCGCCTCAAGGCGGAGGGCACCACCGTGCTGCTGGTGGAGCACGACATGGACGTGGTCATGAACCTGGCCGATCACGTGGTGGTCATGAACCACGGCCAGAAACTGGCGGAGGGCACACCCGACGAAGTGCGCCGCGACCCGCGCGTGCTCGAGGCGTACCTGGGCAGGGAGGCGGCGTGAGCGCCGTGGCCGCCACCCAGCGGGACGAGCTCGAGGCGCGCCGCGCCGCCTCCGACCAGGCGCTGCTCGTGACGCACGGCCTCACCGTCCGCTACGGCGGGGTGGAGGCGCTCAACGCCGTGAACGTGAGCGTGCTGGAGGGCGAGCTCGTCACCGTGATCGGCGCCAACGGGGCCGGCAAGTCTAGCCTCGTGAACTCGGTGGTGGGCGTGGTGCCCAAGGCGGGCGGCCGCGTGGAGTTCGCGGGCGACGACATCACCGGCGCCCTGCCCGAGGAGCTGGTGGGCGAGGGCGTGGTGCTGGTGCCGGAGCGGCGGGAGCTGTTCCCGGCGTTGCCGGTGGAAGATAACCTCCGGCTAGGCGCCTACGCCCGGGCGCGGCTGGGCCGCAAGGTGATGGCCGAGGACCTGGCGCGCGTGTACGCCACCTTCCCCCGGCTGGCGGAGCGGCGCCGGCAGCTGGCCGGCACCATGTCGGGCGGCGAGCAGCAGATGCTCGCCGTGGGCCGGGCCATGATGGCCAGCCCCCGCCTCCTGCTGCTGGACGAGCCCAGTCTGGGCCTGGCGCCGCTGATCGTGGAGGAGATCTTCAACGTGATCGCCAAGCTGCGCGACTCCGGAGCCACCGTGCTCCTCATCGAGCAGAACGCCCGGGCCGCGCTGCGTCTGGCGGACCACGCCTACCTGCTGGAGGCGGGCAACGTGCGCCTTGGCGCCAGCGCGGCGGACATGGCGGGCGACGAGCGGGTGGCCTCGGCTTACCTCGGCCGGAGCGCCGCCGGCGGCAGCGAGCCCGCCAACTGAACTGCCGGCCGGGGACTAGAGGTCCAGGGTTCCCGTCGAGTGCGTCACGGTGCCCGCCTTGATGGTGGCCAGGACCTGAGGGTCGGGCGCCGCCATGTCGGGCTCGTGCGAGAGCACCACCAGGTCCGCGTCGAAGCCCGCTCGCAGCATGCCGCTCGAGCGCTCGCGCTGCACCGCGTACGCCGCGCCGCGCGTGTAGCCCGCCAGCGCCTCCGCCACGGTGAGGCGCTCGCTCGGCGTAAGCACGCGCCCCTCCGCGTCCGTGCGCGTGCAGGCCGCGCGGACACCGGCCAGTACGTCCGGCGTGGCGATGGGCGCGTCCGAGCCGAGCGCCAGCACCGCGCCGTTGGCCTGTAGCGTGCGGAAGGCGTACGCCTGGTCCGCCCGGTCCGGCAGCAACTCCTGGATGGGACGCAGGTCGAAGGGCAGGTGCGCCGGCTGTACGGAGACCGCCAGGCCCATCTCGCCGGCCAAGACGGAATCCTCGGGCGTTAGGTGCTGGGCGTGCTCCAGGCGCGGTCTCAGGCCCAGTGCCTGCCACCGCTCGCGGGTGGCGTGCAGCGCCCCCACTGCGGCCCGGTTGGCGGCGTCGCCGATGGCGTGGATTACGGGCGTCAGGCCCGCCTCCAGCACGCGTGGCAGTCGGTCGGCCAGCACCTCGGGACCGTGCACCCGCGCGCCCGTGCCGGAACCGTCGGCGTAGGGCGCGAGCATCCAGGCCGTGCGGCTGCCCAGGGCGCCGTCCACGAAGAACTTGGCGCCGCCGATGGTGAAGTGCTCGCCGCCCTGACCGGTGGCCAGGCCGAGCGCGGCCGCGTGCTCCACGTCCTCCTGGTTCACGCAGGCCCAGACCCGGACCGGGAAGCAGGGCACAGACGCCAGCGTGGCCATCTCGCGCCAGCAGCCCGGCTGGTCCATGGCCATGTGGTGCACGGTGGTGATTCCGCGCGCCGCGAGGTCCGCCCCGGCCCGCTCCAGGGCGGCGCGGATGTCCGCGGCAGGGCGGGGCGGCAGGCCGGCCTCGATGAGGCGCGTGGCGCGCTCCAGCAGCAGGCCCGTGGGCTGACCCTCCGCGCCCCGCACCACAGTGCCGCCCTCCGGGTCGGGCGTATCGGCCGACACGCCTATCAGCTCGAGCGCCGCGCTGTTCAGCCAGGCGCTGTGCAGGTCCTGGCTGCGGAGGATGACCGGGCGTCCGGGCGCCACGGCGTCGAGGCTCCCGCGCTCCACGGTCGGCACGCTCCAGCGGGAGAGCGAGAAGCCCACGCCCTCGAGGAGCTCGCCCGCCGGCAGCTCCCTGGCGCGTGCTGCCACGAGGTCGAGCGCCGCCTCCATGGTCGGCGCCTCGTAAAGCTCGAGCTGCGCCAGGGCGAAGCCGTAGTCCGTGAGGTGCACGTGCGCATCGTGGAAGCCCGGCAGCACCACGGCGCCCGCCAGATCCACCCGTCTGGCGCCCGGCGCGAGGGTGGCCTCGACCTCTTCCACGCTGCCCACGGCGAGCACGCGGCCTCCCCTGAGGGCCACGGCGGCGTGCCGCGGCGCCTCTGGGTCCATGCTCAGGACGCTGCCGTTCAGAAGTAGAAGGTCCGGTTTCACGACGGTGCTCCGGGCGCACCGCAGGAGGGTGCGACCCGTGCGAGCGCCGCTCGCCCGAGAAGATGGTTCGCCAGCTGTTCCATGTAGGGGGAGTCTAACCGGTGGTCTCGTGGCCGTAGAACCAGCGCCGTCCAGCTGGCGGAGGCGCGCCGAACGGGTGATATGGTCGCCACCATGTTCGAAGCAGAGACGGCCGGGACGTGAGCCGGACGGACGCCGCAGCCGCGAGCGCGGTGCTGGAGCGTGTGCAGGCCAACTTCGAGCGTCAGGTCGAGTTCCTCCGGCGCCTGGTGCAGGAGCGCAGCGTGCGCGGCAACGAGAGCGGCGTGCAGAGCGTCATCGCCGCCGAGCTGCAGCAGCTGGGCCTGCCGGTGGAGCGCTACGACCTGGACCTGGAGCAGATCAGCACGCACCGCGCCTACTCGCCCCTGCAGGGCGACTACACGGACCGGCCCAACGTGGCCGCCACGCTGCAGGGCGCCGGCGGTGGCCGCTCGCTCCTGCTGCAGAGCCACGTGGACGTGGTGCCGGTCACGCCGGAGGGGTTCTGGACGCGCGACCCGTGGGGCGGCGAGGTGGCTCACGGCCGCATGTACGGTCGGGGCGCCGCCGACATGAAGTCCGGCATCAGCGCCATGATCTTCGCCGTGCGCGCCCTGCGCGAGGCGGGCGTGGAGCTGGCCGGCGACGTTCACCTAGACACCGTCATAGAGGAGGAGTGCACCGGCAACGGCGCGCTGGCCAGCCTGGTGCGGGGCCGCAGGGCGGACGCCGCCATCATCCCGGAGCCGTTCGGCCAGACGCTGCTGGTGGCGCAGGTCGGGGTGATGTGGGTGCGCGTAACGGTGGAGGGCGCGGGGGCGCACGTGCTGGGCGCGGACCAGCGGGGCGCCGTCAACGCCATAACCAAGGCGCGCGTGGTGCTGGAGGCCATCGAGGAGCTGGAGCGGCGGGCCAACGAGGCCAGCGAGCGGCCGGCGCCGTTCGACACGGTGCCGCACCCGCTCAACTACAGCGTCGGCACGCTCCACGCGGGCGACTGGCCCTCGACCGTGCCGTCCGAGTGCGTGCTGGAGGTGCGCATCTCCGCCTTCCCGGGGGAGGACTTGGGCAAGGTGCGCGCCCGCTTCGAGGAGGGCATCCTGGCGGCCTGCGCCGAGGACGACTGGCTGCGGGCTCACCCGCCGCGCTTCGAGTACTTCGGTTTCAACGCCGAGGGCTTCGTTCTCGACCGCCAGGCGCCGGTGTTAGGCGTGCTGGAGGCGGCCCACGTGGCGGTCACGGGCTCCGAGCTGGAGCCGTTGGTTTCTACCGCCACCACCGACGCGCGCTTCTACAACCTGTACTACGGCATCCCGGCCACCTGCTACGGGCCCGTCGGCGGCAACCTGCACGCCCCGGACGAGTGGGTGGACTTAGCGAGCGTGCTGGACACCACGCGCGTGCTGGCGCTGACGGCCCTGGATTGGTGCGGCTGAGGGAGGCGCTGAAGCTCGCGAGGCTAGACGGCCGCTAGCTCACGCTCGAGCTGCTCCACCGACTCCTGCAGGCGGGCGAGCAGCTCGTTCATCTCGCCCTCGCTGATGATCAGCGGGGGCGCTACCAGCACGTGATCGCCGCTCCAGCCACCCCGGCTGCGGCGCGGGTAGACCAGCAGGCCGTTCCGCCGCGCCAGCACGGTCATGCGCTCGTGCACGTTGAGTTCGGGCGGGTACGGCTCCAGGCTCTGCGGGTCGGCCACGAACTCGAGCGCGGTGAGGAGCCCCAGGCCGCGCACGTCGCCCACCACCGGATGCTCGCGCTTCAGCTCCTCGAGCCCGCGCATGAGCTGCCGGCCGCGCTCTCGGGCGTTGGCTATGAGCCCGTCCTCCTGCACCACGCGCAGCACGGCGGCGCCCACGGCGCACGCCAGCGGGTTGCCCGCGTAGGTGTGGCCGTGCGCGAAGCCGCCGCTACCTACCACCGTGTCGGCTATGTGCGAGCGGCACACCACCGCGCCCAGGGGGACGTAGCCGGCGCCCAGCCCCTTGGAGAGCGCCAGGATGTCGACCTCGGCGCCCATCTCCGCCGCTCCGCCACCCTCTGGCGCGGCCGGCGCCTCCCAGTGCTGGTAGGCGCAGAACTCCCCGGTGCGGCCCACGCCGGTCATGACCTCGTCGTAGATGATGAGCACGCCGTGGCGGCGGCAGATCTGGGTGATGGCCGCCAGGTAGCCGGGCGGCGGAACGAGGGCGCCCGTGGAGGCGCCACCCACCGGCTCGATGATGAACGCCGCCACCGTGTCCGGTCCCTGCTCCACGATGGCGCTCTCCAGTTGGGCCGCGCATTCGAGGCCCCATTCCTCCTCGCTCATGCCCGCCGGGCGAGCGTGGCGCGTAGGTGCCGGCACGCGGACCGAGCTCAGGTGCATGGGGGTGAACGGCTCGTTCAGCGGGGAGTAACCGGTGGCCTGCAGCGCCCCTAGCGTGGAGCCGTGATAGGAGGGGAAGCGGCTGATGACCTTGTAGCGGCCCGGCTGGCGGTTGGCCAGGTGGTACTGGCGCGCCAGCTTGATGGCGGACTCCACCGCCTCGGAGCCGCCCGAAACGTAGAACACGCGCCTCAGGTCCTGGCTCAGCTGACCGGTCAGGGCCCGCGCCAGCTCGTGCGCCGGCTCGTTCTCGAACTGCGTGCGGTAAGCGAACGTCACGCGCTCGGCCTGGCGCCGCATGGCGCTGAGCACCCTCTTGTCGCCGTGCCCGATGGTGGCCGTGACGGCGCCCGAGGAGCCGTCCAGGTAGCGCTTGCCCTCCGTGTCGTACAGCCAGATGCCCTCGGCGTGGCTCACGGTCGGCAGCTCCAGGTGGCCCTGGTAGAAGAGCAGGTCGCGCGGCTCTTGGGTGGGCGTGGAAGCGCTGGGAGAACTCGACTTAGGCATCTCTGATGGAGGCATGGCTAGCAGGTGCTCCTACCGGCGTGGAGCCGGTGCTGAACTGGTGTGCCACCGGGGCGGATGCGCGAGTCTATCACCCGCACCAGACGGGCTTTCCAGGGGGCCCGCTCCAGGGACGCCGTCCAGTACGGTAAAGCGCCATGTGTTACCGTTGCTCGTCCGGCTTGGTCCGTAACTTCAAGGGGCACGTACATGGCTGCGCCCGAGCAGTCGCCATGCCGGATGGGCGTTTGGCGCTAACCGTAGCGTCGTTGGGGCAGGTCGCCTTCGGGCGTTTCAGCCTATGGCTCGCGCGTGTCCAAGCCTTAAGGAGGCTCCCTGCATGAAACGGAATCGCAGACTCATCTCTGGTGTCGTAGCGTTCGTCGCCCTAGCCCTGATGGTGCCCGCCGCGTTCGCTGAGCTTGCGGACATCCAGGCCAAGGGCACTGCGGTGGTCGCCATGTCGGGCGAGTACCCACCCTTCTCCATGCCCGACGACAGCGGCCAGATGATCGGCTTCGACGCGGACGTGGCCCGCGAGCTCGCCAAGCGCCTTGGCGTGGACGCGCGGCTCCAGCAGGCCGAGTTCGCCACCATCGTCGGCGGCGTTCAGGCCGGCACGTTCGACTTCTCCGTCGCCTCGCACTCCATCACGCCGGAGCGTCAGCAGGCCGTGGAGTTCTCCGAGGTGCCCTACTACTACGGCGGCGGTCAGATGTTCATCCACACGGACTACGACTACGCCAGCATCGAGGAGATGGCCGAGGCCAACGCCCCCATCGCCGTTGACCTGGGCGGCACCAACCAGCAGTACCTCGAGAGCATCGACTACCCGCGCATCGACACCTACTCCGGTGTGCAGGACTCGCTGCTGGCCGTAGCGTCCGGCAGGGCGCACGCCATCTTCACCAACCCCGTCGTGGGCTACGAGGCCGTCGAAGCGGGCCAGCCCGTCAAGGCCATGGAAGGCCTCGTCTTCGAGGAGAACGCCTACGTGCTGATGGCCAAGAACCAGCCCGAGCTGGCAGCCGCCATCAACCAGGCCCTCCGCGACATGCGCGAAGACGGCACCCTGCTCGAGATCAGCATGAAGTGGATCGGTGGCGACATCGTCACCCCGCCCGCCGAGTAAGCAGCTCGGTTCGTTAGGACCTTGCTCCGCCGCATGAAGCTCCCAGGCAGAGGGACCTTTGAAGGCGGAGCAGGTGCAACAGGGAGGTGGGGCGCAGCCGGTAGCAGCGGCTGCGCCCCGTTGAGTGAACCGGTAACTCAAGCACCGGTACTGATCCCGCAACTCTAGGTTGCCGCAGGAGGATCGATGTTCGAGTATCTGTCGGGTATCTTCACGCCCAACACGCTGAATGCGCTCTGGAACGGCACCCTGACCACCATCTCGGTCACGGTCATCTCGGGCAGTATCGGTCTGGTGCTGGGCCTCATCGCCGCGCTGGGCCGCATGTCGCGCTTCACCATCCTCAACTGGATCGCGGGCGCCTACATCGAGTTCTTCCGCGGCACACCACTATTGGTTCAGCTGTTCATCATCTATTTCGGTCTACCTTCTCTTCCGTTCCTCGATCCGTTGCCGGCGTTCTGGGCGGGCACCATCGGCCTCATCCTCTACGTGGGCGCGTATAACGCCGAGATCATCCGGGGCGCGTTCCTCGCCATCGGGCACGGCCAGAGCGAGGCAGCGCGCTCGCTGGGACTCAGGCCGTTCGAGACGTACCGCTTCGTGCTCATCCCGCAGGCGCTGCGCATAGCGCTGCCCGCGCTCGGTAACCAGTTCATCTCGCTCATCAAAGACTCCACGCTGGTCTCCGTGATCACCGTGAACGAGCTCCTGCTCACGGGCCGGAACATCATCTCGCGCACCTACCAGCCCATGACCGTCTACCTGGCCATCGCCTTCATCTACCTCGTACTGAGTAACCTGACGGCGGCGGCGGTGCGCTACCTGGAGCGGATCCAGAACCGCCCTTACGCGAAGGCCCGGTGAGGCCCGTCCGGGCGCTAGGAGCAGAATCATGAAGATCGAACGACTGGAGCTCACCGAGGTTCCGCTGCGCCTCAAGTTCCCCTTCCGCACCAGCTTCGGTACGGTGCAGGACCGGCGCGTGCTCATCGTCTCCATGCACAGTGGGGGCGAGGTGGGCCTGGCCGAGTGCGTGGCGGGCGAGTCGCCCGGCTACTCGTACGAGACCACCGACACCGCCTGGCACGTGATCAGCGACTTCATCGCCCCGGCCGTGGTGGGCAAGGAGTTCGCCACCGCGGAGGAACTGCTGCACGAGCTGCGCTACATCCGGGGCCACAACATAGCCGTGGCGGCCATCGAGATGGCGTACTGGGACCTGCAGGCGCGCACTCTCGGGGTGCCGCTCTACCAGCTGCTCGGCGGCACCGACAGGCCCGTGCCGGTGGGCATCTCGCTCGGCATCCAGGCGAGCGTGGAGGAGACCGTGGCCCTCGCTGCGGACAGCGTGCAGCGGGGCTACGGCCGGGTGAAGCTGAAGATCGAGCCGGGCTGGGACTACGAGCCCGTGAAGGCGGTGCGGGAGGCCTTCCCCGACATCTCGCTCACCGTGGACGCCAACAGCGCCTACACGCTGATCCAGGCGCCCGACCTGAAGCGCCTCGACGAGTTCGGGCTCACCTACATCGAGCAGCCCCTGGCGCACGACGACATCCTCGACCACGCCACGCTGCAGGCGCAGATAGACACGCCCATCTGCCTGGACGAGTCGATCCACTCACCCGAGGACGTGCGCAAGGCCCTCACCATCGGCGCCGGCAAGGTGATCAACCTGAAGGTCGGGCGCGTGCGCGGCTTCCGCGCTTCGCAGGCCATCCACGACATCGCCCGCTCGTTCGGCGCGCCCGTCTGGTGCGGCGGCATGCTCGAGAGCGGCGTGGGCCGCGCGGCCAACCTGCACCTCTCCTCGCTGCCCAACTTCACGCTGCCCGGCGACACCTCGTCCGGCTCGCGCTACTGGGACCAGGACATAGTCAACGAGCCGCTGGAAGCGGTGAACGGCGTGCAGGCCATCCCGCAGCACGGTCCGGGCATCGGGGTCAGCCTGAACCGCGATTACGTGGAGCGGGTGGCGGTGCGGGAGGCCGTCTGGGGCGCCGAGCGCTGATAGAAGGCGTCTGGGAACCGCACGGTGGCGGCCTCCCAGCCGTCGCGCCTGCGCGGTAGCGCTCCGGGCTGGAAGAGCGACTTCCGGGTTATCTCCCAGCTGCCACCGGCGTACTCGAGCACGTGCAGGTTGAGGCGGGTCTCCACCAGCTTCCAGCCCTCCTGCGCCGCTCTGCTCAGAACCTCCATCTCTTCCGCGCGGTCCAGCGGGCCGACCGTGCGCTGCCCTTCGGGCTGGTCGGCGTCCTCGCGGATGCGGAACCTCTGCTGCGCCGCCTGCTTGCTGACGCCGAGCGCGGCGCCTACCTGCGCCCAGCTGCAGCCCGCGGAGCGGGCGGCGTAGACCGCGTCGTGCTGCAGGCGGTTCACGGTGCCCGAGAGCGACTCGAGGTCGGCCACGTGGGCCAGGAGCCTCTGCGGATCGTCCTCGCTTCCGGCGTCTGCGGTGCGCCGCTCGGCCAGCCAGGTCGAGACCACCCTAGCCGTCTCGTGGCGGTCCACGCTCATCCTTGCGGCGGCCCCTGCCGCCTGTTCCATAGCTGAACGATGCCGATGTAGATCATCCATGCCACCACCGCGTACGCCAGCGGCACCCAGAGCACGGAGGGGAGTGACGCCCCGAACAGCAGCGAGTACAGCAAGGAGGCCACGGCGAGGGCGATGCCGATCTTGATCAGCGTGCGGTAGAGCCTGATCTTCCTCTCGGTTGGGTCCATGCGTCAACGTTACGTTGACGACCCGGCCGGTGTCAAGGAGTCGTTGACGCGCGCGGTGGCGGCTGACCCCCTGGTCCACGGCCACTTGACATAACCCACGTACAACCATTAGGTTGTATCAATGCTGCAAGGTGTGGAAGCGGACCGCGTGTTCTCGGCCCTGGCCGACCAGACCCGCCGCGACATCATGAGGCGGGCCATGGAGGGCGAGGAGGGGGTGGCCGAACTGGCCAGCCACTACCCCATGAGCTTCGCGGCGGTCCAGAAGCACGTGGCCGTGCTGGAGCGCGCGGGCCTTGTCAGCAAACGCCGGGAGGGCCGCCGCCTGGTTGTCACAACCCGGCTCGAGCAGGTGCGCGCCGCGCAGCGCCTGCTCGACGAGTTCGAGGAGTTGTGGCGCGGACGAGTGGACCGGATGGCCGGCATTCTGGCTGATCCCGAGGAGGACGACCGATGAGTGTACTGAACGTAGTGAAGGACCCCTCCAACCTCACCATGACGATGACGTGCGAGTTCCAGGCGTCTCCGGAGCGGGTGTGGCAACTCTGGGCCGACCCGCGGCAGCTGGAGCGCTGGTGGGGCCCGCCCGAATGGCCGGCCACCTTCTACGACCACGACCTCCGCCCAGGGGGTAGCGCCGGCTTCTACATGACCGGTCCCGATGGGGACAAGGTGGGGGGCTTCTGGCAGATAGACACGGTCGAGCCGCCGCGCTACCTCGAGCTGAGGGACGGCTTCGCAGATCCCGACGGCACGCGCAACGACGATCTGCCCAAGATCTCGCTGCGGGTCACCATCGAAGAAGCGGCGCCCGGCAGCACCCGCATGGTGGTGGAGAACTCCTTCACCAGCCTGGAGGCGATGGAGAAGGTCCTCGAGATGGGCATGGCCGAGGGCATGACCGAGGCCCTGGGCCAGATCGACGCCATCCTGGCGGAAGCGCAGGCGGCCTGAGCCATGACCCTGCCCACGGTCCAACCCACCACCGACACCCTAGTCGTAGGCGGCGCCGAACTCGCCTACGACGTCAGGCGCAACGCGGCCTCCACCAAGCCACCGCTGCTGCTCGTGGGCTCCCCCATGGGCGCCGGCGGCTTCACCACCCTGGCCGGCCACTTCGCCGACCGCACCGTCATCACCTACGACCCGCGCGGCACCGAACGTAGCCGGCGTACCGACGACGTGGTGGAGAACACGCCCGAGGAGCACGCCGACGACATCGAGCGGCTGCTGGATCACCTGGCCACGGGCCCGGTGGACCTCTTCGCCAGCAGCGGCGGCGCGGTGAACGCGCTGGAGTTCGCCGTCAGGCACCCGGGCTCGCTGCGCACGGTGGTGGCGCACGAGCCGCCACTGGTGCGCTACCTGCCGGACGCGGAGGTGGCCGAGAAGGTCACGCGCGACATGCACGCCGACTACCAGGCGAACGGCCTGGGCGGCGCCATGGCCAAGTTCATAACGCTGGTGAGTTACGAGGGCGAGCTGACGGAGGAGTACCTCCGCGCGCCCGCGCCAGATCCGAGCATGTTCGGCCTGCCCACGGAGGACGACGGCAGCCGCGACGACGCGCTGCTGGGCCGGAACCTCCTCACCTGCACGCTGCATGAGCTGGACCTGGAGGCGCTTCGGAGCGTGGTCGCGCAGGGCCGGCCGCGCCTCGTCCTGGCGACCGGCGTGGAGTCGCGCGGCCAGCTGGCGCGCCGCTCGGCCGAGGCGCTGGCCGGACGGCTGGGTACCGAGGTGGTCGACTTCCCCAGCGATCACGGCGGCTTCCTGGGCGGCGAGTACGGCCAGCGCGGCGACCCGGACGCCTTCGCAGCCAAGCTGCGCGCGGTGTTGGACGGCGGGGTCTGAAGACCTGTCGCGCGGCTCGGCGTGCAGCCACCTGAGCCGCGCCACGGCCACAGCTCCGCGCGGCGCGGGTAGTGTGAGCCCATGCGGGTACTGGTCACGGGAGCGACGGGCTACGTAGGCGGCTACGTGAGCGCGTGCTTACTTGAAGAGGGCCACGACGTCGTGGCCCTCTCGCGTAGCGGACCGGGGGAGACCCGGATAGTGCCCGAGCAGGTGCAGGGCGACGTGACCACGGGTGAGGGGCTCGCCGCCGCCATGCGCGGCGTCGACGCCGTGATCCACCTGGTGGGCGTAATCGAGGAGCGGGGCGAGAACACCTTCGAGCGGGTGCACGTGGAAGGTACGCGCAACGTGCTGGCGGCCGCCAGGGCCGCTGGAGTGCGGCGCCTGGTGCACATGAGCGCCGTCGGCGCCGACCCGGATGCCGAGAGCCGCTACCAGCGGACGAAAGGGCAAGCGGAGGCGCTGGTGCGGGCCTCCGGCCTGGAGTACACGATCATGCGCCCGAGCCTCATCTTCGGCGCGGGCGACGCCTTCTTCGGAGGCACCCTCAAGCAGCTCGTCACTCTGCCGCCCGTGGTGCCCGTGGTGGGCACGGGCGCATACCCCTTCCGGCCCATCTACGCGGAGGACGTGGCCACGGCCTTCGCCCGCGCCCTGAGCACCGAAGCGGCGGTGGGGCGCACGCTGGAACTCACTGGCCCCACGGAGTACACCCTGCGCGAGCTGCTCCTCCTCATCAGAGACAGGCTGCGCCCCCGCAAGCCGCTCGTGAACATCCCGCTCTGGCTCATGCGCGTGGGTATCCAGGCGTTCCGGCTGCTGCCGAACCCGCCCATCACGCACGACCAGTTCCTGATGCTGCTGGCCGGCAACACCGGCGACCCCGGACCGGCGCAGGAGCTGCTCGGTCTCGACCTGGCGAGCCTCCCCGAACACCTGCACGAGGTCCTGGGGACGGAGTAGCGCGGGTAAGGCGTTGCCCTTGGGGAGGCGGGTGCGGCGGCGTGCAGGTGTAGGCAGAGATACGGTACACAGCGCAGGGGGTACGCACCTTCCCACTCCGCTGGCGCTCCGCGGCTTACCCTAGAGGGGAACGGCCAACCATGTAGGCTCGGCCGCCTGAAACGGAGGCAGTCGCCATAAACACTCTGGAGAACATGCAAACTGCAGGACACGAGCAGGTCACCTTCTTCCAGGACGAGGAGACCGGCCTGAAGGCCATCGTGGCCATCCACAGCACGGTGCTCGGCCCTGCGCTGGGGGGCTGCCGCGTGTGGCCCTACGAGAACGAGGCGGCGGCGCTCAACGACGTGCTGCGCCTGAGTCGCGCCATGACCTACAAGAACTCCGCCATGGGGCTCAACCTGGGCGGGGGCAAGTCCGTCATCATCGCCGACTCCACCGTCGACAAGACCCCGGCGCTGTTCGAGGCGTTCGGCCGCGCCGTGGACAGGCTCGCGGGGCGCTACATCACGGCTCAGGACGTGGGCACCGCGCCCGACGACATGGTGGCCATCAGGCGCCAGACGCAGTGGGTGGCCGGCCTGCCCAAGACGAGCGGCGACCCCTCGCCCGCCACCGCCTTCGGGGTGTACAGCGGCCTGAAGGCCGCGCTGAAGCACGCCTTCGGCTCAGGCGACCTCAAGGGCCGCCGCGTGGCCGTGCAGGGCCTGGGCGCCGTGGGCATGAGCCTAGCCGAGCGCCTCTACGCCGACGGCGCCGAGCTCATCGTGGCCGACATCGCTCAGAAGCGCATAGACCAGGCGGTCGACCAGCTCGGCGCGCGCGCCGTGACGAGCGACGAGATCTTCGACGTGGAGTGCGACGTCTTCGCGCCCTGCGCCCTGGGCGCCGTCATCAACGACGACACGGTGCCGCGCCTGGCCGCCAAGGTGGTGGCCGGCTCTGCCAACAACCAGCTGGCCGAGGCTAGGCACGGGGACGCTCTCAAGGAGCGGGGCATCGTGTACGCGCCGGACTTCATCATCAACGGTGGGGGCGTCATCAACGTGGCCGACGAACTGCAGCCAGGCGGCTACAACCGGGAGCGCGCCTACGCTCAGGTGGCCGACATAGGCAACAAGGTGGCCCGCGCCCTGGCGCTGGCCGACGAACGCGGCATCTCCACCGACGCCGCGGCCGTGATGATGGCCGAGGAGCGCCTGCAGGAGGCGCGCCAGCGGGCCTGAACGCAG
>CAZPWN010000040.1:0-15558 GCA_964590475.1 uncultured bacterium | reverse complement strand
GCCATCCTGGGCGTGCACTCCATCAAGAAGCGCCCCGTGGTGCTGGAGGACGACAGCATAGTGGCGCGCCAGATGCTCTACCTGAGCCTCTCGTTCGACCACCGCCTGATCGACGGTGCCGAGGGCGCCATGTTCACCGGCTTCGTCATAGACCTGCTGGAGAACCCCGAAGCACTGATGCTGGAGATGTGAGGCTGGCCGCCGGCTACGGGGCGTAGGGCGCACCGAGCATAGAATCCCCTAAGTGAAGCGGGGCGATCTACCGGTACTACCAACCTCACCAGGCTGCTACCTGTTCCACAGGGCTGATGGCACCGTCATATACGTCGGTAAGGCCATCAACCTGCGGAGCCGGGTAGGCAGCTATTTCGGCAACTACGTTCACGAGAAGGTGCGGCTCCTGCGGCAGGACGCCGCCTACCTCGACTACATCGTCACGAAGGACGAGATCGAGGCGCTGATCCTCGAGGCCAACCTGATCAAGGAGCACCAGCCGCACTACAACGTGCTCCTGAAGGACGACAAGAGCTACCCGTTCCTCAAGCTCACCAACGAGCCGTACCCCACGCTCATCTTCACGCGGCAGGTGGTGAAGGACGGCGGCCTCTACTTCGGCCCCTACCCCAACGCGGGCGCCGTGCGGCGCGTGATGGACCTGGTCTACAGCGTCTTCAAGCTGCGCAAGAACTCGGGCGTGCCCCTGCAGCTGCGTAACCGCCCCTGCCTGCGCTTCCACATGGGCCGCTGCCTGGCGCCCTGCACCGGGCAGGCCGACCTCGAGGAGTACCGCGAGGTGGTGGCGGACGTGCGCGCCTTCCTGGAGGGCCGCGTCAGCGAGGTGGTGGAGCGCACGGAGGCGCAGATGCTGGAGGCCGCGCAGCGCCAGGACTTCGAGCTGGCCGCCACCTACCGGGACAGGCTCGACGCCCTGAAGCGCGTGACGGGCTGGGACTCCAACGTCATGGCCTCCGGCGCCGAGGACCTCGACTTCCTGGGGCTAGCCACCGCCGGCAACCTGGCCATGGTGCAGCTGTTCCAGATGCGCTCCGGCCGCGTTGTGGGGCGCGACAAGCGGCTCCTCACCAACGCCTCCGGCGCCACGGAGGCGGAGATCTTGGAGCGCTTCATGGCCGAGTACTACGGCCAGGCCATGCAACTGCCGCCCCTCGTGCTGATACCCGGGGCCGACCTCGACGAGTCGATCTGGGAGCGCTACCTGAGCGACAGGCGCGGCCGGCGGGTGGAGGTGCGCGTGCCGCGCCGCGGCGACAAGGTGGAGCTGCTTAAGATGGCGGAGCGCAACGCCGTCACGGGGGTGGAAGCCGAGATCGCGCTGCTCGAGCGCAGGGGCGAGGCGCCCGGCGTGGGCGAGCTGCAGGAGCTGCTGGAACTCGAGAACCCGCCGTGGCGCATCGAGGGCTTCGACATCTCCAACCTGATGGGCACCCACACGGTGGCGAGCATCGTGACGTTCGAGGGCGGGCGCTCGAAGCGCTCCGACTACCGCCGCCTGCGGATCCGCGAGCTCGACAAGCCCGACGACTTCTTCTCCATGCACCAGGCGGTGCTGCGGCGCTTCACGGGCCAGCTGGCGGACAAGCTGCCGCCGCCGGACCTCATACTCATCGACGGCGGCAAGGGCCAGATCAGCGCCGCCAAGCGCGCCCTGGCCGAGGCGGGCATGAAGATCCCGCTCGTGGGCCTGGCCAAGCGCGAGGAGCGCATCATCACGGAGACGGGGGAGGAGGTGCTAGTGCCCCTGACGCACCCCGCGCTCAGGCTCCTCATGCACGTGCGCGACGAGGCGCACCGCACCGCCGTGGGCTACAACCGGCAGCGGCGCGGCAAGGCGCTGACGAGGAGCGTGCTGGACGACGTGCCGGGCATCGGCCCCAGGCGGCGCGACGCTCTGCTGGCGCACTTCTCCAGCGTGGACGAGCTGCGCAGCGCGCCGGTCGACGTGCTGGCCTCCGTGCCGGGCGTGGGGCCGGTGGCGGCGCAGGCGCTCAAGGACTTCTTCGAAGGGGCGGACTAGGGGCCCAGCCGGCTTTAGCGGCCGCCGGGCACGGGGTGCGGCGCTGAGTACCTGCGCGTCAGGGCAGGGCTTGCGCCTGACCGAAGGCGGTGATGCGGCCGCCCTTCGCCGCCAGCCAGCGGTCGCGGGTCAGCTCCATGTGCACGTCTATGCGGCCGTTGGCGTCCACCCGGCGGTCGACCTCCTGGAAACCGACCTTCTTGAAGGCGCGCTGCGCCCGTAGGTTGTCGCCGAACGTCTCGAGCCGCACCATCCTGAGGCCCAAAGCGTCGAAGGCGTAGCCCAGCAGAGCGTGCATGGCCTCGGGTCCGTAACCGGCCGACCAGTGCGTGCGCTCGCCGATGATTATCCCCAAGGTGCACTCGGAGCCGCGGATGTCGTAGAGCTCGGTGGTGCCGATGAAGTCGTTGCGCTCGTCGAAGATGCCGAACGTGGCCCTGTCCGCGCGCCTGGAGTCGTTGCGCAGCAGGCGCCTGAGGAGCCACAGCGGCATGCGGTTGGGTGGGGTGCCGTTGAGGTACGCGATCTCCGGATCGCGGAAGTGGCTCTGCAGGCGGCGCCAATCGGTGTCGGAGAACTCCTCCAGTGGCCGCAGCGTCACGCGCCCGAACGCTGGTTTCATGTCCTTGAGTTTACTCTGCCACGGCGGCCCGTGAGTCTCCCGTGTTCCCTGCCCACCCTGGGCGGGGGCGCCCGGGCCGCGCCACGGATGCCGGCTGCCCGCGGCTATACTGCCCGCGTGGACGCAAGCGGGCGCGGTGCATCAGGTAACCGCCCGCGCCACGGCGAAAGGGAGACATGACCCAACAGAGCGTCGGCAGCGACCTGCCTCCCCTCGAGCAGTTCGCAGACAAGTTCCGCAGACTGACCTCGGCCATCGGCAGCGTGGTGCTCGGCCAGGAGCAGGTGGTAGAAGAGCTGCTCATCGCCGCGCTGGCGCGCGGTCACGTGCTCATCGAGGGCGTGCCGGGCCTCGGCAAGACGCGCCTGGTGCACGCCTTCGCGGACGCCACCGAGCTGACCTTCTCGCGCATCCAGTTCACCCCCGACCTCATGCCGGCCGACGTCACGGGTACCAACGTGTTCATCGACGCGCCGCAGGAGAGCCGCTTCGAGTTCCAGCACGGACCGGTGTTCACCAACGTCCTGCTGGCGGACGAGATCAACCGCGCCACCCCCAAGACGCAGTCGGCGCTGCTCGAGGCCATGCAGGAGCGCGCCGTCACCGTGGCGGGCAAGCGCTACCAGCTGGAGGAGCCCTTCATGGTGCTCGCCACGCAGAACCCGCTGGAGATGGAGGGCACCTACCCCCTCCCCGAAGCGCAGCTCGACAGGTTCCTCTTCAAGGTCGTCATCGGGCGGCCGGACGCCGCCACCCTGCGCCGCATACTGGTCGTAACCACCGGCCGGGACGAGGCGCCCATACAGCCGGTGTTCAGCAAGGCGGAGCTCCTAGAACTGCAGCGCATGCTGCGCGCCGTGCCCGTGGCGGACGCCGGCCTGGATTACGTGGTGCGGATAGTGGAAGCCACCCATCAGCACCCGATGGTGCGGCTCGGCGCCAGCCCCCGCGGCGCGCAGGCCGTGACCCTCGCCGCCAAGGGGTACGCGCTGGCGGCCGGCCGGCCCAACGTGGAGCTCGAGGACATCCGCCGTGCCGTGCCGCCCGCCCTGCGCCACCGGCTGCTGCTCGACTTCGAAGCCGAGGTGGAGGGCGTGGGCACGGACGCCATCCTCGCCGAGGTGCTGGAGCGGGTCGGCCGGAGCTGATGCTGGGGCCGGGTACCCGCGCGCTGCTGGACCGTTACGGCCTGGCGTCGCGGGCGCTCTCGCGCGTGGGCGGGGAGCGCAGCGCCACCGAGCCGGGTCAGAGCGTGGAGTTCCACGACTACCGGGCGTACCAGCCCGGCGACGAACTGCGCTACGTGGACTGGCGGGTGTACGCCCGCACGGGCAGGCTCTACACCCGCCTCTACCAGGCGGAGCGCTCCATCAGGCTGCACCTGGTGCTCGACAACTCGCCCAGCATGGCACTCTTCGGCAAGGACGCCTACGCCCGCACCCTGGTGCAGCTGCTCACCTACGTCTCGCAGCGCGACGCCCCCACGCAGCTCCACCTGCTGGACGGCCGCAGGAGCCGCCCGGCGCAGGGCCTTCGCGGCCTGAGGGAGAGCCTCAGGTTCGTGGACGACGCCGGCACCCTGCGGCCGGCGCAGCGAGCTGGCGCGGACGCCGACGGGCAGGGGGGCGGGGCCGAGCTCTCCGTCATGCCCATAACCGCGCTCAAGCGCTTCGCGCTGACGCTGCCGGCCGTGCGGGGCGCCTCTCTGGTGCTGGTGGTGTCCGACCTGCTGGAGGACGTCAGCTTGCGCCCCACGCTGGCGGCGCTGCGGGCGCGCGGCGTGGACGTGGGCTTCCTGCACATCGTGGCGGGGGAGGAGCTCTCGCCCCAGCCGGCGCTGCTGGAGCTGCTGGACGTGGAGAGCGGCGAGAAGCTGCCGGTGGGAGCGGACGAGGTGGAGGCGTACCGTACGGAGGTCAGGGCGTTCCTGGCACGCACCCGCGCCGCGATACTGCGGGCCGGCTTCAAACACGTACAGCTCAGGACGCCCGAGGAGGGCGAGGACGTCGAGCGGGCCGCCATGGCCGCGCTCATCCGCGCCGGCATACTCACGAAGCGCTGAGCCGGTCTGCCATACGGCTCCTGTGGGCCGGGGTAACCGGGCTCTTCCGGCCCCGGGATAGTCAGGGCGCGCGGCACGTATGATGAGCCGCGTGAGTGAACGTGTGGCAATGTTGGCGCTGGCGCTACTGACGGCACTAGCGGTGGTGGCAGCGCCTTGGGGCGCCGTCAACCGTGAAACGGGTGCCCGGAGCGCGGTCGTCCTCCTACCCGACCGGATAGTCGATTTCACCGGCCGTACCGATCCCGTCGAACTACCCGCCCAGGGCACCGTGTTCGTGCTCACCCTCATCGGCCTGGCCGGCGTCGTCGCCGGCGCCGCCCTGAAAGATCGCGCGCGCTTCGTGGTCTGGATGGTGAGCGGTCTCGTGCTCGTGGCTGGCACGGCCTGGGGCGTGAACCGCTTCTACGACTCGGTGTCGGACGCGCGGGTCTCCGCCCTGGTGGCGGAGGTGCAGCGCGCCATCGACAATCCCAGGCCCAACGTGGACGTCGATCAGTTGCGCCAGGTCGTGGTCGACGCTCCCGACAGGAGCCTCAGCGAGAACATCGCCGCGGCGGACGATGCGGGGCTCGTTATAAGGCGCCTGCCCTACAGCAACGCGGGTTTCGGCCTCACCGCTTTCCTGGCGGTGGTCACGGGCATCTTCTCCATCCTGTTCGGCCTGCGTTACTGGCAGGGCATCTCGCGCCTGCTGGACCGGGTGATGCTAGCGGCCGCCGTGCCGGCCATATCGATCTTCCTGGCGCTCCTGGCCGCCGCCGTGGTGATCCTGGCGCTGCAGCCCACGCCCATGGGTGCCAGCGCCGAGGTGGAGGGGTGGTTCCACTACCTGGTGGGGCGGCTGGACACCCTCTGGTACGCCTACTTCTCCATGTTCCACGACTCGCTCGGCACCGTGAACGGCTTCGCCGAGTCGCTCAAGTTCGCCACGCCGCTCATCTTCACGGGCCTCGCCGTGGCGTTCGGCTTCCAGGCGGGCCTGTTCAACATCGGCGCGCCAGGTCAGATGGTCATGGGCTCCGTCTTCGCCATGTTCGCCGGGCTCTACATCCCCGGCCCGCGCCTCATCGTGCTGCCGCTGGCGGTGCTGGCGGCCGCACTGGGCGGCGCGTTCTGGGGCGCCATCCCCGGCTGGCTCAAGGCGCGCTTCGGCGCCAATGAGGTCATCAACACGATCCTGCTCAACTTCGTGGCGGCCTCCGTGCTGCTCTTCATCCTCTCGTCGGGCAACGTCTTCGCCGCCGCCGCCGTGAGGATCATCGCGGTGATCGGCGTGCTGCTGGTGGTGATGATCCTGCTGTCGCTCGTGCCGGCCGTAAGGTCTCTGGTGCGGCGCGGGCCCCGGATCGCCGTGGCCGCCGGGCTGGTGGTGCTGCTGGGCGGCACCGTCGTGGCGGGCCTGCCCCGCGCGGGCGATCAGCCGGTGACGCTGCAGATGCCCTTCAAGGTGCCCGGCAACGAGCCCAAGTCGAAGGAGCTCAACCATTCCGCGCGGCTGCCGCAGCTGCCCGCCATGCTCGGCATCCAGCGCTCGGGCGTGAACGTGGTGCGGCTGGATTACGGGCTCCTGCTCGCGCCCCTCGGCCTCCTCGCCGGCCTGGCTATCCTGCCGCGTTGGCGGCGGTTCAGGCCGTGGGCGCGGCGGCTGCCGGCAGCGCTCGGCGTTGGGGTGGTGGTGTACGCCGCCGCCTGGCTCCTCGGCTGGACGCAACTGGCCACCGCCATACCGCCGACCAAGCTCAACCTGTCGTTCCTCCTGGCGCTGCTGGCCGCCGCGCTCGTCCACGTGGTGCTCTTCAAGACGCGGTGGGGGTACGAGCTCAGGGCGGTGGGCCTGGCTCCGCGCGCCGCGGAGTACGGCGGCGCCAGCATCGCCAAGAACACGATCTGGGCCATGGCCGTCAGCGGTGGTTTGGCCGGCCTCACCGCCACCCACTACGTGCTGGGCGGCGCGCTGGAGGATTACGCACTGCGGCAGTCCATCCCCACCAACGACGGCTTCGACGGCATCGCCGTGGCACTGCTCGGCGCCAACCAGCCGATCTTCATCGTCCTGTCCGCCTTCCTGTTCGGGGTGCTCAAGTACGGCGGCTCCGTCCTCAACATCACGTTCCCCAACCTCACCCGCGAGGTCGTCAGCATGATCCTCGCGCTGGTGGTGCTGTTCATAGCCGCCCGCGGCTTCCTGCCGCAGCGCGTGCTGGACCCGCGCACGTGGCTCGACGCCTCCACCGGGCCGGCCAAGGACGACGCCAACCAGAAACGAACCACCGCAGGGGAGGAAAGCTGACGTGGATACCGTTCTGTTGCTCGCGCTCTTCTCCTCGATGATCCGCGCCACCACCCCGCTCCTGTTAGCCGCGCTGGGCGGTCTCTTCAGCGAGCGCGCCGGCGTGGTCAACATCGCCCTCGAGGGCATCATCCTCTTCGGCGCCCTGGCGGCCGCCGTGTCCGCGCAGCTCATCGAGGCGCCGTTCCTCCGGGAGTCCCTGAACGCTCGCGTCTGGTACGCCCCCTGGGTGGGCGTGATAGCCGCCATGATCGTGGGCGGCATCATCGGCTGGATCCACGCCGTGGTCTCCATCCGCTACAAGGCCGACCAGATCATCTCCGGCACCGCCATCAACCTCATGGGCATCGGCATCCCCGCCGTCATCCTCTCGGGCCTCTACAACAACACCGCCACGTCCACCCCGCTCCGTAACCGCCTGCCCACCTGGGAGCTGTTCGGCATCGACGGCCTGGCGTTCAGCCCCCTGGTCTACCTGGCGTTCATCCTCGTGCCCATCACGTGGTTCGTGGTGTTCCGCACCCCGTTCGGGCTTAGGCTGCGCTCCGTGGGGGAGCACCCCGAGGCGGCCGACTCGCTCGGCGTCAACGTGTTCCGCATGCGTTACGTGGGCGTGGTGCTGTCCGGCGTGCTGGCGGGCCTGGCCGGCGCCTACCTGAGCATCGGCAACGTGAACCAGTTCGTCTCGGAGATGGCCGGCGGGCGCGGTTTCATCGCGCTGGCCGCCCTGATCTTCGGCAAGTGGCACCCTATAGGTGTGTTCGGCGCCACGCTGCTCTTCGGAGCGTTCCAGGCCAGCGAGGTGCTGCTCGGCGGCGGCCGCATCCTGCCCCCGACCATCGTGCAGTCGCTGCCCTACATCCTCACCATGGTGGTGCTAGCGGGCTTCGTCGGACGTTCGGTGGCGCCCAAGGCGGCCGGCAAGCCGTTCGAGAAGTGACCCTCGCCGGACGGAGGTAGACGGTGACGTTCCCCAGGCGCTCAGGCATCCTGCTTCATCCGACCTCGCTGCCGGGCCCGTACGGGGTGGGTGAGCTCGGCCCCGAGGCGTTCACCTGGCTCGACTTCCTCGCCTCCGCCGGGCAGCGCCTCTGGCAGGTCATGCCCCTCGGTCCCACCGGCTACGGCGACAGCCCCTACCAGTCGTTCAGCACGTTCGCCGGCAACCACTTCCTCATCAGCCTGGACGCGATGGTGGCGGAGGGGTGGCTGGAAGCCGCCGAGCTGGCGCCGGTGGCGGAACTTCCCGATGGGCGCGTGGAGTACGGCGCGCTCATACCGCGCAAGCTCGCCCTGCTGGAGCGGGCGGCGGAGCGGTTCTCCCACGCGGCCGGCGCCGATGAGCGGGCGGCCCTGGAGGCTTTCCGGGCCGAACAGGCCGGCTGGCTCGAAGATTACGCGCTGTTCATGGCGCTCAAGGAGGCGCACGGCGGGGCCGCCTGGAGCGACTGGGTGCCGGGACTGCGTGACCGCCAGGCCGGTCCACTGGAGCGGGCGCGGAGCGAGGTGGCGGACGCCGCTACCAAGCACGCGCTCTGGCAGTTCTGGTTCTTCCGGCAGTGGGGGGCCGTGCGGCGCCGCGCCTCCGAGCTCGGCATACAGGTGGTGGGCGACCTGCCCATCTTCGTGTCCATGGACTCGGCCGACGCCTGGGCCAACCCCGAGCTGTTCCACTTCGGTGACGACGGCCGGCCGACTGTGGTGGCCGGCGTGCCACCCGACTACTTCTCCGCCACCGGACAGCGCTGGGGCAACCCCCTCTACCGCTGGGACGTGCTGGCGGAGACGGGCTACGCCTGGTGGGTGGAGCGCGTACGCGCCGCGCTCGGCATGGTGGACATAGTGCGGATCGACCACTTCCGCGGCTTCGCCGCCTACTGGGAGATCCCTGCCTCCGAGGAGACGGCCGTGAACGGGCGCTGGGTGGAGGGGCCGGGGCACGCCCTCTTCGGGGTGCTGAGGGCCGAGCTGGGCGAGCTGCCCGTCATAGCGGAGGACCTGGGCGTGATCACGCCCGACGTGGACGAGTTGCGGCTCAGGCACGGACTGCCGGGCATGAAGGTGCTGCAGTTCGCCTTCGCTTCGGACGCAGACGACCCGTATCTGCCGCACAACTACGAGCGGGAGTGCGTGGTGTACACGGGCACGCACGACAACGACACCACGGCCGGCTGGTACGCCTCGGCGCCCGAGGTGGAACGCGACCTGGTGCGCCGCTACCTGGCGACGGGCGGCGGCGAGATCGCCTGGGAGATGATCCGCCTGGCGCAGGCGTCCGTGGCGGATACCGCCATCGTCCCTCTGCAGGACGTGCTGGGGCTGGGCTCAGAAGCGCGCATGAACACGCCCGGCACGGCGGGCGGCAACTGGGCGTGGCGCTTCGCCTGGCAGGACGTGCCGTTCTGGGTGGCGCCGCAGCTGGCGGAACTCGCTGAGCTTTACGGCCGGGTGCCGGGCGCCGAGGCCGAGGAACCCAGCTAGCGTTCTCGGCTAGGGTCCCAGCGCCCCGGCGCCCGACCTGCTCCAGCCTTCCACCTGCTCCAGCGTCCTACCTGCTCTAGCGCCCCACGGCCTCCAGGCGCTGGCCCAGACTCACGAGCGCGCTGCCTACCTCTCTCACCATGACCCTCCACTGGGCGCCTCGGGTCTCGTGTGCTCCTCGCGCTCCTGGGCTTCCTTGCGCCCCCTGGGGGGCTACCCCGGGGCGCAGCGACGCCGGCTGCGCGCGCAGCCTCCTATCGCGGCGAGCTCCGGCCCGGTTGCTCCGCGCTGCCCGCGCGGCCCGGATGCCGGCGTTCGCCTGGTGGAACTTCTCCGCCTCCTTCAGCAGACTGTGCTGATGGGCTAGTGCCTGGTCTATGTTGCTCCAGTCCATTCCGGTCATGACGGCACCTATCCTCACTGGCGGGCTCCAGACGCTTGGGGTAACGACCTGCCCTGTAACCATCTAAGAGCTTACACCAGTTTCCGTAACCTGTCAATGTGCTATACTGGTTAGTAATGAAGCTGCCTGGATCCCTATCCGACGACCCGAAGCGCGCCCCCGGCCACCTCGCCGTGCTCGAGGAGTTCATCAACACCCTCCAGCTCGATACGGGAGTGGACCAGCTCGGCGACACCGAGCAGGCGGAGGCCTGGTTCCGCGAGTACGGCCTGCTGGGCGTGCATGAGCGCGTGACCGAGGGCGAGCTCGACCTGGCGCACGAGTTCCGTCAGGCGCTGCGCGCCCTGCTGCTGGCCAACAACGGCGCCGAGCTCGATGAGGGGGCGGTCGAGAGCTTGGGGCGTGTGCTGGGGACCACGCCCGTCTCGCTAGGAGTAGCGGCCGACGGCACGTTGAAGCTACTCCCCTCGGGTACCGGCCTCACCCGCGCACTGGGGGAGATGCAGGCGGTGGTGTACGAGGCCATGCAGCAGGGCACCTGGCAGCGCTTCAAGGCCTGCGCCAGCGACACCTGCAGGTGGGCCTTCTACGATCACTCCAGGAACCGCTCGCGCACGTGGTGCAGCATGGAGGTCTGCGGCAACCGCCACAAGGTGAGGGCGCACCGCCAGCGGACCACCGCCCAGGCCTGATCTTCGGCTAGTCCTGTACCCGGCCAAGCCCGATGTCCGGTCAGGTCACTCCAGCCAGCGCTGGAGGAGCTGCGGCTCCAGCACGGGCTTGCCCTGTTTCACGTTCTCCCTGAGCTTCTTCTCCAGCTCATCGAAGCGTTCGCTCCGCTCGTCGTCCGGTGCGTTCAGCCGCAGGGCCATCACCAGTTCGGCTTCGCGGATAGTCAGTCCTAGGGCCACGGCTTCGGCCCCGCCCAGCGGGTCCTCTGCCCAGCGCCTGAAACCGCGTAGGAACGGCGGCACGAAGCGCTCGGCAGCCTCCGCGGGCGTGGCGCCGAGGCCCGAGCGCACCGCGTAGTAGAGCGGCATCGCCAGGTCGAACGCGAAGGAGCCGTAACCGCAGTCGTCGAAGTCTATGGCCGTCCAGCGCTCCTCATGCAGGAGCAGGTTGCCGTGGTGCAGGTCGGCGTGGACCAGGCCGGTGCCGGGCCCGGCCCCGAGCAGCCGTTCGGCAGCGGGGAGCAGTTCGCGCACGGCCTCCACGAAGTCAGGGTCGTCCTGCACCACCTCGAACCGCGTCAGGTAAGTGTGCTCCAGCAGGCTCTGGCGCTTGGGGCCGGGCGGCGTCCAGCTGCGGCCGTGCGTCTGCAGGCGGCCCAGCAGCTCGCCCCAGGCCTCGATGCGCGCCTCCGTCCACTCCGCCGGGCTCGTGGTGGCGCCGGGCGCGCGCCGGAACGCCACGAGCACCCGCTCCGGCTCGTCCAGGCGCTCCACCCACTCGCCCCGCTCGGACGCCAGCGGCAATGCCACGGGCACCCCCGCCTCGTGGAGCGACAGGAGCCAGTCGACCTCGCCCTGCACTTGGCTGGGCGTGCGGTGGGTGGGCGACATGACCTTGAGGATAGAGGGGCCGTGCGGCCCCTCGTAGGAGTAGACGTCGCTCTCGAAGGCGCCGAGCTTGCTCAGCGCCTCCTCGGTTGTGCCGTACAGGGCCGCGGCTGCGGTCAGGTCCATGCCGTCATGCCCTCCGGGCTGCCACGCGGAGCGGGGGTCAGCTCCGGAAGATGACCTCTTCACGCTGGAAGTTGCGGTGCGCGAAGGCGAGGAGCAGCGCTATGAGCAGCGCCATGGAGCCCCAGACGAGGGCCAGGCGGTCAAGGTCCACCACGCCCCGCACCACGTCGTCCATGAGCAGCAGGACGTTGAAGACGGGGATGAGGTAGGCCTGGTCGCCCAGGCCGATCAGGTCCTTGAACTGCAGGAGCACCGCCGGGATTATGAAGAAGAACGAGAGCGGCGCGATGTAGCTCTGCGCCTCCTTGAACGAGCGCGCGAACAGCGAGATGCTTATCAGCACCGCGGCCACCAGGGCGGAGAGCAGCAGTGCGCTGATCACCAGGATCACCACCGACAGCGCGTCGATGTTGAGGCTGCCGCCGAACATGGCCACCAGCTCCGCGCCCTCCTCACCGAGGCGCGGCAGGAAGATGGCGTTGAGCGCCACGCCGCCTATCAGGAAGCCGACGATGGCCGCCAACGCCGCACTCAGCCCGAACGTCAGGGTGGCCAGGAACTTGCCGACCACGACCTCGGTGCGCTTGACGGGCGCCACGAGCAGCACCTCGAGCGTGCCGCGCTCCTTCTCGCCAGCGGTGGCGTCCACCGCCGTCATCTGCCCACCCGTGAGCGTCCAGATGGCGATGAAGAACGGGATGAGCCAGGAGAACTGACCGCTGGAGCGCTCGGCTGCCGTGCTGGCGTCCACCGCCTGCACCTGCAGCGGTTGCAGGACCGAGGGGTCCAGCCCCGCCTCCACCAACCGCGTCGCCACCACCTGCTGCTGGTAGATGGCCACGGCCTGCTGCACCTTCGAGGCCTCCAGTTCGCTCTTCATGTTGCCCGTCTTGGAGTAGAGGAGCAGGTCGCCCGTGCCCCCGTCCGCCATGGCGGTCAGCAGCGGTTCGTCCGCGCGGATGGCCACCTCGACGTCGCCGGCTTGCACGGCCTCCACGCCGTCCTCCACGGGCACGAGCTCCACGTTCTGGCTCTCGAGCAGCTCGACGAAGTCGGCGGGGAGGTTGCCCAAGCCCACCACGCCCACCGGGGTGAGGGTGGTGGCCGTGCGTTCGAAGAGACCGCCGAGCAGGAGGGGCATGCCCAGCATTACGACGGGCATGAGGAGCAGCGGGATGAGCAGGTTGGAGACTATGGCGCGGGTATCGCGCACGGTGGAGAGGATCTCCTTCTTGGCCACGCGCCAGATCATCCTCGGCCGCATCAGCGCACCTCCTCCTGGCCCATGTCCACCTGGCTGACGAGGCGGAAGAACGCCTCCTCGATGCTGTTACTGCCGTTGGCTTCTATCAGGTTCTGCACGCTGTCCTCGGCGATCTTGCGCCCGCGGTAGATGATGGAGGCGCGGTCGCAGAGCTCCTCGACCTCGCTCATCACGTGGGTGGAGTAGACGACGGCGCGACCCCTGCTGGGGTAGTCGCGCACGAAGTCGATGACGGCGCGGCGCGCCACCACGTCGAGACCGCTGGTGGCCTCGTCGAAGAAGATCACGGGCGGATCGTGCAGCACGGCGCGGGCGATGACTATCTTCTGCGCCATGCCGGTGGAGAAGCCGCCGGCGCGCCGCGTGAGCGTGTCGCGCAGACCGAGGAGTTCGTCGAGTTCGGTGATGCGGCGCTCGATCGTCTCCTCCGTGAGGTCGTAGAGGCGACCGAAGTAGTAGAGGATCTCGCGGCCGGTCAGGCGGTCGTACAGGCCCATGCCGCCGTTTACCACACCGATGGCGGCCCGCACCTGCTGGGGCTGTTCCCGCACGTCGAAGCCGGCGACGCTAGCCCCGCCGCTATCGGGTTTGAGGAGCGTGGCGAGTATCCGAAGGGTGGTCGTCTTACCCGCACCGTTCGGTCCGAGAAGGCCGTACACTTCGCCGGCGGCGACGGTGAAACTCACGTCGTCGACGGCCTTGACCTCCCCGAAACTCTTGCTGAGGTTCTTCACGTCGATCAGATCGGACATAACGGTGCAGTCTAACGTCTGGACGCCGGGGCCTGACGTAGGTCACAGGCCGAGCTCGCCGGTGGGGCAGAGGGGATCTTGCAACAAGCCGCGCCACGGCCTTGGGCCGCGTGGGCGCTTGCTATCATCGCGGCAATGTCGACCCAAGATCTTGCCGCCCTGGACGCGCATCAACTTCTGCCCCGGGTTCTCACGGATGTGGACCGCGCCGAGCTGGGCACGCACCTGCTCGGCATGCGTCTGGCGCATCCGATGGTGCCCCGTTACAAGCGCGTGGCGCAGCTGCCCGGCGACGGCCTGGCGCTCTTCAGCGCCGAGGACGCGGTGGACGGCGCCAACAAGCACCCGCCGGAGCAGACCATCGCACTCCTCCCCGCGGAGCGGATGGGCGGCCTGATAGACCGCGCGAGCCGCCTGGCGGAGCACGGCGTTGCCGCCGTGGCCCTGGACATGAGTCCGCTGGCCGACACGCCGCCCTACGGGGAGCGCGCGTGGCGCCCGCGCACGCGTGAGGAGCTGGCAGAACTGCGCGCCGCGGCGGGGAGGCCCCTCTGGGTCGTGGGCCTCGGCAGCGGTGCGGACGCGGAGATAGCGGCCGAGGCCGGCGCCGACGGCGTGGTGGTGGGCTCGGAGCTGGGACGCCGCATCGGCGCTCCGGCCGTCATCGACGTGCTCCCGGAGGTCATCGACGCGGTGGGCGGCATGCTGACCATCGTTGCCGGCGGTCCGGTACGCGACGGCGTGGACGTGCTGCGCTACCTGGCGGTGGGAGCCGAGCTGGTGGTGGTGGACGGCGAGCGCGCGCTCGACTCGCTGGCGGCGGAGCTCGCCTACGCCATGCGCCTCACGGGCTGCGCTGATGTGGCGGACATCGGGTACGAGATCCTGTTCGCGCCACTCTTCGGTGAGCCGTGATCGCTTTCGTGAGCGGCACGGTAGCGGAGGTGAGCGAGGCCAGCGTGGTGGTGGATGTGGGCGGCGTGGGCCTGGAGCTGTTGGCGCCCACGGCCACGCTGGCCAAGTGCCAGGTGGGTGAGCTGGTCACGCTGCGCACCCAGCTCATCGTGCGCGACGAGCAGCCCACGCTGTACGGCTTCCACGACCCCGATCAGATCACCGTGTTCCGGCGCCTGCTGGACGTCACGGGCGTGGGACCCAAGGTGGCGCTCAGCGTGCTCTCCAGCCTGCCCGTGGCGCTCATCGCCACCGCGGTCAGCAACCAGGACGCCGGCCTGCTCACGGCCGCGCCAGGCGTGGGCAAGCGCACCGCCGAGCGGATAGTGCTCGAGCTGCGCGACCGCCTGCCGGAGTCGCTGCTGGCCGGCGCGGGCGTGGCTCGCCCGGCCCTGGCCGGCGCAGGTGATGACGCCGTGGCCGCCCTGCTGGCCCTCGGTTACCGCGAGAGCCAGGTGAAGGGCGTGGTGGCTGAGCTGCTGGCCGACGCGCCGGAGGACGGCGCGGAGACCCTGATCAGGAAAGCGCTGGCGCGGCTCCGCTGAGGGCGCTGGCCGGCTCCACCACTGAGATGTCGAACGCATCGCCGACGCCGGCCTGCGTGAGCTTGCCGGCGTGGGTGTTGAGGCCCTTGAGGAAGGTCGGGTCGGCGCTCAGTGCCTTCAGCCCGGCGCCCGCCAGCCTGAGGACGTAGGGCAGCGTCTGGTTGGCCAGCGCCTTGGTGCTCGTGTTGGGCACGGCGCCGGGCATGTTCGAGACGCCGTAGTGGATGACCCCGTCCACCTCGTAGATGGGCGATTCGTGGGTGGTGGGCCGGATGGTCTCTATGCAGCCGCCCTGGTCCACCGCCACGTCCACGATCACGCTGCCGGGCTTCATGAGCGAGAGCATGTCGCGCGTCACCAGCCGGGGAGCGCGCGCCCCCGGGATGAGCACGGCGCCGATGAGGAGGTCCGTCTGGGGCAGCAGCTCCAGGATGTTGCCCAGGTTGCTGGTGGTGGTCTGGA
>CAZPWN010000039.1:0-15679 GCA_964590475.1 uncultured bacterium | reverse complement strand
CTCATCCTCTTCGGCAACTACATCGGCAGCCAGCGCCGCTCCGGCTTCTGGTGGGCCAACCCGTTCGCCAGCAAGAAGCGCGTGAGCCTCAGGGTGCGCAACTTCAACTCGGAGCGCGTGAAGGTGAACGACGCGGACGGCAACCCGGTGGAGATAGCAGCGGTGGTGGTGTGGCGCGTGAGCGAGTCCGCCAAGGCCACGTTCGACGTCGACGACTTCGAGGAGTTCGTGGGCATCCAGGCGGAGACCGCCCTGCGCAGCCTGGCCACCCGCTACCCCTACGACTCCGCCGGCGAGGAGCGGGCCAGTCTGCGGGAGAACCCCGACGAACTCGCCGCGGCGCTGAAGATAGAGCTGGAGGAGCGCCTCGAGGTGGCCGGTGTGGACGTGCTGGAAGCGCGCCTCACGCACCTGGCTTACGCCCCCGAGATCGCGCAGGCCATGCTCAGGCGCCAGCAGGCGCAGGCCGTGGTATCCGCCAGGCGCCTCATCGTGGAAGCCGCGGTCGGCATGGTGGAGGACGCGCTCACCGGTCTGGCCGAGAAGGGCGTGGTCGAACTGGACCAGGAGAAGCGCGCGGCCATGGCCAACAACCTGATGGTGGCTCTCACAAGCGAGCATGCCGCCACCCCCATCATCAACACCGGCACGCTCTACGGCTGAGCCGGCCACGTACCCCCCTGGCCGCCCGCGGGGCGGCCCCACCACGACTGTAGGAGGATCACCTTGAGTAGAACGAGAAGTAGAACCTGGCGGGCCATATCGGCAGCCCTGCTGCTGGCCCTGGTGGCCATCGGTGCCGCCCAGACGGACGCGGCGGCGGAGCAGACCGACGGCCCCAGGTACACGTACGACATCATCCAGTTCGGCCAGACCCTGGGGGAGACCACGATGGCGGTGGAGCGTGGAGCGGACGGCTACACCACCGACTCCGCGGTGTCCGTGGCGGGCATCTTCCAGGCCGAGAACCACATGGAGGCGCGCCCGGACGGCTCGGCGCTCTCCTACACCATCCAAGGCACCGCCCAGGGTGCGGCGTTCCGGATAGACGTGGAGTTCACCGAAGCCGGTGCCGACCTCACCCTGAGCCAGGGCGGCGCCACCCAGAGCCTGTCCGTGCCTTCCGAGACGCCGCTCTACGTGGTCGACAACAACTTCCTCGAGGGCTTCCAGCTGGCGGCCGACCAGGTGATGGCCACCGGCGAGCCGCAGACCTTCGCTGCCCTGGTGCCGCAGACCGCGGCGCTCGTCACCCTCACCTACGGCGCGCCGGAGCCGGGCACCGTCGACTACCTGGGTACCGCCACCGAGGCCACGCTGATCGACGTGGCGTTCGCGGTGGCTGGCCAGGAGCTCACCGTGAGCATCTACCTGGACGCGGACGGCCACATCCTCGTTCTCGAGCAGCAGCCCGGCGCCGTCAGGTTCGTGCGTCAACCCGCCGGTGACGGCGAGCCGGCTACGAGCGGCAGCGAGGCCGGGAGCGCCGAGCGCGCGGGGAGTGACCAGGCCGCCGACGTAACTGCACCCGCCACGGGCGGCGAGGCTGCCGCTGCGGAGGCGCCCACCGGCCGCGAGGAAGCCCTGCAGGCCAACTCCGCCTGCGTAGTGGAACGAGAGGCCAGCGTCAGTTCCACCGGCGAGACCCTCTACGGCCGGCTCACCCTGCCCGTCTCCGCCACGGCCGAGGGCGGGCTGCCTGCCCCCACCCTCCTGATACTGCCCGGTTCGGGCGCGGTCGACATGGACGGCAACGTCCTGCCGTTCATCTCCAACGCGATGTACAAGCAGCTCGCCTACGAGCTGGCCTGCCACGGCTACGGCGCGCTGCGCGTGGCCAAGCTGGGCATCGCACCCTCCACGGGCGACGGCAACGCCGTGACCTTGGACACCTACGCCCAGAACACGGCGGACTGGCTGGAGTACCTGACTGAGCAGCCCGGGGTGGACGCGCAGCGGCTCGGCATCATCGGTCACTCCGAGGGCGGTCTGGTGGCGCTCTACGCGGCGGCGGAAGGGTTCGCCGACCCGCAGGTGGTGGTCGCCGTGGCCGCGCCTGGCCGGCCCCTCGACGTGATCCTGCGCGAGCAGCTCCTCGCCTCCTTCGAGCGCTCCGGCATCACGGGCGAAAGCTACGACGATCTAGTGGAGCAGACGGACGCGGCCATCGAGGCCGTGCGCAACGTGGAGGGCCCCACCCTGGCCCTCGAGGGCGAACTGGCGAACAACCAGATAGCGGCCAGCTTCGCGCACGCCGCAGGACTGCTGCGCAGCGAGTTCGAGCAGGATCCGGCCGCATCGGCGGCGGCGCTGCAGGTGCCGGCGCTCGTGGTGCAGGGACTTAAGGACATCCAGGTGCTGCAGGACGACGCCCACCTGTTGGCGGATTCGCTGAAGCGCGGCACGCTGCTCGAGTTCCCCGACATGGGCCACAACCTCAACCACGTGCCCGGCGACCCCGAATCGGGCGCGATCCCGGCGGCCGACGCCGTCGTCTACGCCCCCTTCGTGCGCTCACTCGTGACCTGGCTCAACGGCTACCTGCGCGTAGCCCGCTGAGGAAGCGGCGCCGGGGGTGCGGTGGTGAGATAGATGGCGAAGAAGCGGTTCCTGCTGAGGATAGATCCCAGGGTCTACGACGCCATGGAGAAGTGGGCGGCCGACGAGCTGCGCAGCGTCAACGCGCAGATGGAGTACCTGCTCTCGGAGGCGCTCAAGAAGGCCGGCCGTTACCCCAAGCCCGCCGTGCCCACCACCGAGCCGCCGGACGGCGGCGGGGAAGAGGGCTAGCAGCTCGCCCCGCCGCCGCGACTAGGCCGCAGCCGGCCGCCTACCGCCGCCCGTCGTTACGCAGGAACACCACCACGTCGCGCTCGTGCGCGGCGAGGTTGGTGTTGGGGCGGAAGACCGGTATGCCACCGTCGGTGCCGTGGAGGAAGTACAGCCAAGGCACCCCGTCCTCGTTCACCCGCACCGGTTCGAGCACCGCCCGCAACGCGTCGCTGCCCGGGTTCGATATGGGGGAGGCGGGCAGACCGGGACGGGTGTAGGTGTTCCAAGGCGTGTCCCGCCGCAGGTCGCCCGCCAGCGCGCTCAGCTCCGGCATCGGCTTGCCCAGCCCGTAGGCCACCGTCGGGTCGGACTGCAGCAGCATGCCCTCGTCCAGCCGGTTGAGGAACACGCCGGCGATTATCGGCATCTCCTCGTGTGACGCCGCCTCGGACTGGACGATGCTGGCGAGCGTCACCCATTCGTGCACCGTCAGCGAGCGCTCCTCCAGCGCGTCGACCACCTCGCCCGTGAGCTCCGCCTCGAAGCGCTCCACCATGGTGCGCACCACGTCCTCCGGTTCGGACCGCACGGGCACCTCGTAGGTGGCGGGGAAGAGGTAGCCCTCCAGGCTGGCCTCTGCCGGCAGGTAGGCCGGCGCCAGCTCCGCGGGGCCTTCGATCACCGCCTCCAGTTCGCTCTCGCTGCCTATACCGTTGGCCGCCAGGCGGCGCACCACGTCCGAGGCGCGCCACCCTTCGGGCACCACGATGCTCACCGTCCGCGGTCGGCCGCCCGCCTCCAGTGCGGCCGCCACCTCCGAAGCGCTCATGGACGGACTGAGGTCGTAGAGTCCCTCACCCAGACTGCGGTCCGTGTCGGTCAGCTGCAGGTAGAAGCGGAACGCCAGCGCGGACCGCACCAGCCCAGCCTCCTCCAGCTCCTGCGCCACCTGCGCCCCGCCCCAGCCGGGCAGCACCTCGAACTCGGTCTGGCGCGGCGTGGCGCTGGGGGCCGAGAGCGTGAACTGGATAGCCACGAAGGCGGCGACCAGCAGAGTGATCAGCACGAGGAGCACCATGGCCACGTTGCGGCCGCGGGAGCGGGCTGGCGGGGTGGGCGGTGGGGTGGGCGCCGGCGGGGTAGGCGTCGGCTGCGTAGGGGTGTCGCTCATCCGTTCTCTCCTGGCGGCTGCGCCTGCCGGGCGAGGAACGACTCCAGTATCAGCACGGCCGCGGCCTCGTCCAGGCGCCCCTTCTCCTGCCGCCGCGTCCTGGGCAGGCCGGAGGTGCCCACCTGCCGCTGCGCGATGCGGGTGGTGAGGCGCTCGTCCTCGAGGACCACCCGGATGCCCATGGGCTCGGCGGCCTCCTCGAGCGCTGCGGCGAACGTGCGCACGCGGCGCGTCTGCTCGGACTCGCTGCCGTCCATGCGCAGCGGCAGTCCCACCACGATCAGCCGCGCGCCCTCGCTACCGGCGGCCTCGAGCACTGCCGGCACGTCCCGCTTGGTGCCCACGCGCGTGAGGGCGCCCCGGCCGAAGGCGAAGGTAGATCCGAGCGTGCCCGCGGCAAGCCCGATGCGCGCGTCGCCCACGTCGAGGGCCAGCACGCCTGCGCCTGCGGTCTCCGCAGGGTCCACGTCGGCGCTGCCCCCCGCGCCGTCACCCGCTCGGTCCGGCGCCGAGATCAAGAGCCGGGGACTCCCGCCAGCGCCCCCTCGACTGCCGCGAGGGCCTTGCGTAAGCCTTCCTCGTCCTTCACGCCGGCCTGCGCCATGTCGGGCCGCCCGCCGCCCCCGCCGCCGCCCGCCGCCGCCGCGGCGCGCGCCAGGTTGCCGGCGTGCGCACCCTTGTCGCGCGCGGCCGCGGACGCCTTGGCCACGAGCAGCGTGCCGGAGCCCACCACCACCACGTCCGCGCCGCTGCGCTCCAGCAGCTGGTCGGCCGCGTTGCGCAGCGCGGTGGCGTCGAGGCCGTCCAGGATGGCGGTGGCGTACCTGAGGCCGCCCGCCTCCTTCAGTTCCGTGGCGGCGCCCGCGCCGGCCGTCTGCGCGGCCGCCAGCTTGTCGCGCAGCTGGGCGGACTGCCGCTGCGCCTCCTTCAGGTCGGACTGCAGCTTGAGCAGCCGCTCCTCCAGGGTGGCGGCCGTGCCGCCCAGGTGCCCCACAAGGGTGCGCTGCGTGTTCCGCAGCTCCTGCAGGTACTGCAGCGCCGAGTTGCCCACCCGCGCCTCCACCCGGCGCACACCCGCCGAGACGGCCTCCTCGGCCGTGATGGTCAGCAGGCCGATCTCGCCCGTGCGCTCCACGTGGGTGCCGCCGCATAGCTCCACGGAGACGGCCTCATCGCCGCCGACCGTCACCATGCGCACTTCGTCGCCGTACTTCTCGCCGAAGAGCATCATGGCGCCCGCTTTACGTGCCTCGTCGAGCGGCACGACTCGCCAGCCGACCGGCAGGTCGCGCTGCACCCACTGGTTGACCAGCCGCTCGATCTCCGTGACCTGTTCGGGCGTCAGCGCCGCCTGATGCGTGAAGTCGAAGCGCAGCCTGTCCGCCGTGACGAGCGAACCCGCCTGCGTAACGTGTTCGCCCACCACCTTGCGCAGTGCTGAGTGCAGCAGGTGGGTGGCGGTGTGATGCTTCTGCGTCTGCACCCGGGCCGGGTCGACCTTGGCGCGAACGGCGCGGCCCACGTTGAGGGGTCCCCGCACCACCCGAACCTGGTGGCGGATGAGGCCCTGCGGCGTGCGGGCCGTGCCGCTCACCACGGCGCCACCGCCCTCCCATTCCAGCTTGCCGGCGTCGCCGACCTGGCCCCCACCCTCGGGGTAGAAGGGGGTGCGGTCCAGGATGACGCTGCCCTTGGCGCCCTCCGCCAGCTCCGGCACGTCCTCGTCGGTGGCGTTGACCAGGGCCACCACCGTGGCCGGCTCCTCCAGCGCTGCGTAGCCTACGAACTCGGTCTCTTCCACTCGGTCCGCTATCTGGCCGAGCGCGCCCATCTCCTCCCCGAACAGCTGCTTGGAGCCGGAGCCGCGCGAGAGCTTACGCGCTTCCTCGCGCGCCGCTTCGTACCCGGCGCGGTCCACCTCGACACCGCGCTCGGCCGCCATCTCCACCGTGAGGTCGAAGGGGAAGCCGTACGTCTGCCACAGGTCGAAGGCCACGGCGCCGCTGAGCACCTTGCCGTCCAGCTCCTCCAGGAGCGTGCTCACGCGTTCGATGCCGCTACCCAGCGTGCGGAGGAACTGCTCCTCCTCGGCGCGGATGGAGCTCTGGATGCGCTCCCTGGCGGCGGCCAGCTCCGGGTAGGCCTCCTGCATGGCCTCCACCACGGCGCCGGCCAACCGGTACAGCACGGGCTCCTCCAGGCCGAGGAGGAAGGCCTGGCGGGAGGCGCGCCGGATGAGCATCTTGATCACGTAGCCGGCGCCGTCGTTGGCGGGCGGCACCCCGTCCGCGATGGCGAAGGTCACGGCCCGCACGTGGTCCGCGATGATGCGCTGCTCGACGCTCTTCACGTCCTGGTACGGCTGGCCCGACAGCTCCTCCAGCAGGCGGATGACGGGCATGAAGAGGCCGGTGGCGTAGGCGTCGTTGACGCCCGAGACCACGGTGGCCAGGCGCTCGAGGCCCATGCCCGTGTCGATGTTCTTCTGCGGCAGCGGCGTCAGCACGCCGTCGTTGAGATCGAACTGGGTGAAGACCAGGTTCCAGATCTCCATGTAGCGGTCGCCGCTGCCGGTGTTCGGTCCCGTCTCGTCTTTGGATCCGAACTCGGGGCCGCGGTCGTAGAAGATCTCGGAGCACGGCCCGCACGGACCCTGGCGACCATCCTTGATGGCGTTGGCGGGCCAGAAGTTCTCGGCCTCGCCCCAGCGGCTGATGCGCTCCTCGGGCACGCCCACGACCTTGGCCCAGATGTCGTACGCCTCGTCGTCGTCCGTGAACACGGTCACGTAGAGCCGCTCGGGGTCCAGGCCCAGCCAGTCGGGCGAGGTGAGGAACTCCCACGCCCACAGGCTGGCCTCCTTCTTGAAGTAATCGCCGAAGGAGAAGTTGCCGAGCATCTCGAAGAAGGTGTGGTGGCGCCTGGTGCGGCCCACGTTCTCGATGTCCGAATCCTTGCCGCCCGCCCGCATGCACTTCTGCGCCGTGGCCACGCGGTGCCATACGCCGTAGCCGGGGAAGCGCGGGGTGGCTCCCTGGAAGTAGGGCTTGAACTGCTGCATGCCCGCCACGTTGAAGAGCAGACCGGGATCGGTGCTCTTGAGCGGCGCGCTGGGGTAAGCCAGGTGCTGCCTCTGCTCGAAGAACCGAAGGAACTTCGAGCGGAGTTCGTTCACTTGTTCCGTACCGTCAGCCACGAGGGCGCCTCCTGAGTAACCAGGCAAAGAGTATACAGGCCCCGCCCATAGCGGACTCCGGGGCCCTTGTCCGTCTCCGCAACGTTACGATCCTTACTCGCTCCGCTCGCACGTCCTTGTCCTGCGTACCAGGCTCCCGAGAACCGCCTAAGCGGTATCTTTCCTCCAGATGCTTCTCGCTGCGTTCAAAGATCCTAGACGCCGCCCCCTGCTCATCATGGGATTCGCGGCGTTCTTCCTGCTAGGTGCGCAACAGGCCATGTACGGCCCCTCCCTTCCGCTGTTCAGGGCAAAGTTCGGCCTGGAGGTGGACCAGGTCAGCGCCGTCGTCAGCGCCCAGTTCCTGGGCGCGTTCCTCGCCATCGTAGCCTCGGGCATACTCATCCGCGCGGTCGGTTACCGCCGGGTGCTGATCGCCGGGGCGCTCGGGGTGGCAGGCGGGCTCGTGGCCATCGCCACGGCCGGGGCGTGGTGGCAGGTGGTGGCCGGCGCCTCCTTGGCCGGTGCCGGCTTCGGCATCCTCAACATCTCCTTCAACCTGCTCCTGGCACTCAGCTTCAGGCCCAACTCGGCGCCGGCCCTCAACCTCCTCAACGCCGTGTTCGGGGTGGGCGCCATGGCGGGACCGCTACTGGTGGCCGCCTTCGAGCCGCGTCTGGCCCTGCCGTTCCTCACCCTCGCGGGCGTGGCGCTTCTCCTGCTCGCGCTCGTCATGCTGCTGGAGGTGCCGCGCGCCGTAGCCGCTACCAGAACCGCCGCGCCCGCCGCCATCGGTCTGCTGGTGCTCTTCGTGCTCCTCTACTTCTTCTACGTGGCCACGGAGGCCGGCGTGGCGAACTTCCAGACCGAGCACCTCACGCCGCAGTTCGGTGCGGCCACGGCTGCCGGCTTCCCGGCGCTCTTCTGGGCCGCCATCACGGTGGGCCGCCTGCTGGCTACCCCCCTGTCGGCGTTCATAAGGCCGCCGGCCATGGTGCTCGGCTCCGCGGTGCTGGCCACCATCACCCTCCTGTTCGCCAGCAACGTGATGGCCGCGCCGTACGTCTACGCGGCCGTGGGGCTGCTGCTGGCGCCCGTGTTCGGCACCGCGCTGGCGTGGCTCACGGAGGTCTTCCCGGAGCGCGCCGAGCAGTACACGCCCATCGTGGTGGCCGGCGCCAACCTGGGGCCCGTGGTGACCGCGCCGCTCATCGGCATCACCGTTACCAACTTCGGTACGGAATCCATACCTATCGCGCTGGCGTGCCTGGGCGCTCTGCTGGTGATGGCCGTTGCCACGCTGTTCTTCCGGACCCGAGGTCGAGTCTGACGAGCGCGTAGAGCGCCACCAGCACGGGAAGCAGGCTCGTGTAGGCGGCCACGCGGAGCACCCACAGGCCGGATAGCTCTGGCGGCCACGCGGGGGTGAGCGGCGCCAGGGCCGCCACCATCACGCCCACCGCCAGCGCGAAGAGCGCCGCGCCGCGGAACGCTCCGGCGCCCAACTGCGAGCGAACGGCGTAGATGACCGAGAAGCTGACGGCCCCCAGCAGGTAGGCGTGCAGGAAGAAGATGCGGAAGCCCGGCTGGCTGATGTACCCCGTGAGCCCCGGGGTGGCCGCCGCTAGTTCCACCACGCCCTTGACCACCAGCAGTCCTAGCGCCAGTTGCCTGAGCAGCAGCGTGGCGCCGGTGGGCGGCGCGACGACCGTGCCGCCTTGCGTGGTGAAGGGGTGCGGGTCCACGCGCCAGATCACGAACACCAGCCCGAGCCAGGCGAGCGCCGCCACGGCGCCGCCGGCGCCCTCCAGGGCTGGCGCCCCCTGGACCGCCTGGGCGTCGCCCAGGTAGCGGCCCACGCTCCGCACGACCATCGCCGCGCCCAGGATCCAGCCGAGCGCACCCACCGGCTGCCTGGCCAGGCGGGCGCGGTCGGAGTGCAGGGACGCCAGCGCAAGGATGGCGAGGCCGAACCAACCGTCGGCGAACAGCGTGAGGAACCAGTCCACCAGCGCGAGCATCACGTGGCGCTGGATCTGGCCGCTGGCACCCAGGTAGGCCAGGCCACCCACTGCGACGGTGCTGACCAGCATGAGCACCACGGCCACGTCGAAGAGCCGCAGGCGCGCGTCGCGCCTGACGCCGCGGGTGGCCAGCAGGTAGAGGATGGCGAAGGCGTACCACACCAGGCCGTTGAGGCCCGACGCGATCATCGAGATGGGCAGCAGCTTCCCCGCGAAGGGGGTGAGGTGGTAACCGCTCCTCAGGAACGGCAGGTAGGTGATGAGGCCGCCGATGGCGGCCGCGAGCGCCGTGGCGGCGAAGCCGCGCGGCCTCACGCCCCGCCGGGCCAGGTCGGCGCCGATAAGGAGCATGAGGGGCGGCGTGACCCACGAGAAGAACATCAGGTGCGAGTGGGCGTGCCGGATGTTGTCCAGCACGCCCGGCAGCTGAGTGATCAGCGAGAAGCGGTAGTACCCGCCGGTGGAGGCCGCCAGCACGAAGCAGGCGAGGGCGAGCCCCCAGATCCAGCGGCCCTTCAACTCAGGCGGCGGCTTCCGGCAGCCGCAGCCGCGTGCGCAGCTCCTCCAGGAACTCGCGCTCGTCCATGCTGATGCGTGAGGAGAAGAGGCTGCCACTGGCGCGGGCGATGTGCTCGGCCAAGCCGTAGAGGAACTCCTTGAACTCGCGGCCCTCCTCGTCGTCGTGGACTATATCCCCGACCTCGCTGATGCGCGCCAGGAGCTGCTCGCGGGGGAGGGTCCGTTTGTCGCCGGAGGTGGCCTCGGGCTGTGACGTGCCGGCCAGGAGCTCCTGCACGAGTTCGTTATGGGCGTAGCGCTCGCCCGCGTCGTACAGGTAACGGCCGGCGGCCATCATCTCGCGGAAGTACGCCACCACGCCGGTGCGGTCGGCCGTCACGGTGGCGAGCACTACCTCGGCGGCGGCGTGGAGCAGGCGTTGGCGGTCGGACTCGGAGTAGTTCATGGCTGACCTCGGTGCCAGTGTACGTGCATCAGACGAGCCTGCTGCGTACGCGAGAACTGACGGCGTCGACCACGATGATGACGCCGACGATCACCAGCAGCAGCATGGAGACCTCGTCCCAGCGGCGGAACTGCAGGCGCTGGATGAGGGGCAGGCCGATGCCGCCGGCGCCGACCATGCCGAGCACGGTGGCGGCGCGCAGGTTGATCTCGAAGCGGTACAGCACGTGCGAGGCGAACTCGGGCAGCACCTGCGGCACCACGGCGTACAGGAACGTCTGCAGCTGGTTGCCGCCCGCTGCGCGGATGGCCTCCATGGGGCCTTGGTCTATGCCCTCCACCACGTCGGAGAACACCTTGCCCAGGTATCCGATGGAGTGGATGCCCATGGCCATGATGCCCGCGGTGGGGCCCGGGCCGGCGGCGGCCACGAAGATGATGGCGAGCACCAGCTCCGGGAAGGTGCGTACGGCCACCAGCACGGCCTTGCCGGGCAGCGCCCAGCGGGTGCCGCCCAGGAGGTTGCCGGAGGCGAAGAACGAGAGCGGGAAGGCAAGCAGTGCGCCCAGGGCGGTGCCGAGGATGGCCATGAAGAACGTCTCGACCATCGCGCTCCACGCCAGACCGAAGATCTCGGTTTCCGGGTCCACGAGCCCGCGCATGAGCGGCATGAAGTTGCGCTCGAGGCCCGTGAGGAACCGGCTCCAGGTGGGCAGGTCCATGGTGACCAGGGCCACCACGAACAGCACCACCATGAGCACGGCGCCGATCATCAGGAGCGTGCGGTTGCGTCTGACGCTCGCGGGCGCCTTGGGTAGCTGGGTAGGGATACTCGTGTCTGTCATGGCGGCCTATATGAGCTTCGAGCGTGCCCACACGCTGAAGCCGTCGATGAGAAGGACCACGCCGAAGATCACGATGATCAGGGTGGCCACGCCCGGGTAGTCGAAGAAGCTCAGGTAGGTGTTCAGCAGCTGACCGATGCCGCCCGCGCCCACCAGGCCGATGACGACCGAGGCGCGCACGTTGATCTCGAACACGTAGAGGATGTAGGAGACCATCGTGGCCGCCACCTGCGGCACCACCGCGAAGAGGATGGTGCGGTTACGGCCCGCCCCCGCGGCGCGCAGCGCCTCGAGCGGACCGGGATCGGCCGCCTCCACCGTCTCCGAGCCGAGCTTGGCCAGCACGCCGATGGTGAAGAACGTCAGCGCCACCACCCCGGGCAGTGAGCCGAGGCCCAGTATGGCCACGAAGAGCGCCGCCCAGAGCAGGTCCGGGATGGAGCGCAGGATGGTGAGGATGGTGCGCGAGATCCACAGGGTCGCGCCGTTGATGGTGGTGTTGGAGGACGCCAGGAAGATGAGCGGCAGGCCGATCAGGGTGCCCACGATGGTGGCCACGTAGGCGATCTGGATGGTCTCCACCAGCTTGGGCCAGATCTGGGGCAGCGCCGTCCAGTCCGGTACCAGCCGCCCGAAGAAGCGGAAGAAGTCGGCGGTGCCGGTGAACAGGGCGTCGAAGCTGAAGCCCGTCTGCCGGAAGGCGATCACGAAGACGGCCGCCAGCAGCGCCACCGTGATGGCGCCCCTTATCCGGCCCGCCGCCGGCGGCCGCGGTATGGCGGTTCGGTCAGGCACCGCGCAGATCCTTCTGCTCGAGCGGCCGACCGTAGATGTCCTCGAACGCCGAATCGGTGGCCTCGTCCGGCGTGCCGTCGAAGACCACGAGGCCGTCGCGCATGCCGATGATGCGGTCCGCGTACTCGCGGGCCATGTCGATGAAGTGGAGGTTCACCAGGGTGGTGATGCCGTCCTCGCGGGCTATGCGCCTGAGGTCGTTCATGACGGCGCGCGAGGTGGGCGGGTCGAGGCTGGCCACGGGCTCGTCGGCCAGCATGACCGTGGGCTTCTGCGCCAGCGCCCGGGCTATGCCCACGCGCTGCTGCTGACCGCCCGAGAGCGCGTCGGCGCGGACGAACGCCTTCTCCGGGATGCCCACGCGCGCCAGGCACTCGTGGGCGTAGGCGATGTCCTCGCGGGGGAAGGCGCCGAGCGCGCCCTTCCACGCCGGCAGGTCGCCCAGGCGGCCCGAAAGCACGTTGCGCAGCACGCTCGAGCGCTTCACCAGGTTGAAGGTCTGGAAGATCATGCCGATGTCGGAGCGCGCCTTGCGCAGCGCCGCCCCGCTGGCGGCCGTCACGTCTACACCGTCCACCACCACGTTGCCCTTGCTGGGTACCACCAGGCTGTTGACGGTGCGGATGAGGGTGGACTTGCCGGCGCCGGAAAGGCCCACGATGACCGTGAACTGCCCACGGGGCACTTCCAGGGTCACGCCCTTGAGCGCTTTGAGACCGGTCTTGTAGACGACTTCTACGTCGTTGAACTGGATATGAGTCACGTCGAAGATAACGCTACACGAGAACGGGCGGCGAGATGTTCGGCTTGCCGCCCGTTCCCATGGCAGTGTTCAGGCTTGGATCAGCCCGGAACCCTTACTGGCGCTGGAAGGTCGCGGAGACGTCGCGCACGGTGTCGTAGACGGACGGATCTTCGATGCGGGCGAACTCGGTGACGTTGAAGAGGGTCTGGGTGAGTTCCTTGCCTTCTTCGGTGTTGGCGATGTCGATGAGGGCCTGGGCAACGGTGTCCATGAATTCGGCGTCCATGCCCTGACGCACGACGATGCCGTCGTTGGGGATGTCGTTGGAGTAACCGAGGATGCACACGACTTCCTTCACGTCGGGGAAGTCGGCTTCGATGGTCTCGCGGCCGTCGGAGCCGGGCGAGCCGCCGAAGGTGACCGACACGTCGACGTCGCCGTTGTAGACGGCGAGGGCCGAGGCGTCGTGCGAGCCCGCGAAGACGGAGGTCATCTCGGTGTCAGGGTCGATCCCGTGGGTCTCCTTGAGGGTCACGTACGGGAACTGGTAGCCCGAGGCGGAGCTGGGGTCCACGAAGGCGATGGTCCTGCCGCGCAGGTCCTCGAAGGACTCGATGCCGCTGTCGCAACGCACGTTGAACTGGGCGCGGTAGGTGGTGCTGCCCTGGCGCACGGAGGCTACGAGGGGAACGGCGTCGTAGGCGTCCATGGCCTGCACCATGGCGGCGGGGCCGAACATGCCCACGTCAACGCGGCCGGTGCCGATGGCTTCTACCAGGCCGACGTAGTTGGTGGAGACGAAGGTCTCGACCGGAACACCGATGCGCTCGGAGAGCATCTCGGCGATGGGGTCGAGGCTGTCGACGATGGCGTCCGCCTCGCGGCTGGGCACCATGCCGATCACGAGTTTCTCGGGAACGTCGCCCTGAGCGAAGGCGTTGCCGCCGAAGAGGCTCAGGACCAGGATGGCCGCAGCTAGGGTTGAGAAGATCTTCTTCACTGGTTCCTCCAACATGATCGGTGCTCACGGAGTCGCTACTGGCGGTTCTCGGCCCCCAGATGGGTTACGCCACCAACCTCCGATGCGGGAGTCAGCCTAGCACGATGCGTGAGGTTCATCACTTGAGCTTTCGCTAACCTTCGGGGCCCGGCGCCCCGTCAAAAAGTGGGTCGTCAGCGACCGCCCGTGTCGGCGTGAGGCGGCTCCCCGTCGGCCCGGAAGAGCTCCTCGTAAGCGTGCAGGCCGGGTGCGCCGCCGGTGTGGAGGAACAGCACGTGGTCGCCTCGGCCGAAGCGGCCCTCGCGCACCATGCCGATGAGTCCCGCCGCCGCCTTGCCGGTGTACACCGGGTCGAGCAGGATGGATTCCAGGCGCGCGAACAGCTTGACCGCCTCCACCATCGAGTCCGTGGGGTAGCCGTAGCCCTCGCCCACGTAGCCGTCCTCCACCTGCACGTGCTCGGCTGCCACCGCGCCCGGCGCGCCGATGGCCGCGGCCGTCTCCCGCGCGTGCGCCAGGATCTTGGCCTCCTGAGCGTCCTTGGTGGCGCGCACGCTGATGCCCGTGACGGGCAGGCCGGCGTTCATGGCCCGCAGCCCGGCCACCACACCGGAATGCGTGCCGCCGCTGCCGCTCGCCACCACCATGTGGTCGAACTTCACCCCCTGGTCGAACGCCTGCTGCAGGAGCTCCCCCGCGCACGCCACGTAACCCAGGGACCCGAGCGTGTTGGAGCCGCCGCCCGGGATCACGTAAGCCGTGCGTCCCCGCGCCTCCAGGTCGTCGGCCATGCGGGCCAGCCCCGCCGCCAGGTCCGAGCCGCCGGGCACCACCTCGAGCTTCTCCACGCCGAGCAGGCCGAAGAGGAAGTTGTTGCCGCTGGCCTCCGGGTCGTAGCTGCCCGGGATGCGCTCCTCGATGAGGAGGTGGCAGGCGAGGCCCTCCTTGGCGGCGGCGGCGGCCGTCAGGCGGCAGTGGTTGGACTGCACGGCGCCGGTGGTGACCAGCGTGTCGGCCCCGTGGGCCAGGGCGTCGGCGACGAGGAACTCGAGCTTGCGGGTCTTGTTGCCGCCGCCCGCCAGGCCCGTGAGGTCGTCGCGCTTGACCCAGATGGTGGGGCCGCCCAGGTACTCGCTGAGGCGGGGGAGGCGCTGCAGGGGTGTGTACCCTTGCGTGTACCTGCGGCGGGGGAAGCGGCTGAGCTGCATGGAGGACCTCCTAGGGGATCACGCCGGCGCCGCCCTCGTAGAGGTGCGTACGCGAGTGGGTGCGCGTGCGCGTTCGTTACACGGGCGCCGGGTATAGGGGTAGCTGGGCGTCATCATACGGCCGTGTATGCTTTAGCTCACGCTAGTTCGGGCCGTTCGGGACTACCTCGGAAGGCCGTGACGCGTCGTCCGGAAGGCCGTTCCGAGAACCCGCCACCGACCGGGCGCGGGCCCGCTGAAGAGAGGCTGGCATGCAGATAGATAGTAGAGAGAAAGCTGGCGGCGCAGCGGCCACCGAGCCGGCGCCGGCCACGGGTCCGGCGTTCGCGCCCGTGCAGCGCAACCCCGGCACGCCGCTCGAGCTCGACTGGGTGCAGGGCGCCCGCGTCAACCTCAGCGCCGCGGAGCGGCGTGCCTCCACCCTCACCACGCGCCGCAGCGTCAAGAAGGAGTGGCAGGCCGCCTGGCTCCTCAAGGCCGTCAGCGTCATCGACCTCACCACCCTCGCGGGCGACGACACCCCGGGCCGCGTGCGGCGGCTCTGCGCCAAGGCGCTCTCGCCCGTGCGGCAGGACCTGCTGGAGGAGCTCGGGGTAGCCGACCTGAAGCTCACCACCGGCGCCGTATGCGTGTATCACGACATGATCCCCACGGCGGTACAGGCGCTGCGCGGCTCCGGGCTGCCGGTGGCCGCCGTCTCCACCGGCTTCCCAGCGGGGCTCTCGCCCTTCGAGACGCGCGTGGAGGAGATCCGCCGCTCCGTGGCGGCCGGCGCCGAGGAGATCGACATCGTCATCTCCCGCCGGCACGTGCTGCTGCAGGACTGGCAGGCCCTCTACGACGAGGTGCGCACCTTCCGCACCGCCTGCGGCGACGCTCACCTGAAGACCATCCTCGCAACCGGCGAACTCGGCACGCTGCGCAACGTCTACCGCGCCAGCCTGGTGGCCATGATGGCGGGCGCCGACTTCATCAAGACCT
>CAZPWN010000038.1:0-16052 GCA_964590475.1 uncultured bacterium | reverse complement strand
GCCACGTTGCGCAGTTCGCCCTCCGAAGCCGGAGCGGTCACGGTCAGCCAGACGCTCTCGTTGGCGCCCACCGGGATGGCCTCGAGCTCGCAGGTCACGGTCCCCGCACCTAGCGAGCAGCCCGGCGCCGCCGACTCGAGAACGACGCCCTCCGGCAGGGTGTCGGTGATCACCACTTCGGTGGCTGCGTCGGGCCCGTGGTTCCTGACCACCAAACGGTAGTCGAACGAGCTGCCGGGCCGAACCTGTTCCGGCCCCAGCTTGGTCAGCGCCAGATCGGCGGCGGGTTCACGCGGCGCTTCTACGCGCGTGCCCCAGCTGGCGTTGTTGTTGGCGGGCACGCCGTCCTGGTCGACCTCTCCCAGCGCGCTGGCCGTCAGCGTGACGGTGCCGGGGCTCCCCGGCGCCCGCAACGTCAGGTTCACGGCGACGGAACTCCCGTGCGCCAGCGCCCCGACCACGCAGTTCACCAGCTGACTCACGCGGGCGCAGCCACTGCTGGCTCGCAGGAACTCCGTGTTGGGCGGTATCTGCGCGGTCACGCGCGTGGTGGCCCCGGAAGTCTCCGGCCCCAGGTTCCGTAGCGTGAGCACGTACTCCAGTTCGGCCTCAGGCGCCGCACTGCTCGGGCCCGTTATGGCCAGCGCCAGGTCCGCCGAGTTCTGCGCCACCACCCGGGTCCCTACCTGCGCCTCGTTGTCACTGTCATCCGGGTCATCCGTGGTGCTCGTGACCGTGGCGACCGCTATGACCACCCCGTGCGTGGCGGGGGCGGTCACGTTGAACTGGCGGGTGACCCTACCCACACTCAGGGCCCCGTGCTCACACGTGGCCACGGTGGCGCTGATGCTGCAGCCGGTCGGTACTCCGGTGAGCGTGCCCGGCGCCTGGAAGACGTACCGCACCGACTCCGCGTCGTTGGGGCCGTGATTGGTGAGGGTCATGGTGTAGGTGAGCGAGCCGCCGGCCCCGACGGGATCGTTGTCCACCGCCAGCTCGGTCTCCAGGTTGGCCTGTGGAGTGACCAGTTCGGGAGCCTCGTACGCCCCCACGTCGCAGTGCACGAAGCCGTTGCCGTCCCCATCTTCGGCCCGGGGCATGCCGCGCTGATCGGTGGCGGGGCAGCTCTCGAGGATCTGCAGCGGCCCCCTGTCGATGGCCGGGCTGCCGGGCAGTAGGGCGTGGGTCTCCGTGGGGCCGCCGTAATTGGCGAGGGGTGCGAGCAGAGGGTCGAGCGGGGCAGCGGAAGTGCCCTTCTGGTCGTTCAGTCCGGCGAAGCCCGAGCAGGCGGTGGCGTCGCCTACGAGGTTGAAGTCGAAGGACTCGAACGTGCCGCGGCAGTCCGGCGCCGTTCCCTGCGACGCGTTCCCGGCAATGAGGGTGGACTCCAGGTAGAAATTGCTCTCGCCGAACTGGTGAGCGCCCTCGTCGTCTCGGTCCACGCCACCGCCGCGCGCCAGCGCCTCGTTGCCGCTGATCGTGACGCTGCTCAGCGTCGTGCTGATCGGCGCCTCCACGTTCACGGCCGTAGCCAGCCCGCCGCCTACACCCGCCGCGTTCCCGCTGATGGTCACGTTGAGGGCGTGGAGCGTGCCGCGGTTGAAGATGCCTCCTCCGCTGCTCCGGTCGCTGCCCTCGTCCGCGACGTTGTTGGCCACCGTCGAGTTCTCTATGGTCAACCGGCCCCAGTTCATGATGCCGCCGCCCGCCAGCGTGCCCTCGTTACCTACTACCGCCACCCTGTGCAGCGTGAGGTTCCCCGCGGAGTAGATCCCCCCGCCGTAGGAAGCGCTCCCGCCTCTGACCGTCAGATCCTCCATGCGCACGGTGGCTCCATCCAGGATCTCGAACACGCCGCCGGTGGGCTGGTAATCGCCGTAAGGATCACTGCTGCCCACATAAGTGCCGTCTACCACGGTCGATCCTGCAGCCGCACCTACGATCCGAACGGACTTCCTCACGTTGAGGTTGTTCACGTCCTGATCGGACTCCACATGGATGGTGCCCAGCGCCCGAACGCGGGTCAGGAAGTACTCCCCCGCCGGGACGCTTATGGTGTCCGAGTTGCCGTAGGCGCCGCTCGCCGTGCAGCCGCCCACGTTCCGCCCCTCGTTCACGGAAACGATGGCCTCCCGCAGAGAGCAGTTGCCGTTGGGAACGAAGTCCAGTTCGTCGAAAGTGGTGGTCACGGCGATGTTCGCGGCCAACGCTGGCGGCAGGGCGAGTAACGCGGCGAACAGCGCGGCCAGGAGCAGTCGGCGAACCGCAACGGTCCGCCAGGCCCTCTGGCTCGGGGCGCTGCGGCTCGCCCCGGAAGAGCGGGCACCCACCGCGGGGCAGGCAGGTTGAACCGGTGGCGTATGCATCTGGAACCTCCGAGCGTAGCTTGCTCGGCCGGCCGTTACACCCGCGTTATGCCCACCTCGTGCAGGGCGCCCCGCAGCCCACGCCGTGCGTTACGGGGAACGCCGGAACCCGGATTCAGTGGCTAGACTCGGGTCAGGCAGCGCCCGCTCAGGGCCCCGTACCAGCGGCTTCCAGCTGTAACCGAAAGGAACCTAACCATGGCAACCCCCACCGTCGAGATCCACTACTGCGTCCCCTGCGGTCACCTCCCCCGCGCCCAGGACATCCAGAAGAGCATCCTGGAACGCTTCGGCCAGAAGGTCGACGGCGTGAAGCTGAAGACGGGCGACAGCGGCATCTTCAAGATCCGCGTCGCGGACGAAGAGATCTACAGCAAGCCCGCCGATTTCGATCTGGACGCGGTCCTGAAGGACATCGAGGCCAGGCTGCAGTAAGGCTTCTAGCCGTTACCGGACGCGCTCCCCGCGAGGTAGCGCAACATGACGACGCCGCCGGGGAAGCGCTCCACGTCGGTCAGCTCCAGATCCGGCACCGCCACGCCGGGCGCGAAGAACGGCTTGCCCCCGCCGAGTACCACCGGCACGACGTACAGCCGGTACTCGTCGATGAGGCCGGCGGCCATGAGGCTGGCGGCCAGACCTGCTCCGCCGACGTCCATGTCCTTGCCCGGTAGGGCCTTCAACCTGGCGACCTCGGCCACGGCGTCCCCCTGCACCAGGCGGGCGCCGTGCCCTACTTCCGTCAGCGTGCGGGAGAACACCACGTTCTCCGCCAGCTTCCAGTTCCGGGCGTACTCGAGCTCCTCGTCCGGAGCGTCCGAGTCGTCGTTCACCGCGCTCCAGTAAGGCACCATCGTCTCGTAGAGGCGCCTGCCGTAAAGGTGGGTGCCTACGTCCAGCTCCCGCTCGTTGAAGTGCCGGTGCAGTTCAGGGTTCGGCGTGGTGAAGCCGATGCTGCCCTGCGGGTCTTCTATGTAGCCGTCCAGGGAGACGAGCATGGCGTACCGCACTCTGCGCATGGCACAGCATAGTGGCTGGCGGACAGGGGCCAAGCGGACATGGGCCTAGCGGGTGTGGGCGCTCCTCCATGGCGTCATCCCCGTCGTGCCGCTAGGCTGGTGCGTATAGAGGAACGCTTGAGGCCAGGTGGCCACGGCGAGCCGCCCTAAGGTCCTAGTCGAGGAGTCGTCATGTCCGCACCCACCCGAACCCCAACCCAAGCAGCCACCGCCGCAGGCGCAGATCCCACGCCCAGCCGCCCAGCTTGGGCCTCCACGGACGACCTCATGCGCCACTACTACGATCACGAGTGGGGCGTACCCGTAAGAGACGAGCGCGGCCTCTTCGAGGCCCTCTCGCTCGAGGTGTTCCAGTCCGGCCTCTCCTGGTCCACCATCCTGCGCAAGCGCGAGGCGTTCCGCCAAGCGTTCCACCAGTTCCAACCGGACGTGGTGGCCGCTTTCGACGACGCGGACGTGGAGCGCCTGCTGGCCGACGAGGGCATCGTCCGCAACCGCAGCAAGATCCTCTCCACCATCCAGAACGCTGGCGCCACCGTGCGCCTACGGGACGAGGGCGGCCTGGCCGAGCTCATCTGGTCGTTCCAGCCGAACGGCACGCCCACGGGCGCAGGCGGCCAGGTCACCCGCACGGCGGAGTCGGAGGCGTTGGCGAAGGCGTTACGCTCCCGCGGCTTCAAGTTCGTGGGGCCCACCACCATGTACGCCCTCATGCAGGCGGTAGGTCTAGTGGACGGCAAGCAGGTCTGAACGCGTGAGCGGCAGCGCGCGGTCGCTCAGAGCGCCAGTACTCGCCGCCACAGGCTCCCGCCGGTCACGCCCGGAGGTTCGAACACGCCACCGGGCAGCTCCGCCCCCACCGGCACACCGCCGAGCCACACCTCGTACCTCTTCCCAGCCACCACCGCCGGCGAGGTGAAACTCATCCGCACCAACGCTTTGGGCGCCAAGAACGTGGCGATGACGGCGTCATCCGTGCGGATCGACACGGCCGTCCCCTGCTCCACCCGCCGATCGAACTCCAGGAAGAGCACCGCCTGGGTCGAGCTCGGGTCCACGGCCGACTCACGGCCGAAGGCCAACGGTCCAACCGCCACGATCGTGGCGCCCCCCAGGAGCACGCTGTGCTGCTCGTGACGATCGATGGCAGGTTTCATGAAGGTGGTGGGCCCGTTCAGGACCGCCGTGCCGCCCGTTGCGCTCACGGAGCCGTTACTGTCCACGGCGTCGCTACCACCGTTCAGGACCACGTGGCCACCGCTGATGAGCGCCAGCAGGTCGCTGCTCGGAGCGTCACCCGCCGCGTTCAGCGCGTCGTCGCTCGCATTCACCAGCACAGTCCCACCGGAGATCGTCACGCGCGGCGCCTCCAGCCCCTCGCGCGAGGCGAGCACCTCCAGGCGGCCGCCGGACACGAGCACCGACTCGTCCGCATGCACCGCGTCGTCGGCCGTCGCCAGCGTCAGATCACCGCCCGACACCACCAACCTGCCGTCCGAGTGCAGCGCGTCGTCCGACGAATCCACAAGCACCCTGCCGCCCTCCACGAACAGCTCCCGCCCTGCCTTCAGACCCTTGGTGGACGCTTCGCCCGGCACCACGCGGTGCCCGCCGCCCGCCGCCACGCTGACGCTGCCGCCACTTACGAGCAGCACGCGCTCGGCCTGCACGCCGTCGCCCTCCGCCACGAGGTCCAGCGAGCCGCCGCTCAGCAGCACCCGGCCCGACCCGTCCTCGGTGCCGGTGCTTCTGAGCGCGTCACCCGCCGCGAACACCAGCAGATCGCCGCCGCTCACCGTCAGGTTCTCGGCCCGCACACCGTCGTCCGCGGCGTTCACGGTGATAACGCCGCCCAGCACGTGCACCTCTCCCCCGCTGACCACGCCGTGCTGCGAGGGCGCCATGACCAGCAGGTGGCCATTTCCCTCCATGCGGAGCGGGGCCCGGGCGAACAGCGCCGCGTCCGGCTGACCGGCCGTCACCTCACCACCAGCGAAGAGCGTGTTGAAGCTGCCCTCCGCCAGGCGCAGCACCACCTCTTCGGCGGCCTCCACCACCAGGGCCGGGCCCGTGCCCGCGTACACGCCCACGCCGTCCAGAACCAGGGTCACGGCGCCCGGCTCGGAACTGTTTACTTCCAGGCGCCCGCCCTGCAACTGCCCCGAAAGGCGGAAGGTGCCGGCCCCGGAGATGGTCACCACGCGCCCCGACTCGCTCACCAGCGGCGAGCCCGACCGCACGCCTGACGCCGACAGGCGCACCTCCACCACGCCCACGGTGGTCAACCGCTCGGCGTGAAGAGCCCCCGCCACGCACATAACAAGTGCAGCGATCAGGCTTCTCACACCTCAAGATAGGTTCAACCGAAGCGGTCCACCCGCAGAAGCGACACGTCATGCGCCGGCGGCTCCCCCGCCACCAGCCGCCCGACCAGTTGGCCGGTAACGGGCGCCAGGCTCACGCCCATCATCGAGTGGCCCGTGGCTACCGTCACGTTGGCGTGGCGGGGGGAGTTGCCCAGGTACGGCAGCCCGTCGGGCGAGCACGGCCTGAAACCGTGCCAGCGCGGCGGCGCGTCGAACTCCTCGCGCTTCAGGTCGGGGAAGTAGCGCAGGGCGGACTCGATGATGCCCTCCACCCGCACGGCGTTGGCGCCCTCGTCGAAGCCCGCTATCTCCATGGTGCCGCCCACACGCAGCCTCTCCCCCATGCGGGTCACCGCCACGCGCGCCTCCGACAGCAGCGACGGCACGCGCAGCCTCTGCGAGGGGCGCTCGAGCGTCATGCTGTAACCCTTGCCCGGCTGCATCGGCAGGCGTAGACCCAGCTGCCTACCGAGGCGCGAAGACCAGCTGCCCGCGGCCACCACCACGTGGTCGGCGGTCACGCTCTCCGCCACCCCCGTCATCGAGTGGCCCGTCACCGAGCTCAGCTTTCCGCTCTTCTCGCCGAAGCCCGTGACCTCCCAGCCGAAGCGCAGCTCCACCCCGTCCGCCCGCAGGCGCTCCGTGAGCACCCGCATGAACTTCGCGGGGTCCAGGTGGGCGTCCTCCGGGAAGTGCACGCCGCCCACCACGTTCAGGGTGATGCCCGGCTCCATGGCCTGTACCGCCGCCCGGTCCAGCACCTCGGCCGCCATGCCCAGCTCATGGGCCATGGCCGCCACCTTGGCCTCCTCCTCCAGGCCGTGCTCCGTGGCGGTGAGCATGGTGAGCCCCTGCCGCTCGAAGTCGAAGCCGCCGCCCAGGAGCTCGTTCAGCTCCACGTACGCGTCGCGGCTTGCCAGGTTGAGTGCCAGCAGCAGCGGCGCGCTGCGCGCCACATGAGCGGCGGTGCCGGCGCGCCAGAAGCGCCAGCCCCAGCCCAGCATGTCGCGGTCGAGGCGCGGCTTGACGTAGAAGGGGCTCCGGGGGTTCGCCATCCAGCGCACGCCCTGCGCCACTACCCCGGGCGCCGCCAGCGGGATGAAGTGGCTCGGCACCACCATGCCGGCGTTGCCGTGCGAGGTGGTGACCCGCTCGGCCGAGTCGCGCTCGAGTACCGTCACCTCGAAACCGCGCTGGCGCAGGTAGTAGGCGCTAGTCAGGCCGATGATGCCCGCGCCGACGACCACCACGTGGCGGCTCATCCGATACCCCAGGCGAACTCGTCCTCTGGATCCATTACCAGCGTGCCCTCGGCCATGACGTGCGCGCGGCCCGTGATGACGGGCAACACCCTGCCCCCGCCCGCGGCCGCCGAGCCGCCGGCCCACTCGTAACGCCCCTCGAAGCGGCTTCCTATCACGCTCTCCTGCACCCAGGTCCGGCCCGGCTCCAGCTTGCCGTCCGCCGCCAGGCAGGCGAGCTTGGCGCTGGTGCCCGTGCCGCACGGCGAGCGGTCGTAGGCCATGCCGGGGCACAGCACGAACGAGCGCGAGTCGGCGCCGTCCGCGCCGGGCACGAACAGCTCCACGTGATCTATCTCCGCGCCGCCCTCGCCCGTCACGCCGGCGGCGGCCAGGGCTTGCTTGACACGCCCCGAGAAGTCGGTGAGCGCGGCCAGGTCGCCCGTGTCTACCTGCAGACCGAACGCCTCCACCGGGTCGCTGCAGAGGAAGAACCAGTTGCCGCCCCACGCAACGTCGCCCGTCACGGTCACCGGGCCCCCACGCCACTCCACCTCCACGCTCACGCCGGCCAGGTGCCGGTAGGCGGGCACGTTGTGCACGCTCACGCTGCCGTCCGGGTGAAGTTCGGCCGCCACGTCGCCCACCGGCGTTTCCACCACGTGACGCCCGGGCTGCAGCTCACCCATGTACGCCAGCGTGGCCACCAGCCCGATGGTGCCGTGACCGCACATGCCCAGGTAGCCCACGTTGTTGAAGAAGATCACGCCCGCCGCGGCGGCGTCCGATACTGGCTGGCACAGCAGCGCCCCCACCAGCACGTCGGAGCCGCGCGGCTCCGTAACCACCGCGCGGCGGAAGGCGTCGAACTCGCCACGGAGGCGCGCTAGGCGCTCATCTAAGGGGCCAGTGCCCAGGTCCGGCCCGCCGGCCGTTACAAGGCGGGTGGGCTCACCGCCGGTATGTGAATCGATGAACGAGATGCGCTTCATAGAGTTGCTGCAGAACCCCTTCCTATCTCAAGGCCGTTGTGCCGACCGTTGTGCCGACCGATGTCCCGAGCGATGTCAAGGCCGATGCCAAGGCCGAGCCGGCCGGACAGCCGCGCCCGGGGCCGACCGGTTACCATCTCACCACTATGTCCGGCACTTCTGGTTCCCCCAAGAGCACCACCGCCAACCCCGACGCCTCCCGCAAGGAGCAGTACGCCCTGCCCGGCATGATCGCCACCAACCGCCGCTTCCAGGTGCCGCTCGACCACGCAGATCCCGCTGGCGAGAGCCTCTCCATCTTCGCCCGCGAGCTCGTGGCCACCGACCGCAAGGACGACGACCTCCCGTACCTGGTCTTCTTCCAGGGCGGTCCGGGCGGCGCCTCCCCGCGCCCCGAGGAGCGCGGCGGCTGGATAGGCCGGGCGCTCGAGCAGTACCGCGTGCTCCTGCTGGATCAGCGCGGCACCGGGCTCAGCACGCCGGTCAGCTACCAGACCGTCACTGCCCGCGGCGACGCTCAGGCGCAGGCCGACTTCCTGGCCCTCTTCCGCGCCGACTCCATCGTGGCGGACGCCGAGCTGATCCGCCAGGAGCTTATTGGCGACGCCAAGTGGGCCATCCTGGGTCAGAGCTTCGGCGGCTTCTGCGTGCTGCGCTACCTCTCCGTGGCGCAGCACGCGCTCTCCGCCACGTTCATCACGGGCGGCATCCCCTCGCTCATCGGCCCGGCGGACGCCGTCTACCGCGCCACCTACCCCCGGGTGGAGGCCAAGAACCGCGAGCTGTTCGCCCGCTACCCCCATGCCCAAAAGCTGGCCCGGCGCGTGGCGGACCACCTGCTTACCCACGACGTCAGGCTGCCCAACGGCCAGCGCCTCACCGTGGAGCAGTTCCAGCAGCTCGGCATGGAGCTCGGCGCCAGCGGCGGTTACGAGCGCATGGTCGACCTGCTGGAGCACGCCTTCGTGGATGTGGGCGGACGCGAGGAGCTCTCCTACACCTTCCTCCACCGTCTCTTCGCCACCACGGGCTTCCACACCAGCGCCATCTTCACCGTGCTGCACGAGGCCATCTACTGCCAGGCCGACCCGGCCAACGCCGTCTCCAACTGGGCAGCGCAGCGGGTGCGCGGCGAGTTCCCCCAGTTCGACTACGCGCCCGGCAAGGAGTTCCTCTTCACGGGCGAGATGGTCTACCCCTGGATGCTCGACCAGTACGAGACGCTGCGCCCCCTCAAGGAAGCCGCGGAGCTGCTGGCCGTCAAGGACGACTGGCCGGCCCTCTACGACCTGGAGGTCCTCGCCAACAACCGCGTCCCCACCGCCGCCGCGCTCTACTTCCACGACATGTACGTGGACCTGGACATAGCCCTCCAGTCGGCCTCCCAGGTGGCCAACCTGGAGGTCTGGGTCACCAGCGAGTACGAGCACAACGGCCTGCGGGCCGACGGCGCGCGGGTCCTCGGGCGCCTGATGGCCATGCTGCCGCTGGTGCAGGGCTGAGGCTGGGCGGCGAACTGCGGTCACCGCACCAGGAACCCCTCGCCCAGTTCGTCGTCCGGCTGCATGACCCACTGGTTGAAGCCCACGATGTAGGCGCGGCCCGCCACCTCCGGGATGACGGCGTCGAACTCGCCCACCCGGGTGCGGCTCACCGCCTTGCCGGTGAAGACGGAGCCGACGATGCTCTCGTTGCGCAGCTCCTCCCCTAGAGCCAGGCGGCCGCGCGCCACGAGCTGCGCCACCCTGCCGGAGGTGCCGGTGCCGGTGGGCGAGCGGTCCACCTCGCGCTCAGCGAAGACGCAGATGTTGGCCTGGTGGTTGGCGGCGTCCCGCGGGGCGCCGTCCACGATGGTGCCGTAGAGAGTGTTCAGCTCCGGCACGGTGGGGTGCTGGATGCTCACGCTCCGCATCACGGCGCGCTTGACCTGGTCGCCCAGCTCGATGAGCTGCGCCGCGTTGCCGGGCACCACGGTGAGGCCCACCTGGGCGGCGTCCATGTAGGCGTAGAAGGCGCCGCCGAAGGCGATGTCCACCGTAACGTCGCCGAACGTGGGCGTGCTCAGCCTCAGGTCGCGCTGATAGAGGAACGACGGTACGTTCAGGAAGCGCACCTTCCCCGTGCGTGCGCCGTCCCACTCCACGAACGCCTCGATGAAGCCGGCGGGCGAATCTATGCCCACCCGGGTCTCGGGGCTGGAGCGCTCCACCAGCCCCTGCGCCACGGCCACGGTGGCGAGGGCGATGATGCCGTGGCCGCACATGTCCGAGTAGCCCTCGTTGTGCATGAAGATCACGCCGAGGTCGGCGCCCTCGGTGATGGGCTCCGTGACGTAGCAGCCGTACATGTCGGCGTGACCGCGCGGCTCGAGCATGAGGGCGCGCCGCACGTGGTCGAGGTTCTCGCGCGCCCACGCGCGCTTGGCGAGGATGGTGCTGCCCGGGATGCGGGGTATGCCCGCCGTGACTATCCGCAGCGGCTCGCCCGCCGCATGGGTGTCGACCGTGGTGTAGGTGCGGGAGAACTCCACGCCTACAGCTCCAGCAGGTCGTGCGTGACGGTGTTGAAGACCTGCGGCCCCTCGTCCGTTACGAGCACCGTGTCCTCCACCCGCACGCCGCCCCAGCCCTGGATGTAGATGCCGGGCTCCATGGTGACCACCATGCCGGCCTGCAGCGGCGCCGTGTAACCCTCGCTCATGAAGGGATCCTCGTGGATCTCGAGGCCCAGGCCGTGCCCCACGGAGTAGCCGTGGATCTGGCCCTCGTAGCCGGCGGCCAGGAGCGGGTCGCGGCTCACGCGGTCCACCGCCTGACCGGTGGTGCCCGCGCGCATGAGGGCGCCGCCCGCCTCGCAGGCGCCGCGCACCAGGTCGTAGATCTCGCGCTGGCGCGCGTCGGCGCTGCCGCACACCACGGTGCGCGTCATGTCCGAGTAGTAGCCGTCCAGCACGGCCCCGAAGTCGAAGAGCACGAACTCGCCCTTCTCGATGACCTTGTCCGAGGCCCGGCCGTGCGGCAGGGCGGCGCGCCAGCCGGAGGCGAGGATGGGGAAGTTCGGCTGGTTCTGCGCCCCCAGCAGCTCCATGCGGTGGCGCATCTCCACGGCCAGGTCGTGCTCGCTGGCGCCGGGGCGCACGAAGGGCAGGATGTGCTCGAACGCCTGCTCGGCGATGGCCAGGCTGGCGCGCATCTTGCCCACCTCGTAGTCGTCCTTGATGGCGCGCAGCTCCTCCACCAGCTTGGCGGTGGGCACCCATTCCACCGGCAGCTCGCTGGCGGCCTCGGCGGCGAAGGCGTGGCTCACGTGCGCCGCCTCGAACGCCACGCGGCGGGCGCCGGCGGCCTTGAGGCTGGCGGCCAGCGGCCCCCAGAGGCGCCGGTCGCCGCCTAAAAGGGTGACCTTGGAGCCGGGCGCCTCGGCGCCGGCCTGGTCCACGTAACGCCAGTCGGTGAGGAGCTCCGCGCCGCCCTTCGTCACCAGCACGTAGCCGGCGGAGCCGGTGAAGCCCGTGAGGTAACGCCGGTTGGCGGGGCTGAAGGTGAGGAACGCGTCGACGTTCAGGGCGGCCAGCCGCTCCTGCAGGCGCGCCTGGCGGGCCGCCACGAAGGGGCGAAGTTCTAGCTGGGCGCCGGGGACGGGATCGTTGGTCACGGGGTGTCTCCTTAGCGTTTGGGGTCGAGGGTGTCCCTGAGCGCGTCGCCCAGGATGTTGAAGGCCAGCACGGTTAGGAATATGGCCACGCCGGGCCCGAGGATGATGTGCGGCGCCTGCCGCATGAAGCTGCGGCCGGCGCTGATCATGGCGCCCCACTCCGCCGTGGGCGGGTTGATGCCCACCCCCAGGAAGGAGAGCGCCGCGGCGGTGAGGATGGCGCTGCCCATCAGCAGCGTGGCGTAGACCAGCACGGGCGTGAAGCTGTTGAGGAAGATGTGCCGCACCATGATGTTGAGGTTGCGGGAGCCGGCGGCGCGGGCGGCCTCCACGAACTCGCGCCCCTTCACCGCCAGCACCGAGCTGCGCATGATGCGGGCGAAGGTGGGCACGGAGTAGGCCGCCACGGCCACGATGATGGAGGTCAGGCCCGACCCCATGGTGCTGGCGATGAGGATGGCCAGCAGTATGCCCGGGAAGGCGAGCAGCACGTCTATCACGCGCATCAGCACGTTGTCCGTGGCGCCACCGAAGAAGCCGGCCAGCAGGCCTATCAGGATGCCCACCGCGCCCCCTAGGCCCACTGCCAGGAGGGCCACCGTGACGGAGATGCGCGCGCCGTAGAGCACGCGGGTGTAGATGTCGCGCCCCAGCTCGTCCGTGCCGAGCCAGTGCTCCGCGCTGGGCGGCTGGAGGATGGCCAGGAAGTCCTGGCGGTTGGGCTGGTGGGTGGCCAGCTGCGGCGCGAAGATGGCCGCCACGACGAGCAGCACCAGCACCCCCAGCGCGGGCCAGGTGAGCGGGTTGCGGAAGAAGCGCCGCAGGTTGCGCCTCATCGGTACTGCACCCGGGGGTCGAGGGCGGTGTAGATGAGGTCCACCACGAGGTTCACCAGCACGAAGGTGGCGGAGATGGCGATGACCGCGCCCTGCACCGTGGGGAAGTCCTTACCCGTGATGCCGTTTATCAGGTAGCGGCCCAGGCCCGGCCAGGCGAAGATGGTCTCGGCGATGATGGCGCCCGACAGCAGGGTGCCGAACTCGAGCCCCAGCACGGTGACGATGGGGATCATGGCGTTCTTGAGCGCGTGGCGCAGGATGACGAGCCGCTCGGAGAGGCCCTTGGCGCGGGCCGTGCGCACGTAATCCTCGCTCAGCACCTCCAGCATGGCGGAGCGCACCAGCCGCGCGATGATGGCCGCCGCCGCTACCCCCAGCGTGGTGGCGGGCAGGATGAGGTGCCGGAGGCTCTCCCACCCGAAGCCGGCCACCCGCCCCGATGGCGGCAGCCAGCCTAGCTGCAGCGCGAACACCAGCATGAGCACGAGGCCCAGGAGGAAGCCGGGCAACGACACGCCCATGAGCGCCAGGGTCATGACGAGGTTGTCGACGACGCCGTTGCGCCTGAGCGCCGCGATGATGCCGGCGCCGGCGCCTAAGAGGGTGGCCACCAGCAGGCTGGCCACCGTCAGCTCGAAGGTGGCGGGATAGAGGCGCCTCAGGTCCTCCAGCACGGGGCGCCCGGTGCGGATGGAGTTGCCCAGGTCGAGTTGGAAGGCGTTGGCAACATACTTGACGTACTGAACGTATAGGGGTTGGTCGAGGCCGTACCTGGCGCGCAGCTGAGCAGCGAGTTCCCTGCTGCCCACGCCGCCGCCCTCGGCCGGGATGAGCATATCCACCGGGTCGCCTGGCGTCAGGTGCATCGCGAGGAACACCAGTGTCAGTACGCCCAGGACGACGAATACCGCGTAGAGAAGCCGGTTCGCGATGTAGCTGTACATCAGACTCCTAGAAGCTTGGGGCTGGGAGGCGGACGAAGGGCGGCGCTTTCAGGCGCCGCCCCTTGTTCTCTGTGTTTACTTACTCGAAATGCCAGAGGTGCGGGTAGAGCAGCGCACCACGCGAGGTGGTCTCCACGCCCTGGAGGCTGGAGTCGAGCACGTGGGCCTGCTGCACCCAGAACTGCTGGCACTGGATGGCCTCGTCGAAGAAGATCTGCTGAAGCTCGCGGTAGCCTTCGGCGCGCTCTTCCTGGTCGGGGGTGGAGCGGCCGAGGGTCACGAGCCTGTCTACCTCGGGGCGGTGGAACTGCACTACGTTCCAGTAGTCCTCGGAGTGGAAGACGTACTCCACGATGGGCGGCTCGGGCTGCGCGTTGCTGAGCCACCAGCCGAGGTCGTAGGCGCCGGTGCGGATGTTGGCGTAGTAGGTGTCGCGATCGGCGGCCGTGATGGTGGTGCCGATGCCCACGTCGCCCAGGAACTGCTGCATGACCTGCGTGGCCAGCAGCCACTCGCCGTCGGCGCGCGCCTGGAAGTCGAGGTTGAGGGGCACGCCGTCCTTCTCGCGGATGCCGTCGCCGTTGGTATCGACGTAACCGGCAGCGTCGAGGATCTCGTTGGCGCGTTCCGGGTCGTAGTTGAAGCCCGGCACGTCGGGGTTGTAGGCCCAGCCTTCGGGCAGCGCCAGAGTGGTCTGCGGGCGGCCCATGCCGGCGTACACGTTGTTGAGCAGCACGTCACGGTCGATGGCGTAGCAGATGGCGCGGCGCAGGTCCGTGTCCGGCACGGTGGCGTTGTTGATGGCCAGCACGGCGGTGTTGACCGAGCCGAACAGCATGGGGGTGAAGCCGGCGGCCTCCAGGCGGTGCACGTGGCTGTTGGGCGCGAAGGTGATCAGGTCGACAGCGCCGGCCTCGAGCTCGAGCACGAGGGTGCCGGGCTCGGGGATGTTGCGGATGGTGGCCGTCTCGAATACCGGAGTGCCGCCCCAGTAGTCGTCAACCCGCACGAGGTCGATCTGCTGGTCGGGGAGGTAGCGGGTGATCTTGAAGGGACCGCTGCCCACGGGCGCGGAGTCGCCCACGGAGCCGGGCGCCACCATCCACACGTTGGTGAGCTTGAGGATGAAGTCCGGGTCCACCGAGTCCAGCGTGATGCGGAAGGTGAGCTCGTCGAGCGCCTCGAGGTTGGTGACGGCGGTCAGCTGACCGGCCGCGTGCAGGGGGTCCTCGGGGTTCATGATGCGCTCGAAGTTGAACACCACGGCCTCGGCGGTGAGCGGCTCGCCGTTATGGAAGGTGACGCCCGGGCGCAGGTTGAAGGTGTGCTGCTTGCCGTCGGCGGAGGTGCTCCAGCTCTCGGCCAGGGCGGGCACGTACTCGTTGTCGGCGTAGAGAACCAGCGTGTCCGCGATCATCTCGGCCACGGTGTAGGCGCCCATGTCGGAAGCGCGCTGCGGGTCGGCCGGGGCGCCGGTGGAGCCCGGCATGGCGATGTTGAGGTGAGTCTGGGCGGCGGCCACCGACAGCAGGAGGCCGACCACCAAGAGGTATGCGAGACGCGTGACGCGTGCGCGGTTCGTTAGGTACATGTGTTCCCTTTCCGTACGTGACTTCTGGAGAGCGGGGAGCGTTGGGGGAGTGACTTCCACTATCCGTACGACCTCGATTCCGCCTTGCAACAGGCCTTGCCTTTGGATTGTATGCAACATACAATATGCCATGCCACTCTTTCAACGGCCGCAGACGGTGGCCGAAGGTGTGTACCAGCACCTTCGGCGTGAACTGCTCAGCGGAAGGCTCGAAGCGGGGCAGTGGCTACGCGAGCAGGAGCTGGCCGAATCGCTGCAGGTATCGCGCACGCCGGTGCGGGAGGCCATCCGCCAGCTGGCCCAGGAGGGTCTGCTTCAGATCGAGGTCAACCGCGGCGTGAGGGTGCGCGATCTCAGCCTGGAGGAAGCCGTGGCCACCTACGAGGTCCGCAGCCACCTCGAGAGCATGGCCGCCTCGCTGGCGGCTCGGAACATCGACGAGGAGGCGCGCCAAGCCTTGCAGCAGCACCTGGAGAGCATGAACGCCCTGGACCCGGAGGACCAGGCCGAGCACATCCGCGCGGACAACGAGTTCCACGCGCTGGTGGCCCGCCTGTCGGGCAACCCGGTGCTGGAGGAGTTGGTGGAGAAGCTCAGCGAGCGCGTCATGCGCGTCAAGATCCTCACGCGCGACGTCAACGTCAGCGCCATAGCGCGCTCCCAGCACGCCCTCATCGTGCAGGCCATCAGCCGGAGCGACGAGGAAGCCGCCGCCAATGCCATGAGAGAGCACGTACGCACCAACCTTCAGATAGTCGAGGAGCGGCTCAGGGCCGCGAGAGAGGAAGGAGAGACGGTATGAAAGTAAACTGGGAAGGGGTAATCCCCGCCATCACCACGCCGTTCAACGAGGATTACAGCATCGATTACAAGCTCCAGGCGGAGCACGCCAGGTGGATGGTGGACGCCGGCAGCACGGGCATAGTGCCCTTCGGCTCGCTCGGCGAGGCCGCCACCCTCACCTACGACGAGAAGATCAAGACCGTGGCGACGCTGGCCGAGGCGCTCGACGGCGTGGCGCCCGTCATCCCCATGGTCTC